>CALAXC010000183.1 GCA_937894775.1 uncultured Clostridia bacterium
AAAACTTAAAAACAAGAAAGGAACTTGAAATATGGCAAAAAGAGGCGGATTCGGCGGTTTCCCCGGCGGCGGCAATATGCAGCAGATGATGATGCAGGCACAGAGACTGCAGCAGCAGATGCAGAAAGTACAGGAAGAAGCCGGCGAAATGCAGGTCGAAGCAACGGCTGGCGTCGGTGCTGTCAAAGTTGTGTCAAACGGCAAAAAACAGATCCTTGATATCGTGATCTCTCCCGATGCGGTTGACCCGGATGATGTTGAAATGCTTCAGGATATCATCGTTGCGGCTGTCAACGAAGCGCTGAACGAAGCGGATGCTTTGATGGCAAGAGAGATGAACAAGGTCACAGGCGGCATGAACCTCGGAGGTCTTGTCTAAATGGCAGGGATCGAGCCGCTGCTCACATTACAGGAAAAATTCGCATCGCTTCCGGGTATCGGCCCGAAGTCGGCGATGCGTCTTGCTTATTATGTCATCAATATGCCGCCGGAAGAGGTCAAGGAATTTGCACAGGATATGTATCGTGCAAGGCTTGCCATCCGTTACTGCGATATCTGCGGAAACCTGACGGATGAAGATACCTGTTCCATTTGTGCCGATGAAACGAGAGATCACAGCGTTGTCTGCGTTGTCAAAGACCCCAGAGATGTATGGGCATTGGAAAAGGTACAGGAATACCGCGGTGTTTATCATGTTTTAGGCGGAGCTATTTCGCCGCTGCATGGCGTTGGGCCGGAGGATATCCGCATTCCCGAGCTTTTGGAACGCGTCAGAAAAGGCGGCGTCAAGGAAGTTATCCTGGCAACGAACCCTGATGTTGAAGGCGAAGCGACGGCTGTCTATATTTCGCGTCAGCTTGCGGAATTCGGCGTTAAGATCACGCGAATCGCACATGGTGTTCCCGTCGGCAGTGAGCTGGAATATACAGATTCCGTAACACTCAGGAAAGCACTTGAAGGCAGAACGGCATTCTGATCAAAAATGAAAAAGGATAATTCGCTCAGATACGGCATAAAATAGAGCAAGTGCTGTTTTCGGGGTGAATGGTTTTGAAGATATTGCTTGAACCGACATTGATCTTATTTTTTGCGTTGGGGCTTCTCGTTCTCTTCCTGTTGGGCTGGCTTTTGCTGTTTCCCTTGCGGAAATTGCTGAAGCTTGCGCTCAATTCGATTCTGGGAGCCTGCGCCTTGGCGCTTCTGAATTATTTGGGGCTGGATATTCCCATCAATGCATTTTCCTGCATTTTAACGGGGCTTTTCGGGATTCCGGCGATCGCTGTGCTCTTTATTCTGAGCATAATATAAAAAATAAAAGCGGGCAGTTTGTTTCTGCTCGCTTTTTGTATTTTCGTTTTATGCTTCTGTGCCGAGGAGTTCAAGCGCTGCCTGCAGCTGTGCATCGGTTTCAAGACTGCCGCCGCTGCCGCCTGTGCGGAGGTAATCCGGTGCGATCCCTTTGCCTTCGATTGCGCTGCCATCGGGCATTGTGTAATATCCCGAAACGATTTTGAGGCCGTTGCCTGAATTGGGGAGCTGCACATAGGAGAAGACGGGAACTTTTCCTGCGGTCTTTTCGCCGATGGTTTCTGCGCGGTTTCCAAGAGCTGCGATAAAGATCTCTGCAGCGCCGGCTGTCTCGCCATCGATGAGGAGGATGATCTCTCCTTCAAAGCTCTGCTCTTTATCAGCAGTCCATGTGTTTTCTTCTTTGCCCTGAGATCTTGCGATCGTGCCGCCTGTCAGGAAGAAATCTGCCGATTCGATCGCCTGACTTGCAAAACCGCCGTTTGTTCCTCGTAAATCGATGATAAGCTTTGTAATGCCTTCTTTTTTGAGCTGCGAGATTGCTTTATCAAGCTGATCTGCGCTGTTCTGGGAAAATTCGAAGATCTCGACAAAGCCGATGCCTTCTGCGGGAACATCTGTGAAAACGACTTCGTAAGAGCTTGTTTTTCTTGCAAGGGTAACGGGCGTTTCGCCTTCTTCGCGTAAAACGGAGATGGAAATTTCCGTGCCGTCCTGACCGCGCAGACGAAGGATCGCTTCATCAAGCTCCATATAAGCTGTCGGGTAGTCGCCGATCCTGGAAATCAGTTCGCCTTCGCTGAGTCCTGCTTCCGATGCGGGCGAATCGGGGTAAACCTTTGTGATCACGCAGCAGCCGGTTTTAGGGTCTTTTTTAAGGGCTGCACCCATAACGATGTTGCTGCCGTCTGCACCGTCATCGAGGAGTCTGAAAAGCTCTTCGGGGTAATAACGGCTGTATCCATCGCCAAGCGCGGAAACCATGCCGTTTTTTGCGCCGTTGATCAACGTTTCGCGGTCAGCTTCCGTGAGGCTGTATTCGCCGATCAGGCTGCGGATGTCTTCCATTTCAAAATAAGAAAGGAAGCGGTCATATTCGCTCTCAGGGATATAAATATCGTTGACCTCGTTGTTTTTTGTCAGTTTATAGGTGATAAAGGAAGATGCCGCTGCTGCCGTAATAAAGACGGCGACGAGCAGTACGATGATTTTTTTCTTATCCATAGCGGCTCCAATGCTTTTTTTTGATTATACACAATAAGCGCTTTTATTTCAAGTTGTTAAAAATTGTTCTTAAAATGTTAATTAATAACAATGAAAAAATGTATTGTAATTTCCACAAAAATAGTATAGAATTGATTATACAGGATAGTTTAATTCATACGTGGTATGTTTTTTATTTTTAGGTATCTAAAAGGATTGTATGGAGGTTAAAAGTGAAATTCCGAGAAATCGTGTCGCGATTAGAGAAAATTGAAATCCTGCGTCGTCTGCGTTTCTATGAAATGGCAAAGCAGGTAGGTGTATATCATGGCCAGATGCCGATTCTGGAATATGTTATCGAACATGATGGCTGCACACAGAAGCAGATCGCAGATGCCCTGATGGTTACACCGGCATCCATTGCAACATCTACAAAGAGAATGCAGAAATCCGGTCTCATTACAAAGAAGGTCGATGAAAACAATCTGCGCAACAATACCGTTTCTGCAACAGAAACAGGCGCTGCCCTTTCCGAAAAATGGGGCGAAGCAATGGCCGGTTATGATGAACGTATGCAGACAGGCTTCAGCGAAGAAGAGCTTGCACAGCTCCTTGGCTACCTCGACAGGCTCATCGCCAACATCGAGTGTTGCGGCGAAAAGGGAATGGATTCGGAAAGCATCCGCATCCTTCGCAACAAAATGAAGAATGCCAACAAAGAGATCAGACCGATCGACTAAATATTGAAAAATTACAGCAACTTTTTATAAGTTGCTGTTTTTTTATGTAAATTTTGCTAAAATTTATCATTTTCTGAAGCTTTATGTGACAGTTTCCGTTCCTTGTGGTATAATTAAAATGAGTAATTATGTGCGGGAGTTAAGCATTGCTTTTAAAAAGAATCGAGATAGACGGGTTCAAATCCTTTGCGAATAAAACCGTCCTGGAAGTAAATAAAGGAATCACAGGCATCGTCGGGCCGAACGGAAGCGGCAAGAGCAATATTGCAGATGCCATCCGCTGGGTATTGGGCGAACAGAACAGCCGCAGCCTTCGCGGAAAGAAAATGGAAGATGTCATTTTCGGCGGAACGGATACGCGCCAGAGAAGGGGTTACTGTGCCGTTAAGCTGCTTTTTGATAATGAAGACGGCCGTTTCGGTACGGATTACAGCGAAGTCGCCATCGGCAGAAAGCTCTACCGCGGCGGTGAAAGCGAATATACGATCAACGGGCAGTCCGTTCGTCTGCGCGATATCGTTGAACTGATGAAAGATACCGGCATCGGCAAAGAGGGTTATTCCATCATCGGTCAGGGCAGGATCGACGAGATTCTGAGCAGCAAACCGCTCCAGAGAAGAAAAGTCTTTGAAGAAGCTGCCGGTGTTGCGAAATATCGCTTCAGAAAAGAAGAGACCGAAAGCAAACTCAGGCGAACCGAAGATAACCTGACCCGTGTGCAGGATATTTTATCGGAGCTTGAGGGACAGATGGGTCCGCTTGAAGAGCAGGCAAAACAGGCTAAGCTCTTTTCGGAATATTCCGCCAAGCTGAAAACGCTTGAGGTCAATCTTTTCCTCATGCAGTATGAGCGCTATGCCGCTTCGATCGAACGCTTCAAGGCAGAACTCGAAGATGCAGAGCTTGAACTTGCCGATCTGAAAGAAAAATTCGGTGATGCTTCCGGTGAAGCTGCGGAACTCCGCGAAAGGCAGCTCGCCCTCGAAAAACAGATCGAAGAACTTTCCGAAAAGATCACCGAGGCAAGAGAATATACCGAAAAGCTGCGCGGCGAATTGAACCTCGAAACCGAGCGCAGAAATAACGCTGCCGCTGAAACGGAAAGCCTGCGTCTGCGTATGGAAAACCGTGAGCAGCATATGAAAGAGCTTGCGGAAAGCGGCAAAGCAGCTGCAGACAGGAAAATTCAGCTTGAAAAACAGCTTGAAGATACCGAAAACAGGATCGACGAAGCGGAAAAGAAGCGCTATAACGCCGAACTCGAACAGGGACTCCGCTATTCACAGATAAACGAGCAGAAAAACAGACAGCTCGCACTCTTAAACAAAGTCTCCGAACTCAGACAGGAACTTTCAAGGCTCGAATCCGATGAGCAGAACTATGCGCTGCGCAAGGAAGAGTTTGAAGAAAGAGCAAAGGCTATTTTGGCGGAAGTCGATAAGGATGATCAGCAGATCGCCGTTCATACGGAAAAGATCGGCGAGATCAACGAAAAAGGCAGAGAACTCGCCACGGAAGTGCGTGATAAAGAAGTGATCGCCGATGGCTGTGCGAAGAAAAAGAACGAGCTTTTAACAGAGATCCGCAGAAACGAATCGGAGGTTGCACAGAATACGACGAGAAGAAATGCTCTGCAGGAAATGGCAGATGATTATCAGGGTTATTCGGACAGCGTCCGCAACCTGATGAAACGCTCTGCAGGCAGAAATGATTTCACGCTTTACGGCACATTGGCAGAATTGATCCATGTTCCGCAGCAGTATGAAACGGCGATCGAAGCGGCTCTTGGCAGCGCAACGCAGAACGTCGTTGTTCCGGCGGAAGAAGACGGTAAAAAAGCGATCGAATTCCTGCGTCAGAACAGGCTCGGCAGAGTCACATTCCTGCCGGCAAAGGCGCTCCGCATTTCGAGATTGCATCCCAATGAGAAAAAAGGCACATTTCTCAATGCAACGCAGTACAGGGCTGATGCATTCAAGGACTCTATCGAAAAGCTCAGCACGCTGAAATTTAGAGGCAATATACGCACTCCTAACGCTGTAAGGGAAATCTTTAGACCTATCCGTGATTGGTATACGCGAGACAATCCGATGCTTGTTGATCCTCAAATAGATAACGAGTCGGATCAAAAGTATAGCCCCGAAATAGCGGCAATGCTTGGGACAATAGCGGATAAAGACGGTGCATTGAGCAAGGATGAGCTTGCGGCAACGAGACTCTACATGCTTGCCGACAATAAGGTTGGCTATGAATATACGTGCTACTGCGGCGCGAATGTGACCGCGGGTATCGAAGAGGTACTTAAGGACGCTATCAATCCTAAGTACAGCGTGACAGAGGAAACAGTTGTGCTTCCTGTGTCCGAGTACGATATGAGCACTGCGGAAAAGGATTTCTGGTTGCTTGCAAGCGTTAAGGTGAACAAGTATCCCGAAAGCTCCACTCCTCGCGCGCTTATCTCCATAGGCGATACCGACCTTGTGGCGATAGACAGCGTAGGTAATATTGCCGTTGGCGGCGTTAAGACCGACGCGGTTCTTACCAACTACACTTACATGCCTTTCGCTATTAAGTTTGATATTTCCACATCCACTTACTATGTATACTACGAAAGAGCTTGCATCGGTAAGGGCACGGTAGACAATCTTGCGGCTGACATCAAGGTAGCAGGCGGCAATTTGGGTAACTATCACTTTGACCGCATGGCACTTGTTGTTCTCGGAGCTGATAGCAATCTCAGCTTCGTTGGCGGTGATGACGGTCACGCTCATACCGCGCTTCCCGAAAATACAGCACTTGTATTGGGCGCGGATAAGACGACCGTTCAGCTCACGTATACCTGCTCTATCTGTGAGAGAAAGATCACCGAGGGTATAAAGACAAACCTTTACGATGATCCTGCGGATGATGTTGTTACTACAATTCCTCCCGTATACGGTGTTGCAACTACTGTTGCTACTCTTTCCGAGCTTATCAATAGCGAGACTCCTGTTTGGATCTCCATGTACGCTACACTTACCGACACTTCTGCTTACACGGGCAATTATCCCTTCGCGGCACTTGTTCCCGCTGACGGTGAGATCGTAGATCTCCTTGTCCTTGGCGCTGACGGTATTGTCAGGGATAGCTCGGGACTTAGCGTAGGAACGCTCGGCGCAACCGAGACTAACATTACAATGAGTGTTATCAAGGTTGACGGAAAGTATAGCATCAATTACTATTTCAATGGAAAATATTGCGCTACACGCACAGTTGCGATAGACGCCGCTCAGGCTTATGAGCTGGTGCTTGGCAACGACAATGTTGCGACTCTCAGCCTTACAGACATCAAGCTTGCTGAGCTTGCGCTTGATTCCAACTACGGCATCGGAGCTTACGTCTGCCAGGACGGACACACCTTCGTTGTAAATTCCAAGACAACAATTGATTACTTCGACGTTAACACCTTCGAGGTGCGCTACAACTGCGCTAAGTGCGGTATGGCTTGCGTGGACGAGGCTGTCGCTTCCTACTACGATTCCACACCTCACATCTATGAGGCGATGGGCGAGGTTGGAAAGACCGCGAATACAGAAATCGACGCTTCGGCATACTGGATCTCTGTTGACGTAAACGTAAGAGCAGCCAATATTGGTAAGTTCGACGGATACGTACCGCTTGTAAGCTACAACGGCACGGCATACCTTCTTATCAATAGCAAGGGCAACCTTATGTTGGGTGACGGAACAAAGCTTTCCACAAGATTCCCCGTTGGCGATATCAGCACATACAACGTAGCCCTTAGATACGAGACCGAAAGTGGCAAGCTTTACGCGTTTGTTGACGGCAAGTACGTTGGTTGCAGCACGGGTACTGTTAATGCGGAAGGCACAGTGCTCACCAATGACAGAGAGGTATTCGGTGCTCCCGAGCTTGAAAACATCAGATATTACAACATCAAGTCTCTTGTTTCGGGTGAGGCTCCCACCGAAAAGGTAGCGTTTAAGTTCGTTGAGAATCTCTCATACGTTCCTTGCGCTCACCTTAATACATCCAAGTACGTCGGAATCATACTTACACCCGACAAGCCTATCACGC
>CALAXC010000184.1 GCA_937894775.1 uncultured Clostridia bacterium
TGTTCGACATAGCATTCAGCTCGTTAAGACGAGGAAGCTGATAGTCAAACTCATGGTTGCCGAGAGCAATCGCATCATAGCCAACCTTGTTCATCAGATTTACTATGTACTCGCCCTTGGATACAGCACCCAACGTTCCGCCTTGGACAAAATCACCGACAGAAACAACACCTACATTTGTGTGGGTTTCCAATAGCTCATTTTTCATTGCAGCAAGCTTTGAATAACCCTCTACTGCGCAATGCACGTCGTTTTCATAAAGAATAACGATGTCGTCGCTGCTCTGTGCGAATGCTGATACGGGCATAATGCCTACTATCAGCACTACGCAAATGATCATAGCTATAATTTTGTTTTTCATTTCTAAGCTCCTTTTATAATGTGTACGATTTGTTTATGGGACTATAATATTGCAGATGTTCTTCTCTGCCGCGTAATAGGTGGTGAGGCTGAGGTCAAGGCCCTTAAGCATCTCTGTATAGCTACCGGAGAGCTGATCGTTCGTTTTATCCTCTCCCGAGACACTCAACATAAGAGCATTTCCTTTGTAACGTTTATCAAGTCTAAGTTCACAAGGTGTTCCAGCAAGTCCCTGCTCTACCCAGTCAAGCATTACCCCCTCTGCCATGAGCCTTACCCTTGTTGCTGATTCGTGAGGAACCTTCATATCCAGAAGTGTATGATAAATTTCATCAGAAAGTATATCAATATTTTCAGCTTCAAGCATGCGAATATCTATAACACGAATACCAAACACTGAGCTATTTCTGCTTTTTGAATACGCCACATATGTATTGAAAATTCGGTCGTATATCATAGACGAACCGTGTGTTACCGCATTAAACATCATTTCAAGAATAAGTGCCGAGGCACATACCATCAATATTGCGCCGATCAATACCCACAAGACGCTGAGAATTCCCGCATACTCGGTATTCAAACTCAAAAGGAAGGTTACTCCAAGCGGTATACCAACCACCAAAGAATAAATAAGAACAGATCTCATAGAAACTCTAAGACGCGAAATCTTTTTGCCGCCTTTTTGCAAAAGCCTAAGACCTGTCAGCTTGTATCCAAGCATATGTTCTGCCAAGACAAACGAATACAATGCCCCGACAACAATAAATATACCCAAAAATATCGGAATTCGGAACAGAGTATCATCTGCCACAAGTATTGTGCGAACGGGCGGTATACAAGCAATCAGAAATACAGACATAATAAAAATTATAACAATATCACTGACAGTTGCTGCACACCTCTGAAAAAATGATGCTTCACTTCCCACCGTAACCTGATGTGAGCCATCCTCTGCTTTGGGAAACAAACGAGAAATCAATGGGAATATCAAATATCCCACTACAGCACCGAGTGTGTTAATGATCAAATCATCAACATCAAAAATCCTATATGGTGCAGGATAGATAAAGAACAAGCCCGTAAGCTGAGTAATCTCACAAAGAAGTGAGAAAGCAAATCCCGTAAGCATAGTCTTTACAAATTTGAACTTAAACAAAAATCTTAAAAAGAGACCGAGCGGAATAGTCAAAATGAGATTAAAGATAATGATTGCAGACGCAACAGGAGAGTACAAAAGATTGGTTTCGAAAAAGCAATTGAACGGAACCAACTGAACCTGCTCTCTAAGTGGCGGTATAACATCAAAATATCCCTCGGAGGGCAAAGGAAGCATCGTCATAAAATAGGCACAAATCAGATACAGCACAAAACTATAAATATACGTTTCCCATCTGACGTTGATCCGCTTTTGCCTTGAATAATTTATTATCGTATGAGGCAGGATAATCAAAAGCGCAAGTATAGGCGCTACCTGCAAAGTAACATATATAGCTTTAATCGTCAGTATCACTTTATTCCACTCCTCTCCTTAATCGTTAAAATCAAACGCTTAAATCACATTGACTAAATAGCTATTTGCGTCTATCCGAGATATCAATTATCCACATTTCCCTTAACTGCAATTGCAATTTCAAGTGCAGTATAAAGCAGTTCAAGTGAAGAAAGAATAATATCATTAATGTATTGAATGTTGTAAAGGTGGAATAGCTCTTTCAGTGCAGAAAGCTCGTCATCGGTAACGTGATAATCCCGTTCCAAAATTTCATATGCTCTGTTCTGAGCTTTCTTTTCCGTCTTCAGTGTCAGAACCGAAAGTACAACAGAATATACGTAAAACAGAAGTCCGATTGCTCCAAGTACGAGAGTGCATACGCCGCTTCCACTAAATACGAAGAAATCAAGCAATGCGCCAATCAAAATCAAGGGAATAAAGGCAAAGGGACCGAACGTAACCAACGGCACGAGACGTACACGCTTTTTCATATCCTCGTCGCCTTCTTTATCAAGGATTGCAAGGGCTGCCTTTTGTGCACCCATTCCCATAGAGGTCAAGCTTTTCTCGTGACGGATCAGACCTCTGAGACGTACTTTTTTAAAATAATGGCTATAGCTGTTACCGAATAGAAGCGAGCCTGTTCTCTTGACCTTAATGTGCTCAAGACCGTTATCATCAAGGATTTTTCTTGCAACCTCAATACCCGTTAGTCCAAGGCTGTTTTCCCTACGGTTAAAACGATAATACTTAATTACGAGCCAAATACTCGTTATGCCGGATACAATGCCGACTATTACAATCAAAAAACCAACAATCATCAGTGCGATTTCAAGTGACATATTTTTATCCTTCTTTCATCGTTTTATAATTGAAATCGGTATTACATAGAGAATATCTTTCCTCGCCAACAACACTGACCGGAATGTGAAGTGAACGTATCTCCTCCACAAAAGCATTTATATATTTTTTGCCTTTGCCACTTTGCATAAAGGTTAAAGAAAAATCCTCTCCAACCGTCATTACCTCGACGAGCAACATGTTTTTGATATGCTTCTCACCGATGAATGCATGCAGATCTTCAACATAGCGCTCAAGACCGCACCAGTCCATTTTACCAACATAGCTGATCCCAAAGGTTTTTCCACGTATACTGTTCTCTGCATAACGTGCCATTGAATCCTTCTTTTCAGCAAACGATGCTTCGCTTGGAAAGGCTTCTATCAGTCTGTTGACCGCTGCAATATCAGCCTCATACCCTCCCTTGAGGATCACCTGTCCGCGCACAACCGTATTCTGCTTTTCAACGTCCCATTTATTAAGACGAGGAGCTAAAACCACGGGAA
>CALAXC010000185.1 GCA_937894775.1 uncultured Clostridia bacterium
GCTTTGAATGGCTTTCGGTGTCCTATATATTGACCGAATGCCTGATACTGGCAATTTACCGTTCTATGCAGCGACAGGGTCTTATAACAAGCGGTGGCAGAGCACGGTCATATCAGATCAATATATTGTTGGCTGTTTTTTTGCTTTTATTTGCGAACTTCGTCCGTGTGATCACGATGAATACCTCTGCCATAATGTACGTGGTATCTCATATGGTTATCATAACGATATATCTTGGTATTCTTGTGTTCTGGGGCGTATCCGTATATGACCGTATAATAAGCAGACCGTTACGGCGTTATCTTGTGGCTCTCGTTGGAATTATGACGCTGTGGATGCTTATGAGAACGCTCAGACATACCGTATTTCATTATGTATTTCCCATCGGACAGTGGTGCTGGTATGCCTATTATATCGGTATGATCCTCATTCCGCAGGTCTGTCTGATGGCGGCGAAATATATCGGCAAGCCGGAGGATTACCGCCTGCCTAAGAAATTGCATCTGCTGTATATCCCTTCGGTGGCACTGATCGTCGGTATCCTGACCAACGACCTGCACCAGTGGGCGTTTCGTTTCCACCTTGGCTATGAGATCGGATGGGACGCTTATCAGCGCAGCTTTTTATACTATGCCGCCGTGGTGTGGATCTTCTTCTGCATTGCGTTGATGATTTGGCAACTGCTCAGACGCTGTCGTATTCCCGGAACGAAAAAAATGATATGGCTGCCTATGGCAATGCTGGGGATCGGCGTTTTATATACCTTGCTGTATTTGGTTGACAGCGATGTGTTCAGCTTTATCGAAATGACCGCCGCCCTTTGCTTTACGGTGGTTGCTATTTGGGAGAGCTGTATCAAAACAGGACTCATTCAGTCTAACAGCCGCTATGACGAGCTGCTCAAATATTCCGGTCTTGGCGTTGTTGTTGTGGATAACGCCTACACAGTTCATTATCGCTCGGATGATGCTTTGCCTCTCACTGAAGAGCAAATGAGAGAAACCGAGTACGGTCACGTTATGCTTGACGGCGGTATTCGCTTGTCAGGCTCTGAGATCGGTGGCGGTCATACCTTGTGGCAGGAGGATGTGTCCGAGCTTATTGAGGTTCTTGATGAGCTGGAAGAAATACGCACCGAGCTGGAAGGCTCAAATGCCGTTTCTATGCAGAATTATCGAATGACCAAAAAGATCCGTACTCTTGCGGAGAAGAACCGTCTGCACGACGAGCTTCATAAGCAAACGGCGCATCAGATCGATTTGCTTAACGATTGGCTGAAAAAGCTGACCGCAACCGACGATCCAAAGGAAAAGAGAGAACTGCTTCGCCGCATTGTCGTGGTAGGTGCCTACCTGAAACGCCGTTACAACTTGATTTTGGTAAACGAACAGGACGGCATTATTAAAGAGGAAGAGCTGAACCTAAGCCTTAAGGAAATGGTGAAAAATCTACAGCTTGCAGGCGTAAGCTCTGCTTTTTCGGTGCAGCTTGAAAAAGACCTTCCCGCAAACGTAGCGATGAGGCTTTTAGACTTTTATGAATACGTGGTGGAAAACGCATTTGACGGACTCAGCAACCTGCTTGCCCGTTTCTTCTACCGTGATAATTGTTATTATGCTTGTATTGATGCTGTGTGTGAATTTGATCTAACCGGGCTTCAAACAGATGAAATATCGGTAAGCGTGTCGGATGAAGGCTGTTACACCATATCCTTCAGGATCGAAGGAGGTGACGGCAGATGATGACTTGTTTTTATCAGGCAAGCTCTGTTTGGCAGATCGTTCTGCTCGTTATCAGCCAGTTTGCCGTAATCTTTCTTGCGGCAGGATTTATTCTGCTGTTCAAGCGGAAATGCAAATTGCCGAAAATGATCGGTATGGGTGCGCTGCTGTTACTGAACGCAACGCTGTACGTTTTAATGCAGCTTGACAGCCGTATCACCGGAGCCGAGCAAGGCTTGCATCTGCACGTTCCTTATTTGGTGCTGATGCTCGTCACAGTGTTGTCCATAGCCTTGGGTGCTTGGTTTCTTCTCAGCGAAACCAAAAACCGTAAGACAATCAATAACACATCCATTAAAGAAGCCTTTGATAACCTGCCTACCGGTGTATGCTTTTTTAATGAAATTGGGATTCCTGTACTTTGCAACCGTGCAATGCACAGCTTTTCTTTTGCGGTCAGTGGTAAAGATATTCAGTTTGTCGACGATTTGCAAAATTGTCTTTCGGAGGACTTTATACCGATAGAGGGAGCGGAAAAAAGCGGCAAGATATTTACACTGTCCGATGGCTGTGTATGGCAGCTGGAAAAGCGTAATATTGTTTATGAAGACGGATATGTTTATACGGAGTACATCGCGCTGGATGTAACCCAGCTTCAGAAAAACCGCATAGAACTGCAGGAAGAAAACGCGCAGCTTTACAAGGTGCAGGCACAGTTAAAACAGCTTTCTTCCAATATGGTTGCAGTTACCCGCGAGGAAGAGATCCTGAATACGAAAATGCGTGTCCACGATGAGATGGGCAGATGTCTTGTAGCGGCGCAGAAATACTTGAAAGAGGACTGCACGGAGAGTATTCCCGACAGTGTCGCGGC
>CALAXC010000186.1 GCA_937894775.1 uncultured Clostridia bacterium
CAATTTATTGCCAAATGTTGAAGCGTTAATCGCTAAAAGGCTTCCTTTACACGAGGGAGCCTTTTTATGTTCATCCATGACTTATCGATTTTTCTGACAAGCACTGCATTTGTAGACACAAACGCAAATACGGCATACCCCTTTCGAGATATGCCGTATTTCCAAAAACTGTCCTTTAGGGTACAATCCTATAAACACAGTTTTTTTGTTTAAATCTTTTTCTCCAAAATTTTTGCTATCAATGTGAAAAATCTTTCAAACGAAGCTATGTTCAATGCTTCATCGGGAGAATGAAGATCAAGCACCAATGCTCCGCAGGATATTATGTCAAGTGCGGGGCAAAGCTGTTTTATTATAGCACATTCAAGACCTGCGTGTATAACATTTTTTCTACACTCCTCGCCAAAGCATTCTCTATAACACTCGGAATAAACACCGCAAAGTTCAGATTCTTTACTCGGCTCCCACGCAGGATAAGCATTTGACAAAATATGATCTATTCCAAGTATTTTGGCATAAGCATCTATCTCTTCATTCGAAGCCTTTATCTGCGTATCCTTAGAAGAACGAGCCATAAACACCAAGTTAGCCTCTTTCTTTTTCGTGTCAACGCAAACAACTCCCAAATTTCTTGAAAACTCAACTACTCCATCGATGTTTTCGCACATTTTCAACACACCGTCTGCTACAGTAGACATCAAAAATACGATCTTTTCAGTATCTTTCTTGGAAATCATCAACTCATATTCCGAAGTGCAATGATCGAAAGTTAAGTTAAAGTTAGCGTCTGAAGCCGAAAGCTCAGAGGCTATTTCTTTTTCTAAAAGCTTTACTTCTTGTTTTATACTTTCAAGCTCGCAAGAAGCAATAACCGCCTCACATTCACGCGGTATCGCATTATGCCTGTTTCCGCCAAGCAAATAAACCAATCTGAAATCATACTTTGCAGAAAGTGAATTAAGCACCCTGCCCATAAGCTTATTTGCATTCGCTCTGCGCTTATCGATATCCTCGCCCGAATGACCGCCAAAAAGTCCTTTAACACTTAGCTTTGCCGTCGGCATATCCAAAGACTCGCACTCAAGCTTTATCCGAAGGTCATCTCTTTGCGCGCCCGCACAACCGACTATTATTTCCCGCTCGTCTGCGCTATCCATATTTATCATAGAAGCAGCTGTAACTATACTGTAATCAAAATTAGATGCGCCTATCATACCCTTTTCTTCCGATGCGGTAAACAAACATTCTATTGTAGGATGACTTTTAATATTTCCCTCCGCACCGTCGAGTATATAAAGCATTATCGCAACAGCAACTCCGTTATCAGCGCCGAGTGTTGTTCCGCGCGCTCTTATATATCCGTCACTTTCGTAAAGGTCGATACCGTCGTTATCAAAATCATGATCAGAATCAGCGTTCTTTTCGCAAACCATATCGGTATGTCCCTGCAACAGAAGAGCATTTTCATTCTCTCTGCCCTGACTTGCGGGAAGCCTTACAAAAACGTTATTATAAGGATCCTTTATAGCAAAAAGCCCTCTCTCCTTTGCAAAATCATATATATATTCAGCTATTCTTTCTTCCGAAAAGGTAGCTCTCGGTATTGCCGATATCTCCTCAAAATACTTAATAAGACCTCTGTACTTAAATCCTTCAGCAAGCATACACACCTCTAAATTTATTTGAGGCTGGCAAAAGCGCCAACCTCAAAAATAATATCATTATATTTATATTTTTCAACGTCTTCCTCTATACCTTGAAAGATCGATCCTTCCACCGTCAGGAAAACTGTCAAGCAAGCTGAGAAGCTTACCCGTACCGAGCGCCACACACTTTATCGGATCCTTTGCCATACGCGTTTTGATTCCCGTTACGTCCTCAATAAGCTTATCAAGACCCATAAGCATACTTCCGCCGCCTGCAAGAAGTATTCCGTTTTTAAGTATATCTCCCATAAGCTCGGGCGGAGTATGTTCCACTACCGAACAAATAGCATCAAGAATAGCAGAAATAGGCTCCATCATCGCCTCAAGCATTTCTTTGGAAGTGAGTGTAACATTCTTAGGAAGTCCCTGAATAAGACATCTGCCTCGCACGTCCATCGTCATCGCATCCTTATGCTCGTAGACAGCCCCGATCTGCATTTTTATCTTTTCCGCTGTGCGTTCGCCTATTGCAACATTATGCTTTCTTCTTACATATCTCGCAATAGCCTCATCAAATTTGTCACCCGCGATCTTTATAGACTGAGAAACGACCACACCGCCAAGCGATATTACCGCAATATCGGTAGTTCCGCCACCGATATCAACTACCATATGACCGACAGGTCCTAAAATATCAACTCCTGCTCCAAGAGCTGCCGCCACGGGTTCTTCAACAAGATAAGTTTTTCTTGCTCCCGCCTGAATACCCGCATCTATTACCGCGCGCTCCTCTACCTCGCTTATTCCTGTAGGAACACAGATTATCATTCTCGGATGAACGATAGAACCTCCGCACGCGCGACGGTAAAAATACTGTATCATTTTTTGTGTTACCTCATATTTACTGATAACACCGTCTTTAAGAGGACGAACGATCTCAATATTAGCGGGATTTCTGCCAAGCATAGCCTGAGCGTCCTTACCTATTTTAGTTATCTGATCCATCGATGTATCGATAGCTACAAAGGAAGGCTCATTTAATACTATGCCCTTGCCTTCAACAAAAACAAGAACGGTAGCCGTACCAAGGTCTATTCCTATATCTCTTGAAAAGATCTGTTTTGGCTTGAATAATCCCATAGTCTTCCTCCTTTCGATAACAATACACATACATTATACTATGAAAATCCAAAAAATGCAATAGTTTATTAAGACTTTTATGAACTCTTGATATCACTTGCGATAGCAAAGCATATAATATTTTCCGCTCCGCACTTTTTAAGTGCCGATACGCACGCCGACATACTTGCTCCCGTAGTAACTACGTCATCAAAAAGCAGAACGCATCTACCCGAGATCTGTGTTTTTGCGTCTGCATCGGTGTAAATAAGATTGCTTATATTTTTTCTTCGCTCGCCTGCCGTCAGCTTCTTTTGAGCCTTACCGCCGCGGCGCCTCTTTAATATTTCAAGATATTCTATTTTACTGACCTTTGAAAGCTCTTTACATATCAAAGCAGCGTGATCAAAGCCATGCTTACCTATAGCGCTTTTCGAACGCGGAACACTGACTATAACAGGGGTATCAATACTGTCATATCTCTCAAGCTCATTTTTTAAAAGCTGTGACAGATCTTTTGCAAGAGCGCAAAGCACTCTTTTGCTTTTTCTCCGTTTCAAAAAATAAACAAGCTTGTTCTGTGGCTCATAAGCTTTGTCAACACGGTAAAAGAAAAGCTTTCTTAACGAAATAATATTATCTTTTTTAAGCAATATCGGTTTACACCCACATTCTTCGGCAGGAAGCGCGCATTCGGGGCATATATCCATTTTAGCCAAAAGATATTTCTTTTTACACTTTTCGCAAAATGCTTCGTTAAATTCTTTTTCTTCAAGTATCTTATTACAACCCACGCACTTATGAACAAAAAGTATCCTTCTTAGCTCTTCTCTCATTTTGTGCAAAGCCTCTTTGAAAGTCCTGTATAACGGAGTGTCTGACGGTTATTGTTTACCATTTCCTCGATTATATCCTCCCTGCCGACGAGAATAACCATATTTTGCGCTCTCGTTATTGCCGTATAAAGAAGATTTCTTGTGTGAAGCATATGCGGTGCGCTGCACATAGGCATTACAACGATAGGATACTCACTGCCCTGACTCTTATGCACCGTTATCGCATAGGCGTGTTCTATATCCTCAAGCATAGAAAGATCGTACGCCACACGTCTGTCATCAAAAAGTATCTCCATAGCGCCTTCATTTTCATCTATAGAAATAACCGTACCTATATCTCCGTTGAAAATTCCGTACCCCTCTTTACCGTCGGTCGTTCTTTCCCACATTATATCATAATTATTTCTCGTCTGCATTACTCTGTCACCCTCGCGGAATATCTTTTCTCTGAATTTATATTCCCGCTTCGCTTTGTGAGGCGGATTAAGTGCAGATTGAAGTATTATATTAAGATTTTCAGTTCCGCCCTCACCCTTTCGCGAGGCGCAAATGACCTGAATACCGTTTTTCGCCATTTCCCCGTAAGCCTTTGGCAAACGGTTTTTACAAAGGTCGGTAACCGTTATTGCAATAGAACGGTCATCGTCGCGTTTTAAAAAGAAGAAATCGTTATTTTTTATTGAAAGCTCAGGCATTTGTCCGTTATTTACTGCGTGAGCATTTCTTATTATAAGACTTTGCTGAGCCTGACGGAATATCTCGGTAAGACATACGACCGCAAATCGATCGCTTTCTATAATATCGTGAAGAACGTTTCCCGATCCGACAGACGGTAGCTGATCTGCATCGCCGATAATAACCAACCTTGCGCCGGGCTTTATCGCCTTTAAGAGTGCGCAAATAAGCGAATTATCAAGCATCGATGCCTCGTCTACTATGATCACATCTTCGTCGAGAAGATCGAATTCGTTTCTTTTAAACACAGCTCTGCCGTCACTCTCATATCCCATTTCAAGCAAACGGTGAACCGTCTTTGCCTCGTACGACGTCGCTTCAGACAATCGCTTTGCCGCTCTTCCCGTAGGTGCGGAAAGAGCAATACTGAAGCCCATCATATCGAATATTCTTATAAGCGCTCTTACAACGGTAGTTTTTCCCGTTCCGGGACCTCCCGTAAGCACCATAACACCGTAACGCAAAGCATCGGATATCGCATCCTTTTGAAGCGATGCGTATTTTATTCCCGAGCGTTTTTCCTCACCCTCTATAAATCGGCCTATATCTCGAACATCTACCGATGCGCACATCTTATCGAGCATAACAAGCTTTTGCGATATATATTTTTCTTCTTCGTAATCCTTTTTGGTATATATCAGCTGCACACCGTCTTTGAGAATATATTTAAGCTTTTCGCTTCGCAAAAGCTCAACTATTCCCTGCTCGCAAGCCTCTTCCGAAACACCTAAAAGTTCAGCCGCGCTTTCTTTAAGCATATCTCTCGGCAAACAGACGTGCCCGTTTTGAGAAGCATTTTTTTGCAAAACGTAATGTATACCGCTCATTACGCGATCAAAATTATCGTTCTGCATTCCTATTCCCGATGCAAGCGCATCAGCTCTTTCAAAGCCTATTCCTTCGATCTCGTTACAAAGTCTATAAGGATTTTTCTTTGCAACATCGACCGCAGCGCTTCCCCAATGCTTATATATTTTAACCGTGGTTGCCGCACCGAAATAATCCCTGAAAAACATCATAGCGCTTCGGATGCCTGCTTGCTCTTTAAAGCTTTCGGAAGCCGCTTTCGCCATTTTAAGCGAGATACCCTTTATCGAATCCGCAAGCCAATCGGGATGATTTTCAATAACGTCAAAGCTATCCTCACCGAATGCTTCAACTATTTTCACCGCCGTTTTAGGGCCTATTCCTTTTATGGCTCTTGAAGAAAGATAACGAAGTATCGAAGCCGTATCAGCAGGCATTACACGTTCATACTGCTCTACCGAAAACTGACGTCCGTATTTAGGATTATGCACCCATTTTCCGTACACGCAAAGATGATCGCCTTCATTCAGCATCGGCATTATTCCGCATACCGTCACCATATCCTCTTCAAGTGACATATCACAAACTGTATAACCGTTTTCTTCGTTGCAAAAAACTATCTGCTCTACCGTACCCTCAAGCTTTTCAAGTCCGTAATTATCACGCGCTCCAAACTCCATTTGCTTTCTCCTTTCAAAAATATTTAAAAAGCGCAGGGGCGCTCAGTTAAACCGAGACTAACCCTTGCGCTACAGTCAGATCAAATATTAAATTCGCTGCGAAGCTTTGCAGCAAGATCGGTCTTTTCCCAAGGAAGATCAATATCCTCTCTTCCTACGTGGCCGTATGCCGCAGTCTGCGAATATATCGGTCTGCGAAGATCAAAATGCTTGATTATTGCCGCAGGTCTGAAATCAAAATATTTACTTACCGCCTCGGCAATTTCAGCCTCAGCAACCTTACCCGTTCCAAAAGTATCGACCATTACCGATACAGGCTTTGCAACACCGATAGCATAAGCAAGTTGAAGCTCACACTTATCCGCAAGTCCTGCCGCAACTATATTTTTAGCAACATATCTTGCCGCATAAGAAGCCGAACGGTCAACTTTTGTCGGGTCTTTACCCGAAAAAGCTCCGCCGCCGTGACGCGAATATCCGCCGTATGTATCAACAATGATCTTTCTTCCCGTAAGTCCCGTATCACCCGCGGGACCGCCTACTACAAAACGTCCCGTAGGATTTACATATATCTTTGTATCATCATCGATAAGCGATTCGGGAATTATAGGCTTTATAACGTTTGCGATCATATCAGCTCTTATCGTATCAAGCGATACGTCAGCGCTATGCTGAGTAGAGATAACTACCGCATCAACTCTTGCAGGCTTTCCATCAACGTATTCTACAGTCACCTGAGTCTTTCCGTCGGGACGAAGATAATCAAAGCTTCCGTTCTTTCTTACTTCGGTAAGACGGATAGCAAGCTTATGAGCAAGTGAAATAGGAAGCGGCAAAAGCTCCTCTGTTTCGTTACAAGCATAACCAAACATAATTCCCTGGTCACCTGCACCTGTATCAAGACCATCGCCCTCGCCCATTTTCGCCTCGAGAGATTTATCAACACCGAGTGCTATATCGGGTGACTGCTCGTGAATATAGCTTGTGATCTTACAGCTTTCAAAATCAAAGCCGATATTTTTATCGGTATATCCAATCTCTTTAACGGTAGCTCTTACGATCTTTTCTACGTCAAACTTTGCCGTCGTTGTTATCTCACCCATAACGTTTACCGTATCAGTAGTGCAGAATGTTTCGCACGCAACACGCGACATAGGATCCTGCGCAATTATATTATCGAGAATCGCATCGGATATTTTATCGCATACCTTATCGGGATGTCCTTCGGTTACCGATTCAGAAGTAAAAAGCATTTTTTTCTTTT
>CALAXC010000187.1 GCA_937894775.1 uncultured Clostridia bacterium
GGTGCACCATTACGGTATTTCTTCCGCCGAAGGCGGATTTAGTTGAAAAAAGCACACATTTGTCTACCGACAATGTGTGCTTTTTTCTGGTGGAGACAGCAGAACTCGAATCTGCGACCCCTTGCATGTCAAGCAAGTACTCTAACCAACTGAGCTATGCCTCCGAATATAACATCAACACTGAATATTATACTACCTTTTTTCGGTTTTGTCAATGCTTTTTTATTTTTTTAAAATCGCCTGCGCAAACCTTGACTTTTCGGGCGCTTTGGTATATAATATATGTAATTATTTTTAATAATATCCAAAGGAAATACCTAAGATGGCAAGAAATCTTTTAAAAGAAATCGAAGAAAATATGCCCAAGTTTTCGAAAAGCCAGAAGCTTATTTCAAAATATATACTCGAAAACTATGACAAAGCCGCTTATATGACCGCATCAAAGCTCGGCTCTACCGTAAATATTTCAGAATCAACGGTAGTCCGTTTCGCGCTTGAGCTCGGCTTTGAAGGATACCCCGAATTTCAGCACTCACTCCAGGAAATAGTCCGTATCCGCCTTACATCATTTCAGCGTATGGACGTTACAAATAACCTTATCGGTGACGGTGACGTGCTTTCAAAGGTCCTTAACTTCGACATAGATAAACTCAAAAGAACGATAGACGAGATCGATCGCAACGCATTTGATTTAGCAGTCAACGCACTTGTCAAGGCAAACAGTATCTATATCGTCGGCTTCGGTTCTTCCGCTGTTTTGGCAAGCTCGCTCAATCATTCATTAAGAATGATATTCGATAACGTAAAGCTCGTTGACGCAAGCTCGATAGACGAGGTATATACACAGATAATGAATATTTCCGAGGGCGATACACTTGTTGCCATAAGCTTTCCGAGATATTCCAAAAAGCTTATATCGGCAGTAAGCTTTGCCGCAACAAGAAACGCAAACGTTATAGCGCTTACCGACAGCCCGTCCTCTCCCATAGCTCAGTCCGCAAACGAGCTTCTTATCGCGCGAAGCGATATGGCGTCATTTGCCGACTCTCTTGTAGCTCCGCTCAGTGTAATAAACGCGCTCGTGGTCGCAGTGTCAAGAAAAAAGCAGGACGAGCTCAGAATAAGACTTCATCAACTCGAAAAGATCTGGGAAGAATATAACGTATACGACACAAACAGATAATTACACCTTTATAAAGCTAAAAGGAGTGCTTAATGGATACTAATAAGGTACTCGTTATCGGCGGAGGAGCGGCAGGACTTCTCGCCGCCATAAGTGCCGCAGAAAACGGCGCTGACGTTATCCTTTTTGAAAAAAATGACCGTTGCGGAAAAAAACTTCGCATCACGGGTAAAGGCAGATGCAACGTTACCAATGACTGCTCAAACGAAGAGTTCCTTCAGAACGTTCCCACAAATCCAAGATTTCTCTACAGTGCGCTGAATTGCTTTTCAACGCAGGATACAAAGGATTTTTTTGAGAGCGAAGGCGTACCGCTGAAGACCGAACGCGGAAAAAGAGTTTTTCCCGTATCGGATAAAGCCGAGGACATAGTAAAAGCACTCGTTTCGGCGTGCCGCTCGCGAGGAGTCGATATAAGAAACGAAAAAGTCCTCTCACTCGTTATCGAGCAGGAAACAGTAAAGGGTATTGTGACCTCACGTAAAGAATATACAGCCGATGCTGTTATCGTCTGCACGGGTGGACGATCCTACTCTCGGACAGGCTCTGACGGGGACGGATATAAATTTGCAAAGGTAGCGGGACACACAGTAACGCCCCTGCTCCCTTCGCTCGTTCCAATAGTCTGCGCAGGTAAGCTCTGTCCCTCGCTTCAAGGACTTTCCTTAAGGAACGTAACACTTAAAATATTTGATAAAACACTCAAAAAAGAGGTCTATTCCGACTTTGGCGAAATGATGTTCACACATTTCGGCATAACCGGACCTATGGTGCTTTCGGCATCCTCGCACGTCCCCGATATCGCATCGGGAAAATATGAGGCGCAGATAGATCTCAAGCCCGCGCTCGACGAAAAAACACTTGACGCGCGTATTCTTTCCGACTTTGCCAAGTATTCAAACAAGGATCTTATAAATGCGCTTGACGATCTTCTTCCGCAAAAGCTGATACCGATAGTCATTTCTCTTTCGGGCATCGATGAACGCAAGAAGATAAATTCGATAACAAAGGAAGAACGCAAAGCGATAATCAACGTTATTCGTTCGCTGAAGCTTCAGCTTACAGGCTTCCGCCCACTCGAGGAAGCAATAATCACAAAGGGCGGTGTTTCGGTAAAGGAAATAGATCCGAAAACGATGGAGTCAAAAAAATGCAAAGGGCTTTACTTTGCGGGCGAGGTCATAGACGTCGATGCTTACACGGGCGGATTTAATCTTCAGATAGCATTTGCAACCGGCAGACTCGCAGGTCAGTCGGCGGCGTGGCAATAATTTTTAACAAAACAATTTTTAAAAATACAAGGAGCTGAAAAATGAAAAAGATCATCAACATCGCGATAGACGGTCCCGGAGGCGCAGGAAAAAGCTCGCTTTCAAAGGCGGTAGCTAAAAAGCTTGACATACTTTATGTTGACACGGGAGCGCTTTACAGAACTGTAGGTCTTTTTGTAAAATCAAAAAATACAGATCCTAAAAATGCGGCAGCCGTTACCGAGCTTCTTCCCGAGATCAATATAGAAGTAAAATACGAAAACGGTGCGCAGGTCATCTATCTTAACGGAGTCGACCACAAGGACGAGATCCGCACTCCCGAGCTTTCGATGTACGCATCTCACGTTTCGGCAATTCCCTCTGTACGCGCATTTTTGCTTGAAACTCAAAAGCAGATAGCAAGAACGAACAGCGTGATAATGGACGGAAGAGATATCGGAACGGTCATCCTTCCCAATGCCGACGTAAAGATCTTTCTTACAGCATCAGCAGAATGCAGAGCAAAAAGAAGATACGACGAGCTTTGCGCAAGAGGTCAGTCGGTAAGATACGAGGACGTTCTCGCTGAAATGAACGAACGCGACACGCAGGACAGCTCCAGAAAAATAGCTCCCGCAAAGCCTGCCGAAGATGCAATATTGCTTGACAACAGCGATCTCACCTTTGACGAAACGGTAGATGCCGTATTAGATATAGTAAATCAACGCTGCGGAGGATAAAATACGTGAAAAAAAGCCAAAAACCGCAAAAAAAGCCCAAAAGAAACGGAAGTCTCGCATACCGCATAATATATCCGCTTCTGTCGGGCATTATAGGTTTTTTGTTTAACATAAAAGTAATAAACAGAGAAAACGAGCCCGATGACAACGGTTATATAATCTGCGCAAACCACGCCTCGGCAACCGATCCTATTGCGCTGAGCTATGCATTCCGCAAAAATCAGGTCTATTTTATGGCAAAAAAAGAGCTTTTCAAGATTCCCGTTCTTTCGGGTATCATCAAGCTTTTCGGTGCTTTTCCCGTTGACCGTGCTTCGAATGACGTAGGAGCGGTTAAAAAAGCCATAACCACCATCGAAAGCGGAAGCTGCTTTGGTATCTTTCCGCAGGGACACCGTTACTCGGAAGATCCGAGAACCACAAAAACGAAAAACGGTATGGCGCTCATAGCTACAAAAACAGGCGCGGATATAGTTCCCTGCTACATCTACCGAAAAAATAACAAGTTCAGACTTTTCAGAAGGACTTACGTTATAATCGGTGAAAAGATACCCTTTGCTTCACTCGGTTACGATGCCGAAGCTAACGGAGAATATATCAGAATAACCGATATAGTGTTCGACAAGGTATGCACTCTCGGTGAGAACTTTGAAAAGGAACGCGCCGATAAAAAGAATAAAAAGAATAAGAAAAACAAGGACGGCAGCAAATAATGATAACCGTCGCAAAAAACGCAGGCTTCTGTTTTGGAGTAAAGCGTGCGGTCGATACGCTTGAGGAACGTTTTTCAAGCAAGCTTTCGGGCGAACGCATATACACTCTCGGAACCCTCATACATAACAACGTATTCAACAACGGACTAAAGGAAAAAGGAATACTGATAACTACCGAGCAGGAGCTTGATTCCTTAGCAAAAAGCGCTACCGAAGGCTCTCGCGTAACGGTCATCGTAAGAGCGCACGGTATTCCCGTTCAAACCGAAAAAAAGCTTGAAGCACTCGCAGAAGAAAATAAATTTTTCTCATTTATCGATTGCACTTGTCCGTACGTAAAAAAGATACACTTGATAGCTAAAAAATATTCCGCCCCCGAAAATGCTTTTTTGCTTTTCGGCAAAAGCGATCATCCCGAGGTCATAGGAATAATGAGCTGCTTCGATTACGAAAAAGCAACTTTTAATTCAGCAGACGAGCTTTTAGAGCTGGCGGAAAAAGGTTATTTCGTCAAAATAGCCAACAAAACGGTAATTTTAGCATCACAAACAACTCAAAATTTGGCAGAATGGAAAAAAAGTCTTAAAATTTTTAAAAACCACTGTACAAATTCATTAATTTTTGATACAATATGTAGTGTTACGGAAGAACGTCAAAAGGATGCCGAAAGGCTCTCTATGGAATCTGACGTTATGATAGTTATAGGCGGTAAAGAGAGTTCTAACACCGCAAAGCTTTATTCCGTTTGCAAACGAAATTGTCCCGAAACTTATTGGATAGAGCAAGCCGACGAGCTTTCGGGTTATAATTTAATATTAAACGCCCACACAAAATTGGGCATCGCGGCGGGGGCGTCTACTCCGCTTAGCGTAATTCAGGAGGTACACAACAAAATGAGCGAAAAGATTGAAAATTTTGAAGCATTGCTCGACGAATCACTTAAGACGACAAAAACATTAAATAAAGGAGATATAGTTACAGGTATAGTTACGTCAGTATCCGACGCAGAGATCCAGCTTGATCTCGGTGCTCAGGTTACCGGTTTTATCAAGCCGGAAAACATTTCTGACGATCCCTCGATAAAGCTCACCGAGCTTTACAAAAAGGGCGACACGATCGAAGCACGCATCTGGCGTCTTAGCGACGTTGACGGTATTGCAGAGCTTTCCAAGAAAGCAGTTGACTCGGCTAAGAACTGGCAAAGAATCGCTGATGCTTGTGAGAGCGGCGAGATCCTTACAGGTAAAGTTATCGACGTTGTAAAAGGCGGCGTAAACGTTCTCGTTGGCGCAAACAAGATATTTGTTCCCGCTTCTCAGACAGGCGTTCGCAAGGATGGCGATCTCAACTCTATCAAGGGTGACGAGGTAAGCCTCAAGATCATCGAGATCAAGGGCAACAGAGCTATCGGTTCTATCCGTGTTGTAGACAGAGAGCGCAGACGCGCAATTGAAAACGAATTCTGGAGCAACATCGAAGAAGGCAAGGTATACACAGGTACCGTTAAGAGCATGACCGCTTTCGGTGCATTTATCGACCTTGGCGGTGTTGACGGAATGGTACATAAATCCGAGCTTTCCTGGAAGCCTATCGCTTCTCCCGCATCTGTTCTCACAATAGGACAGGAGATCACTGTTTTCGTTAAGCAGTTTGACGCAGAGAAGAAGAGAATCTCTCTCGGTTACAAGACAGAGGACACAAATCCCTGGAACATTTTCAAAGCCAACTATGCAGTAGGTGACGTAGTTTCTGTCAAGATAGTAAGCCTTATGCCCTTCGGAGCATTTGCAGAGATCGTTGACGGAGTTGACGGACTTATCCACATTTCCCAGATCTCTCAGCAGAAGATCGGCAAGCCTGCAGATGTTCTCGAGCTCGGTCAGGTAGTTGACGTTAAGATCATCGCTATTGACGAAGAGAATCAGAAGATCAGCCTTTCTATCAGAGCGCTTCTCGACGAAGCCGCAGCTGAAGAGGTTGCAGAAGAAGCAACCGAAGAGGCTGTTGAAGCTCCCGCTGACGCAGAATAATTGAAGTTATTAAAGGGTTGCTTTGGCAACCCTTTAAAATTTAACCGCGAGTACATTGTGCAGTGAATGGATTTTAGCTGTCATAGACGAAAAAGGTCGGCTGAGCCGACAGCCAATCTAACAATCAACGCACAATGTTCGCACAAACCCAGATGGAAAGTTTTCGTCCACCTTTTTCAAAAGGTGGTAGGTTCTCAGGGCGACGCCCT
>CALAXC010000188.1 GCA_937894775.1 uncultured Clostridia bacterium
AATGAGCCTAATGGATTTTATTAGAGGTGGCAACAAAATTGGGAACGTAAAAGCCACCACGACAAAAAGTAACAGCGTGGTTGGCTTCTTGGTCAGTGATGATACAGAACTAAAATGTTCTGGGTATACATCGTTGGCTGATAATCCCGAAATTTTCACAGCTTGCAGAAAGATCGCTTCACTCATTTCATCAATGCCGATTATGTTGATGGAAAACGGCGAAAACGGAGATTACAGGATATTCAACGAACTATCAAGAAAGTTGGATATTGAACCTAACAAGAATATGACTCGCAGAACGTGGATGGAAGCAATTGTTATGAACTTGCTGTTGTATGGCAAAGGTAATTCTGTTGCAAAGGTCTACACTTCAAGGGGTTATATCACTTCCATTGAGCCTGTATCTTCTTTTCGTGTTTCGTTTGTGCCAAGTGCCACAGATTTCAGAAACTACTATGTTGTAATTGATGGCAAGCAATATGATCCAAACGAGGTACTACACTTTGTCGATAATCCAGATAAGATGTACCCTTGGATGGGTAAAGGCACAACGGTACTGTTGAGAGAGATCGCAAACAACTTGAAACAGGCAACACAGACCACCAACGGATTTATGTCGAGCAAGTGGAAACCGTCTATCATAGTCAAAGTCGATGCAATGACAGATGAATTCTCAAGTCCAGAGGGCAGGGAAAAGCTACTAAAGGATTATGTACAATCTTCTGGTGTTGGGGAGCCTTGGCTGATACCTGCTGAACAGTTTGACGTAACTACGGTGAAGCCGTTAAGCCTTGCGGACTTGGCTATATCAGATACAGTAGAAATAGATAAAAGGACGGTGGCATCAATTATGGGTGTACCGCCTTTTGTTTTAGGTGTCGGCGAATATGATAAAGACGCTTGGAACGCTTTTATTTCAAATACTGTTAGGATCGTAGCGGAAGAGATCGAGCAGGAACTTACGAAAAAGCTGATACTCAATCCTAAATGGTACGTTAAGTTCAATATCCGTTCAATAATGGATTGGGATTTAAGAACCATAGCGGATGTATTTGGCGAACTGCGAAAACAGGGTGTAGTCGATGGTAACGAGGTACGAGATCAAATAGGAATGAGTCCAAGGGAAGGTCTTGACCAGCTTGTTATGTTAGAGAACTACATACCAACGGAAAAACTTGGCGACCAGAAAAAGCTGTTACAGGGTGAATAACTATGATGGTTTGTAACGAGTGTGAACTTAAAGGTAAAAAAGTCAAACAGATATGGTGCAAGCACACGAAAGAACCTTGCTTGTTTGTTCGTTATTGCGCTGTATCTATGAAATATTACCAAACTGATGACGCAAAGAATTGCAAAGTGAGGGAAAAGATATGCAGGACAGAGCAATAAGACAGATGCGAACAATAGCATCAGAATTTAAGACGAGGGAAGACGGCGAAGAAAAGCGTATTGAAGGCTACTTCGCCGTTTTTAATAGCAACTACCAGATCAATGAGGTGATGAGCGAATCAATTGCAGAGGGCGCATTCAGTGAAACCCTTGGCGGTGATATTCGTGCCTTGATTGACCACGAAACTATGTATGTGTTGGGACGCAATAAAGCGGGAACGCTGGAACTGCGTGAGGACTCGCACGGCTTGTGGGGTAGCATCTTGCTCAATCCGAACGACCAAGATGCTATGAACTTGTATGCAAGAGTCCAGCGTGGGGATGTAGACCAATGCTCATTCGGCTTTGACATTTTAGCGGAATCCGAAGTACGTGATGGTGTCAACATTCATTGGACAATCGAGAAAGTCAAACTCTACGAGGTAAGCTGTTGCACTTTCCCTGCTTATGCTGAAACGAGTATAAGCGCAAGAGAAGCAGACTACAGGAACGTAATGGAGCGTGAAAAACAGGCTTGGCGTTCTGAACTGCGCACAAAACTAAAAGGAGAACAGTAGATGGCACTCAAAAGACTTATGTTGAAAAAAGACCTTGATAACAAGCGCAAGGCTTATGCGGAACTTGAAAAGATGTGGGAAGAGATATTAACTCTTCAATTCCACGACGTTCTTCCCGGTTCGTCGATAAAAGAGGTGTACGACGATACTGATGCTATTTATAAAAAGTTGTTTTCAAAAGGCGAAGCGTTGCGCGATAAGATAGTAACTCAAATTGCCCAAAAAGCAAAATCGGGTGAGATCGTGTTCAATATGCAACCGTTCAAGGTTAATTCCGACCTTTTACAAGGTGAAAAATACGTTATGGCAAAAGCACCTGCGTACGGCTTTGCAGTTGCGGAGAGAAGAAATAACGTATGCTCGGTAAAAGTGGCTGATAAAATTTTAGAAAACAAATTTTTCCGCATAAAATTTGACGATAACTATGAAATCGTCAGTATTTATGATATAATAAACGGCAGAGAAGTTTTAAAACCCAACCAAAAGGGCAACGTTTTGACAGTTTACGAAAACGTTTCGATAGAGTACGACGCTTGGGAAATCCGTGATTTTTA
The DNA here is from genome assembly GCA_937894775.1 of uncultured Clostridia bacterium. GTDB lineage: Bacteria > Bacillota > Clostridia > Oscillospirales > CAG-272 > HGM12713. Next base: position 2,501 of record CALAXC010000188.1, read on the forward strand.
CACGGAAAAAGCATACCCTTTAAACAATTTGAAAAAGTGCGAATTTGTAGATTTGGGTAGCAAAAAGGGAATAAGAGTATATAGGAAATTTATGGATTCGTCTTTAAAGCAAACGATACTTTTATCGGACGTAAGTCCTCGTATAGACTTTATTACGGACGTAGATTGGAAACAGGAAAACCTAATGCTTAAAGTTAAGTTCCCCGTTGACGTGTTTGCTCAAAACGGGATCACGGGCGATGAATTCAGCGTTTTTCAACACCTCTTTTTCCGTGACCGTCCAGCGGTAATAATCCCAGGAGTTCCAGCCGGGATCCACGAATCCGCTCAGATCGCGTTTCAGTTTGCAGTTTTCCTCCCCGTAAGCATAGAGAGCCTGGAAACCGTCACCCGCACGGAGCGTCAAGTCTTTGAGTTTGATCGTTTTTGCGGTGATGCCGTTGATGCGTTCACGAAGGCTCCCGAGATCGCCTCGGCGTTTCTCCGCCGCGTTTCGGGATCTCTGTACGCCATCCCGGTCAAGAGCTTCGAGCTTCCCCTCCTCGTCGGCTATCCGCTTTTCGGCGGCGGAAAGCTCCCGCCCGGCTTTTTCCAACGCCGCCGAAGCGATGAATTGTTCGCTGGTCGTCGCCTGCATCCGGGTCGATCCGGCAAGTGCCATCGGCAAGCTCTTTGCCGGAGCTTACCGGCTTAACCGCGTTACCGGCAAAGGCTGCGATCTTATATTGGATCTGCCGGGCAATTTGCAGGCAACCATCCGCTGTATATCCCGATCCGGCTGCGAATTGATCGCCGATATACTTGCAGAAAAACGATCTTTTACCGTCGATGACAACCGCCGTTTGACCGGATATGTGGCAGAGGAACTTGCCCGGCGTGGGATAAAAC
>CALAXC010000189.1 GCA_937894775.1 uncultured Clostridia bacterium
CGTGGGAGAATCGAACTCCCGTTACCGCCGTGAAAGGGCGGTGTCTTAGCCGCTTGACCAACGGGCCATATGGTAGCGGAGGTTGGACTTGAACCCACGACCGACCGGGTATGAACCGGTTACTCTAGCCAACTGAGCTACTCCGCCATATCGCTTAACCTTCAAGCGCTTGATTATTATAACATATTAAAATAGCTTTGTCAATACATTTTTTAAAAAAATTAAAACTTTTTTATTTTTACTAATATACTTTTCTCTACCAGCCAAATAAGTTAATTAAAAACAACACAAACATTGATTTTAACTCTCGATACCCCCCTTTAATACCGCTCCCCTTCAAGCCCCGTTTTTTTTAATTCGCAAAAATAATAGACGGCATATCGAAATATGCCGTCTATTATTTTGGTAGAAATATTTACCAAAGCTATACTGTCGGGTGCAAACAAAAAACAAACGGCAGCACAGACAGCGACGTTTGGCTGTCGGCACTGCCGACTGGTGCGAGAAACGGGACTTGGTCTCGTCGCTGCGACGCAAAGCCGAGTTTTGATTTCGGCTTTGCTACGCTCCTCGGTCTTCCGCGGCTCTGACAACACACTGTGTTGTCATTCACTACCGCTCCCCTTCAAGCCCCGTTTTTTAAAAATTCGCAAAAATAATAGACGGCATATCGAAATATGCCGTCTATTATTTTGGTGCGAGAAACGGGACTTGAACCCGTACGGTGTAACCACACGCCCCTCAAACGTGCGCGTCTGCCAGTTCCGCCACTCTCGCATATAAACCTTGTCGCTTGCGCAACATTGGTATTATACTACACTTTCTTGAAATTGTCAATAGTTTTTTAAAAAAACTTTTTTATTTTTTTATTTTTTTCAAAAACATGTCAGTTAAACTCTTACAAGCGGCAACAACTTTGGTCTTACCTATTTCTATTCACACCATTAACAAGATAAGTAATCAAATAAAAGTACCGTTTTTCAACGCCTCAAGCATAACCGTTGCCGAGCTTACATTTGTTGCAAGCGGTATCGACTGAACATCACAAAGTCTGAGAAGTGCCGAAACATCCGGCTCATGCGGTTGTGCCGTAAGCGGATCGCGAAGAAAAATTATAAGTCCAAGCTCGCCGTTTGCGAGCATAGCACCTATCTGCTGATCTCCGCCAAGAGGTCCGCTCTTCATTCTATGGATAGGCAAAGCAGTTTCACCCATTATGAGCGTTCCCGTTGTTCCTGTTGCGTAAAGTTCATATTTTGCAAGAACATCCTTATATTTCTTTGCAAGCTCTATTATATCATCCTTTTTCTTATCGTGTGCTATCAATGCAATTTTCATATCATTCTCCGTCTTTATCCTGAGCTTCTTCCAAAGCTTCGTTTTCTCTTGCTTCTTTTTTTGCTTTATCTTCATCTATCTCTGCCTGAAGCGCTTTTCTATCCTCTCTCAGCTTATCGATAGATTCAATATACATCGCTATTCGTTCAGCCTGCGACTCACCTGTTTTCAACTGTTTATAGGTAAGTCTGCCCAGCACCTCATAGCGGTCGGAAAGCTTTGAATCTATTTGATGAAGTCTTATATATTTTGCCGCAGTATCCGCAACCTCTTCGGTCTTCTTGACCGCCTTTCCCGCTGCACTTTTTACCTTTTTACAAAAACTGTTCCATTGAGACATAACGCACCTCCGTACACATTCTTTATTTATTATATACCAAAAATCATTAAAAGTAAAGCAAAAAGCATAATTTTTTTATTTTACGTAAAAACTACTAAAAAATAAAGAATATTTTTTATGAGGTAATCCTATGAATATTGACAAAAAACAATACAAAAAATATGCAGATGCGCACGCAAAACGCTCTCCGCTTTTAAAGAACTGTTTATTTGCATTTTTAATAGGCGGATCTATCTGTCTTTTGGGCGAGCTTCTTTCGATGCTCTATTCTTCATTCTCTGCTATTCCCTCTTCAATTGTTCCGACGCTTACCTCGATAACTCTTATTTTTATATCGGTATTATTAACGGGATTAGGAATTTACGATAAAATAGCAAAACACGCAGGTGCGGGAACCCTCGTTCCTATAACCGGATTCGCTAACGCCGTTTCTTCATCCGCTATTGATGCACGTTCAGAAGGATATGTTCTCGGTGTGGGAACTAAAATTTTTACCGTTTCAGGCCCTGTAATTTTATACGGTACTCTTTCGGGCGCAATTTACGGTGTGATATATTGGATATACACTCTTTTTTGATCATTTGAGCGATTTTATTAAAATATCTTCTATTGCATCGTTTAACTCCGCAGATTCGGTAAATATAAAAATCACATATTTTCTATATGTAAAAAGATTTATCCACTTACTTGCTTCCTCCCATTTTGTAAACCTCAGTCCAACTTTAAGTACGTCTGCACGTTCATAACACATTTTAAGTATTTCATCGGTTTCATCCCTTGAATAGCACTCAAAAATTGCTATTTCATAGGGATCTGCCGATGACAAAAAGCAAGCATAATCCTTAACTCCGTTAAGCGCTGTTAAGAATCTTTCGCTATAAAGAGTTCTTTTTTGCATTTCTGACATATAAAAGCTGCTGCTCTCATCGGCAGATTTCAAAAACATATATCCATTCTCGCTGTAATTATCTATTCCGTATTCTGCGGCGATAAGTAAGAGCTCCTCGCAGCTCTTTTTTTCGTTCTCGCAAGAACTGAATACAAGAAAGAGTGCGAGGATCAAAAGAAATAAAGTCCTATATTTTTTCATATTTTGCGGCTCTCCGTTATCAGCTTTTTTTAATTATATGCTTTTCTATTTTTTTATATTCTCTTGACAGTATATGCCCTTTCCTACAAATACACATCCCATAGTCAAAGCTATAATTTTTATATCAAGCCTCATTTTAACGTTATCGAGATACATTATATCATTTTCTATTTTTTCGCTGTCACACAAAAGATTTCTGCCTTTAACCTGTGCGAGTCCCGTAAGTCCCGGTCTCAACGCATATATCCCCGCATCGTTACGTATACGGTGTACCTCTGTTTCCTCACATATCAACGGTCTTGGACCTACAAGGCTCATATCCCCCAACAAAACATTAAAAAGCTGTGGCAGCTCATCCAGGCTGCTTCTGCGCAAAAATCTTCCTACTCTTGTAACGTATTTTTGCGGATCTTCGAGATCCTTTGCGGGAATACTCTTCGGTGTTTCGCTGAACATTGTTCGGAATTTATAGCAGGTAAACACCTTCATTTTGCGACCGCATCTTTTTTGCTTGAATATTACCTTTCCACGTGAATCAATTTTTATTGCTACAGATATTATAAGCATCGCAGGAATAAGCAAGATAATTAATATCAACGAAAACAAAACGTCAAGTCCCCGTTTTATATACTTGCAATAAATGCCTAATATCCCTTTTTGTTTTTTCATACTAATCCTCTCGATTACAGTTTACTGTGATCAATATAAATTAGCATTTACATTTTTATTTCATTTAATACAAAAACAAGGGGGCTGAGTCATTCAGATGCAGAAGTCGTGATTTGGTTCTCGTCGGCGTACAAAGGTACGCCAGAGGGCCAAAGCGCGGCTAAAAAACACACATAAAAATGGAATTTGAGAGATTTTTCTCGAAAATTCCTACAAAAAACAGCTTAAACCATGCTTGTTTTCACGGTTTAAGCTGATTTTTATTTATTTTTATTTCGTGTGTTTTTGTTCTGCGCTAAATGACGCAGCCCCCCTGCTTTTTATTATGTATTTTCCTTTACAAAGCTTACCGATGTAAGAACAACATCGGTTTTCGGCTTCCCCTCTTCATCAATTTCAACACCTGCAAGTACATCAAGATGCTCTATTCCGTGAACGATATAGCCAAATGTTGTATAGTTACCGTCCAGATCTGTAGAATCAGCCTGACACATAAACAAATAGTTCATCGCTGTTTCGTAGCTATTTGTACGCATAGCGGCTAAAACGCCTCTCTTATGGGAAAGATTATTTGTAAATCCGTTTTGAGTAAATTCACCGTTAATATATATATCTGTATCCTCTTCGGTCTCGGCGCCTTCTTCACTCTCGCTTTTTTCTTCTTTATTTCCAAGCTGTACTACAGAATAACTATTTTCGACCTTTGCTATAAAATCGATTATATTTCCGTTATAAAAGCCTTCTGCAACAAATTTTTTAAACGCTTCTACCGTTTTGGGAGCTACCTTTGGGAAAAGACGTATCAACAGCCTTGCTTCATATCCGTCAGCAGTATTGTTCTCATCAATTTTCACCTTTGCATCGGTTTTAAATGTGAAAAGAACGTAATCTGTTGCTTCCTCACAAGCTACAAACTTTGTGATATCCTTGATCTCGCTAAGATCTATCTCATCGGCTTTCAATGGGATCCTGTAAGAATCAACATCATCGGGAGGCAATATTTTTTCAACCTTACCGACATTTTTTATATAAACTATTATATCGTCCTGAACGGGAATAGATCCCTCATAATTATATTTCATACTTCTCGAAAAACCCGTCACTGTACCGTCTTTATCAAAATACACCTGATAAGCTGCAGGCTCTGTGATATTTCCACCGACAAGCTCTGTATATTCTTCGACAGTTATTATAAACTCAAGCTTATAAGAATCTCCGTCAACCAAGAAAAGCTGATCGGCAAATTTAGATTCGGGTAAATCTATTAACATTCCGTTATCGGTAATACTGCCCCACTCTGTCATAAAGTCGGAAAACGTGACCTCTATCTGTTCTTTTTCACCGTTAATATCCTTATACAGCTTAGTTCCGTCATGCAAAAAGAATTCTTCGTAATCGGTAGCCGCATAATTATAATAAAAGCTGTCGCCCGAAGATCTATAGAGCGTAACGGCAGGATCACTCTCCTCAACACCTTCATTCGTAGTTTTATAAAGGCTCTCAATAACTATTTCATAATTTGTTAGTGACTTTATGTACTGAATAGCTTCGGCGTAGAGTTCTGCGGGAGTTTTATCCGCCAAGAGCTTAACACTCTCCTCTCCGTCATTCTTATTACAGCCGAACAAAGAAAATATTAATATGATCGATAACAGAATAGCTGAAAATTTTTTCATAATTTTAATTCCTTATTTTTTATTTTTACCTTCAACATCGATTATAACCACCTCACGTGGATTGAATATTCTGGGTGGAAGAAAAGTAAGTCTTAAGCCCTTGCTTATCACAAGTCGGTTTTCGTGCACACCCGACGTATATTTAGGAAAAAGTCCTTGTCCAGGAGCATAAATTCCCTGTCCGAATATGCGCCATTGACCGCCGTGAGCGTGTCCGCTTACGATAATATCTATGGGAAGCTCCCTTATATATTTCTCATAATATTCAGGATGGTGACAGATCAGTATTTTGGGCATATCAAGTGCCGCAAATCCGCGCAAAAAATCAAGATCGGGAATTCCGTTTTTATTTATAAGACCTGAAGCAAGACCTCCAAATGCTATACCGTCAACTACGGTATAGTTATTTATAAGAAAGTTCACGCCCGAGCCTTTTATAAGCTTCAAAGTTTCTTTAGTATAATTGCGTTCTATACTTTCAAAATCCTTCCAATTTTTAAGGTGTGAATGAACCGCTCCGTCCTCGTGATTTCCCGTACTGTAAAAAGTTGGCGCTATATTCGCAGCTTCTTTAAGGATCGGAAAAACGGGGGCATTCTTTTTTTCAAAGCTTCCGTCAAGCGCCTCAAAGATATCTCCGCCAAAGAGAATATAATCGGGAGATTCCTCTTTTACAAGTCTCATAGGCTGTTTATAGCTTTGCGCGTGAAGGTCAGACACAAGTGCGAATCTTATATTCTTATCAAATCTATCCGAACTTATTTTATAAAAAATTTTTCTCATAAAAAATCCTAAATCAATATTTTATTCGCAGTGAATATTATTCAGCAGATATCTCCGCCGCGCGAAGAGCCGAGAAAATTTTCATCGATTTCACCGCTTTGAGAATAAAACCATAGCTTCATATACAAAGCTATAGGTGATATTTTCTTTATCGGGATTATTGACAACTCATCAAAAGCAGATGTGCTTTCATAGGGAGCAAGATCTGAAGCTCCGCTTAAAAAAACTTTTATATTTTTTCTTTCAGCTTCTTTGAAAAATGCCCTTGCCGTACTTGATTTAGTATCTACCGTTCCGGAATGATATGCATCTATCAAAACATATTTTATACCGTCAGAGAGCGTAGGATAGTTCATTCCTACAAAAGCTCTGATCCAGAGTATACTGTCAGCTCTTTCTCCTAAAGCTCCAATCATAGGCGCGCCTATTACATCGTTTTTTTCACTGTAATCCGGCAATCTGTAAAAAGCACCTTCACTGTCGATATATCCGTATTCAAGACCGCATACCGATCTGAGTTCATCTGAAAAAGCATCGTGAAAAAGAAGACGTGAAGCTCGGTGAATTCTGATGACCTCTTCTCCGCTGTTTTTATAAACGGTAAACACACCTCTATGCGCTTTGCATCTTATCAAGGAAAGAGCTCCAAAAAGATTATAAAGTCCGTTTGCTCTTTTATCCTCTATAGGATAATTACTTGACACAATGCATATCGGAATTTTTGAAAGACCAAAATAATACCCCAGCGCAGCCGAAGTATATTGAAGCGTATCGGTTCCGTGCATAACCACTATACCGCTGTACTCTTTTGATAAATCAATAGCTGAAATAAGTTTTTTCAGCGTGCTCCCCGTATTATTTTCACTGAGCTCAGTAAACGGAGCAAATACATCATATTCAAAATCAATACCGTACTTTTTTGAATATGCATCTATCAAAATATACGGTTTTTCCGTGTCAGCAGAAATATATCCGTTCTTTATGGTACTTCCTATAGTTCCGCCTGTAAAAACAAAAAGCACTTTCATAAAATACCTCGTGCTATTCGAAAATTCATTACATATTATGTTATGATTATATCACTTCTAATATTTATTGTCAAGTAAAAAGAAATGGCATAGATGATCAAAAAATTAAAAATCACCGCTTTATTATCCTTTCACCGATAATAAAGCGGCAGACTCCCTGTGAAATAAAACCCGAGATACCCAAAGATCAGCTTTCCATCTGTTTTCCCAAAAATATAGCGGCAGTAGTAATAAGCTTTGCTTCCACATCATAAATCGACATATCAGATCCTCTTTCCTTTCCAAGTGATGACAAAGCAACAACACAGCCTATTACATCACCCTCGCTGAGTATCGGCATAGCACAGCTTATAAAGTGAGAACCTTGAATATCGGTAGGAAATATCTTTTCTTCCCCTTCTCGATAGCGGTAAACACCTCTTCCTTCCATTATTTTTTCAAGATCTGAGCTTAAAGAGCGGTCAAGGTATTCTTTCTTTGAAACTCCCGCAAGCGCTATGATAGCATCTCTGTCACATATAAGCACTTCAATGTTGCAGGTGCGGTAAAGTGTTTCGGCATACTGCGAAGCAAATGAATTTATCTCACCTATAGGCGAATACTTTTTAAAAATGACCTCGCCTTCTCGGTTAGTATATATTTCAAGCGGGTCGCCCTCGCGGATGCGCATTGTTCTTCTTATCTCTTTGGGAATAACTACTCTCCCAAGATCATCGATTCTTCTTACTATTCCTGTGGCTTTCATTTATATAAAAATCTCCTTGATTTACAAATTTGTACTGTTAGTATCTGCAAACATAGGAGATTTATACTTAATATATTTTAGTTAACTGTCCGATTTATAAGTTGTATTTCAAAATCACAATTTTTAGCTCACAGAAAACAAATTATACAAGCGTCTTTTGGTAAGCTCTATAAAAATTTCATAAACATCGGCATTCTTATCGAAATAAGCATATAAACATTGTTATAATCAAATTTACACTTGCTTTTTTTGTCGAAATTTGTTATAATGATTTTACAACAAACCGTTGGCTTATATAATTATTTTATCAGATTAGGAGAACTGCTTTATGAATAATCCAATTGACGTATTTTTCAGCTATCATACAGATAGTTGTGCTGATCTCGTTCAGGAACTTGCAACTACGTTAGAATCTCCCGACATCAACATAGGCTGTTGGTATGCAAAACGCGATATCAAAGCCACGCAAAATTACACTGCCGTTATACCGCAAGCAATCAAAGAATGTAAACTTTTTGTATTACTATTAAACAAATTTTCAATGAATTCAAATCAAGTAATGCGTGAAGCTAATATTGCAAGCACAAAAACTCCCATAATGATAATCCGCTTAGACGACTGTTCGTTAGAAGACAACTCAATAGTATATATAAGCTCCGCTGCTTCACAAGTAGCGACGATTAACGAATCTAATCGTTCTATTCTCGTTCAAAAAATTTGCGATAATATTATGGAATGGTTTAAAGAAAACGACAAGCGCTTTGCCGAATACAAGGGTTCTGAGGATACAAAATACAAGCCTTCGTGGGATACAAACGAATTGAAATTTTTCGGTGACGAAGGAGAACGTGTACGCATTGACGTGCAGCATCAATTTGTTTACAAATTCGCTAAAGATGAATATGACAAGCTGTTGCCCGATCTCTCCTCCTCAAGCTTTTTAGACATTGGTTGTAACACGGGTGTTCAATCAAAAATGTTTCTTTGGGACAAGACGGTAAAACACTATATCGGTATTGATAGAGAACAGGAAGCCCTCGAGCAAGCAAAGCTTACCTTCCCTGACGGTCATATGTATCTTTGCGATTGCGAAGCCGAAGATTTTTCTGATAAATTATACGAAATAGAAGAAGAGCTTAACATTTCGGGGTTTAACGTTATAAACGTATCTATGCTTCTTCTCCACACTAAAAATCCGGCTATCTTAATAGATGTACTTTCAAGCCACCTTTCAGAAAACGGAAAGTTAATCATATTAGACATTGATGACGGTTTTAACATCGCATATCCCGATCCGCAAGGAATGTTCGACAAAGCAATCCAGCTTTGCTTTAAAACAGAATATTCAGGATTTAGACATTCGGGAAGAGCTATAAATAAATTTTTAAGCGATACCGAGCTTAACAACATCAAGTTACATAAAATCGGCCTTTCGAGTATTGGAATGTCACGCAAAGAAAAAGATGAATTCTTTGATATCTACTTTTGGTTCATCTTAGACGATCTGCAAAAAATGTCTGAAGAAAATCCGAACGACAAAATTTTAGCATTGGACTACAAGTGGATGAAGAACAATTACGCAAAAATGAAAAACCAATTCAAATCCAGAGGATTTTTCTTCAATTTAGGATTTGTTCTTTATTCTGCGCATATTTAAAAATAAAAAAGAGAGGGATCCCTCTCTTTTTTATTTGCTATCCAATATTTACATAAAATCAACTTTTTTTAAGCTTATCAAGCTCCTTTAAGAAAGTATCGATATCCTTAAATTCCCGATAAACCGAAGCAAATCTTACATAAGCAACTTCGTCACGTTCCTTAAGCTTCATCATTACTATTTCACCGAGCTCTTTAGTCGTTACTTCATTTTGCAAAGAATTCTGAAGATCGAGTTCGATCTCGCTGACGATCTCCTCAGGATTGACAGGACGCTTCTGACAAGCTTTCATTAACCCGCTCAAAAGCTTATTTCGGTCAAACATTTCCTTTGAACCGTCTTTTTTTACAACGAACATCTGCATCGTTTCGATCATTTCAAAAGTTGTATATCTCTTTTGACACGCAAGACACTCTCTACGTCTTTTAATACTGTTTCCCTCCTCTATATGACGGGAATCTATAACCTTACTTTCTGCAGATCCGCAAGCGGGACATTTCATACCGTATCTCCTTAGAAAAAATGAATTTATATGAGTAATTATACCATAAAAAGAAAAAAATGTAAATAGATTATACAAAAAATTCCTTTTCTATATCAGATCTGATATCCTTTAAAATATCCTGCAGATGCTCCGGACTCACCCCATTATTTATCAGTTTTTCGAATATCTCCTCACACATTATTAAATCACTTCCCAAAGACTCAAAAACACCGTCACCGTTTTTGATCAAAACACAGAAATATTCAAATCCGGAAATATAAATTTTCACAAAAGAATATTCATTTTCTCCCTGTTTTTCCTGTCTTAAGATTCTTATATTTTCATCATTCATCGTTCGTCTTTCCTTTCCATTAACGTTTGTGATGTTTTTATTTTACAACAGTTTTTTCTTGATTTTCGATTAAGATTTTTCCTATATTAAGCTCAAAAAACACAACAGATTGATGTTTTTTTGAAATTCAGACATATTGACTGAATAAAAATTCTTAAATTAAGTATATTTATGCATATTTTGATGTTGTTTTTGGATTTTTTTATTTTTTTCAAAAAATATTTTTACCATTTTTTTACATAGAAAAAATTGTTTCTTGAAATAACTTATAAATTTTGCTATAATGATATTGAAAAAAGATTTTATTTTTCTTTTTGCACATAAATTTTTTAAAAAAATATTTTTTTATAAAATTCCATATTTCAGAGGTAAAACGATGAAAAATTTGCGATTTTTACGCATTTCCCGAAAAATATTACACTATGGGCTTTTTGCCGTAATAGTACATATCGTGGCGATCCTACTTTATTTCCGTCTTTGTCCCAACGCTTCCTGCTTTTTATCATTTCACAGTTTTTTCCCACTTTTAGAACATTCCCTGATGAGCTTTATATGTGTATTATTGGGATCTTTACTTTTTTTCTACATATTCAAGAAAGGAATATATAAATAAAGAGGCTGTCTCAAATTTGCATTTGAGACAGCCTCTTTTGACTCTGCCTATAAGCCGGGTTCTGTCGAGAACGGTCATCTATCTTTGCTTTGCGTCACCGCAAAGCTCCAAGGCACAGCCTTGTGCCACCTACGGACATACGTCGGGCAAACTGTCCGCATACGGTGTTGCTTCGGATAAGGTTTACAGCAAATCTATGTTACCATAGAAGTGGGTGAGCTCTTACCTCGCCTTTCCATCCTTACCTGCCAAAGGCAGGCGGTTTATTTCTGTTGCACTTTCTCGGGAGTCACCTCCGACTGACGTTATCAGTTATCCTGCCCTATGAAGCCCGGACTTTCCTCACGG
>CALAXC010000190.1 GCA_937894775.1 uncultured Clostridia bacterium
AGCTAGAATAGCAATAAAAAGGCTGGCTAAAGACGGTTTTGTGCCAGAAATCGTTCACTGTGAAAACATTCCATTCTTCCTTGGTGGGGAGTTCGAACATAAACTTCCTTATCAAATTAAGGTTTTGCAAGTTATTAAAGATTTTACTCAATTGGATTCAGCTAAAACAGAAACTTTTTGGGCTGCTATTAATCTTGCAGATAAAAATGCAATGAAAAAAATCTGCAGAGATAATGTTATAAAAGCTTGTATAGCAAGACTTTTTAATCTACATAATACAAAGCGTTTTTATCAAATGAAGGATTGTCTGCGTTTTATCTATAAAAATTATTATAGTTTTCGCAAATATATTGATAAAGGCGAAGATATTGATGAAAATGTTATTTTTAAAAAGCTCAACGCAAGAATCCTTCAGCTTTTTCCAAGCATTTCTTACGGAGATGAACAGCATTTTAATACCGTAGCTTTTTCTCTTAAAAAAGCTGATTTTTGGGCAACTACTTCTAAAAGTTATTACAAAGAAATTTTTGAAAATACTAAAATTTCGGGCCGTTTATTTAAAATAATTGAAAAAAAACGAGAAAATAGCGGATATATTTCTCTGACGTTACGTGGAATAGCTCTGGAAACATTCTCTCCGAAACAAATATATAGAAAATCGAAAAGAATGCAAAAAAGAGTATTCCCGAGATCTTTGCGAATGATGGCGAAGAAGGTTTCAGACAGTTTGAAACGGAAGCAGCGATGGAAGCCGGCAAAATGACAGGTAAGATCATCGCCTGTGGTGGTGGGATCGTCACAAGGGAAAGAAACTATAGACCGCTGAAACAGAACGCTCTGATCGTTCGCCTTATTCGCAGCCTTGATATGCTCGCAATGGATGGCAGACCGCTTTCTTCTTCCCGCGAAAGACTCACAGAAATGCAGAAGGAAAGAGAACCGCTTTATCAGCGATTTGCCGATGTCAGCTTTGAAAATGAAAGGGCGATCGAAGCTCTCACAGAAAAGATACTGGAGGAATTTAACAAATGAAAATTCTTGTGATAAATGGTCCAAATATCAATATGCTGGGAATCCGTGAAAAAGGAATTTACGGAAACGAAGATTTTGATTATCTGATCGCTCTGATCGAAAAGACTTGCGCTGAAAATGAAATCGAAGTTGAGTGCTTCCAGTCCAATCATGAAGGTGCGATCGTCGATAAGATCCAGTCTGCTTACGGAAAATTTGATGGCATCGTCATCAATCCTGCTGCTTATACGCATACAAGTGTTGCGATCCTCGATGCCTTAAAAGCCGTCAGTATTCCTGCTGTTGAAGTGCATATCTCCAATGTCTATGAGAGAGAAGCTTTCCGATTATCAGGAAAAGTACGGTGACCTTTATAACCTTGAGGCAACTCCTGCTGAATCTACATCTTACCGTCTTGCTAAGCATGATGTAAAGAGATTCCCGGATATTATAACAGCTTCTGAAAAAGGAAATACTCCTTATTATACAAACTCCTCTCACCTTCCCGTTGGATATACTTCGGATATTTTTGAGGCGCTTGATATTCAGGATAATCTTCAGACTCTTTATACTTCGGGAACAGTATTCCACGCATTTATGGGAGAAAAGCTTCCCGATTGGAAATCTGCAGCTAATCTCGTAAGAAAGATCGCTGAAAATTACAAGCTCCCATATTATTCCATTTCGCCTACATATTCCGTATGTAAGTCGCATGGATATATTGCAGGAGAAAAGTTCACTTGTCCCTTCTGCGGTGAAAGAACCGAGGTTTATAGCCGTATAACAGGTTACTACCGTCCCGTCCAGAACTGGAATGACGGAAAAACAGAAGAATATAAAAACAGAAAGCTTTATAATATTGCCGAATCAATGGCAGGACGTAATTTTGTTGCACATGAAAAGGTTGGTGCCGCTGATGTGTGTGTTACGTGCGATGACGCTAAAATAATTCTTTTTGCAACAACAACTTGTCCCAACTGTAAGATGGCAGAAAAATTCCTCACCGAAGCAGGAATAGTTTTTGAAAAGATCTATGCTGACAAAAACCCTGAGCTCGCAGTAAAATATGATATAAAGCAAGCTCCCACTCTTGTTGTAACGAACGGAAATAATGTTGAAAAAATAATGAACGTTTCCAACATAAGAAGATTTGCGGAAACAAATAAATAAAATCGGTTCCCGATCCTTATTTGACGGGCATTTTGAAATCGTTTTGCGGTAACAATTTGCCCGTCGGATTTTTATTTTTTATTTTAAGGAAGGCTAAATATAACTATGAAAGATATTATTATTATCGGCGCAGGCCCCGCGGGAATGACCGCCGCGCTCTACGCATTAAGAGCAGATAAAAGCGTTCTTCTTTTAGAAAAAGAAAATTTTGGCGGACAGATCACTTATTCGCCACGACTTGAAAATTATCCTTCCGTAATGGAGATAAGCGGTAACGAGTTTGCAAATCTGATGCTTGAGCAGGTCATAAATCACGGTGCGGAAATTGAACTTGCTGAAGCTACCGAAATAAAAAACATGGGTGACTACAAAACGGTCTGTACAGAATACGGAGATTTTGACGGTAGGGCTGTCATCATAGCAACGGGTTCTAAGCACCGTCATCTCGGGCTTCCCGGTGAAGAAGAGCTTATAGGTAACGGAATATCTTTCTGTGCTGTTTGCGACGGTTCTTTTTTTGCAGATAAAAACGTTGCTGTTATCGGTGGCGGTAATACCGCGCTTCAAGAAGCGGTCATGCTCAGCGATATATGTAAAAAAGTTACTTTGATTCAAAATCTGTCTTTTATGACAGGTGAACGTCGTTTACTTAATATTCTCGAAGAAAAAAATAATGTTGATATGATCTTCGACACCGTTGTTACAGGGCTTGAAAATAAAAGCGGAGAGCTTTCGGCAATTCTTCTTCAAAACACAAAAACGCAAACCGAGAGCCGCTTCGAGCTTGACGGAATGTTTATCGCAATAGGTCAAGCGCCCGAAAATGAAGCATTTAAAAACATATCTGAGCTTGATTCTTACGGATATATTGTTTCCGATGAAAACTGCCTCACAGACACAGAAGGAGTATTTGTTGCCGGTGATTGCCGTACAAAAAGAATACGTCAGGTAACCACTGCCACAGCAGACGGCGCAATAGCTGCTCTCGCCGCTTGCAGATATATAGACGGACTTTCGTAAAATAAATTTTATAAATTTTATTTTCCTATTGAAAAACGGCAAAAAATGTATTACAATATAAACGTATTTTATCTTTGCAGGAGTTAAAAATGAGAAGCATAGGTTTTGATAACGAAAAGTATATAAAATTGCAATCACAGAAAATCCAGGAAAGGATTTCAAACTTTGGCGGCAAACTCTATTTGGAATTCGGCGGAAAGCTTTTTGACGACTATCACGCTTCGCGTGTTCTTCCCGGATTCTGTCCGGACAGTAAAATAAAAATGCTTCTCAGCTTAAAGGACGATGCGGAGGTTATTATTACTGTTTCTGCTTCTGCTATAGAGCAAAATAAAATTCGCGGAGATCTTGGAATAACTTACGATATGGATACGCTCCGACTTATCGACTCATTTAACGAAATCGGTATAGCTGTCGGCGGTGTAGTTATAACTCAGTATACTAACCATACTTCGGTAGATACATTTATAAAAAAGCTTCAGAATCTCGGCATACGAGTATATAAGCATTATCCTATCGAAGGATACCCGACTAACATTAAAAAGATAGTCAGTGATAACGGATACGGAAAAAATGAATATATCGAAACCTCTCATTCGCTTGTGGTAGTGACTGCACCCGGTCCCGGAAGCGGGAAAATGGCAACCTGTCTCTCCCAGCTTTATCACGATAATAAGCGAGGAATTAAAGCGGGATACGCAAAATTCGAGACCTTCCCTATTTGGAATCTTCCCCTTCGTCACCCCGTGAATATGGCGTACGAAGCAGCTACTATAGATCTTAACGATGTTAATATGATAGATCCGTTTTATCTTGAAGCAAACGGAATTACAGCTGTAAATTATAATAGAGATATTGAGATCTTCCCGGTTTTGCGCGCTATGTTTGAACAGATATACGGAGAATGTCCGTATAAATCTCCTACGGATATGGGTGTTAATATGGCGGGATTTTGTATAACAGACGACGAAGCTGTGTGTAATGCGGCAAAGATGGAAATCGTTCGTCGTTATTACGATACTCTCTGTCGTAAGCGCAACGGAATTGCAGATGCCGAAGAGGTTTACAAGGCGGAACTTATTATGAAGCAAGTAAACGTCGATACTTCATTTAGAAAGGTTGTTGCACCTGCTCTTGAAAAAGCAGAGCTTACAGGCGTACCGTCTGCGGCTATTGAGCTTATCGACGGAACTATTGTTACCGGGAAGACGTCAAATCTTATGGGAGCTTCTGCCGCTTGTTTACTTAATGCGCTAAAACGTCTTGGAAACATAGATGACGACCATCTTCTTTTGCCTGTTGAAGTAATTGAGCCTATTCAAAAGTTAAAAATCGAAAATCTTGGAAATCGCAATCCCAGACTTCACGCAGATGAAATTCTTATTGCCCTTGCGATATCCGCAAATACTTGTGAAATTGCGGCAAAAGCTATGGAGCAACTTCCCAAGCTTAAAGGATGCCAAGCTCACATAAGCGTTATTGGATCAAGTATTGACGGCAACGTTTACCGCAGACTTGGAATGAACCTTACCTCCGAGCCTGTTTACGAAACTAACAAATTCTATAATAAGTAAAAAATAAAAAGCAGACTGTTTCATTTGAAACGGTCTGCTTTTTATTCTGCTATATGATCGTCAATATTTCATCAATAGTCTTTCTTTGAGGCTTTTCGGGATCATTTTTTCTTTTCCCGAGTGCGATCACAGCCATCATCGCTTCGTCATTCGGGATCTCAAATATCTCAACAAGCTTATCAACATCACGAAGTCCCATTATCAAGGTATCATACCCAAGCTCACGCGCTTTAAGCAACAGATTTTCGTTTTGAAGTCCTAAATCGTATGCTCCCCATGCGTTACCGTTTGCATCTGTAGGATTTCCGTTGCCATCGTGTCCCGAAATTTCAGTTTTAAAGGCTGTTACAATATATGCTGCTACATTCTCTGTCCTTTCGGCATTAAAACTGGGGAGAGCCTTTCTTACGCGTTCTATAGCTTCATCCGTAAGCGCAACGTAATATCTTCCGGTTTGGGAATTTTTCCAAGAAGGCGCTTGCTGTGCGGCATATATCATTTTTTTGATATCATCTTCACTTACAGTCGTTCCCTCAGCAAAAGCTCTTATACTTCTGCGTTCCTCTAAAAGAGTTGAAAATTCCATTATATCCCTAACTCCTTACATTCTTTTTTTATTCTCTTTTTCATTTTTCTGAGATCTTTGAGCATTTTTAGAGTATCTTTAACAACATTTACCGTCGATTCTCTGTGATTTACTATCTTAACAGGCATTTCAACGATCTTATAACCGAATTTCTGCGCCCATAAAATACTTTCAAAATCGAATGCGAATCCATCGACCTTGCATCTTTCAAATATTTTTTTGACAGCATCTCCCTTATATGCCTTGCAACCGCACTGCGAATCGGAAAGCTTAAATCCGCCCGCCATACAAAGAACTTTTATATATACTTTAGACATAAGCTTACGCAAAAATGTATATCCTTCGTATCCATCTTTAGAAAGATTACGCGATCCTATAAGCATATTAGCATCTTCAGCAGCAACTAAAGTATCATATACTCTTCTTATGACCTCAGTTCCGTAAGCAAGATCTGCATCGGTAAACATAACTATCTCACCGTTTGCTTCAAGCATACCCGTTCGTACGGCACAGCCTTTTCCTTTGTTTTGTTCATACCCTATAACTTTAACGCAAGGAAGCTCTAATTTGCGAACTATATCTCCGCAAAAGTCTTTAGATCCGTCATCGGAAAAAATTATTTCATAAGTATTAAAATTCGCTTTCATATAATTACTCAAGACCGTCGCTGTTTCGGCGATGATCTTACTTTCATTATACATAGGAATTATTAGTGTTATTTCAGGTTTTTCCATTTTTCACCTACTGATTTTTTTTATAAACAGAAAAAATAATATCTATCTCTGTATCTAAATTTTCCGTTTGTTCAAGCTTTTTTATGTCATTCTGTGAAGTTCTCCAATAATAAGGAGTCATAGCAAAAAGCGACATTACATTTTTATTACCGTTTACTGTTATAGCGTACTTCAACCGTTCTTCGTGCAAAAGCTCGAGTTGTTTGGGAAGATCTGCGCGTACATCATTTTCGCGTATGTTTTCATAAAGAACTTTCTTTAAGCCCATCAAATGATCTGTACCCGCCTGAACTACTATCAAAGCTCCGCCGTTTTTTAAAACCCTTGTATATTCTTCTTCAACGCAAGGCGCAAATATATTTACGATTGCCGAAGCCGAGCTATCAAACACAGGTAAAGAATAAACACTTGCAACCGCAAAGAAAAGATTGCTTTTAGCTTCGCGTTTAGCTCTTTTAGCAGCGGATTCAACAGCAGGCTTGGAAATATCAAAGCCATATATAGCGCAACCCAGATCCGCTATTTTAGAGGTATAATACCCTTCACCGCATCCGGCATCTATAACGGTTCCTTTGAAATCGCAAAACCGTGATAAAAGTTCAACGGTCTTATTAGCTATAGGCTCATAAAACCCTTTATTAAGAAAATCACTTCTCGCTCTTACCGCTTCCTTCGTATCTCCCCCGCCACTTTGTTTTGGTGAAGCAAGATTCACATATCCTGACGAAGAAACATCATAGCTGTGAGATCTAATCCCGTTACATTTCAAAACCTTTTCCCCGCCAAAAAACATTTCCGCAGAGCATATCGGGCATTTAATTGTAAAAATGTTTTTACTCTCTGTCAAATCTAATACCTCATAATCAAACAAATTAAATTTCCGCACCGTACTCCGACGGATCGACCTCAACAAGTTCAAACCAGAATACAGATCCTACACCTACCTCGCTTGTAACACCGTAATTTGCGTTATGAGCTTCAAGAATACCTTTAACGATAGAAAGTCCGAGCCCTGAGCCTACAGTAGCGCGCTTATGAACTTTATCCACTTTATAATATCTGTCCCAGATATATTTTAACTGTTCTTCGGATATACCTTCACCGGTATCAACTACATTTATCCTTACGATACCGTTCTCCGCTTTTTGTTCAACCCTTACATACTTATCTGAACCCGTATAATTTATTGCATTATTTACGAAGTTATACATAACCTGCAATATCATAGTGTGATCGGCATAAACGTAAATGTCCCGATCAAATTCAAAGTCGATTTTATAATCTTCCTGAACTACTAATTTTTCATAACGGGTTAAAGCATCTTTAATAATTTCAGTCAGGCAAAACAGCTTCTTATCGGGTACTCGAACACCCGACTGAATTTTTGAAAGATCCAGCATAGCGCTGACAAGATCGGCAAGACGCGTTGCTTCATCAATGATAACTTGAAAATTCTCGGGGGTATTTTCTCCCGGCACGTCACGCATAAGCTCACTGTACCCTCTGATCATAGTAAGCGGAGTGCGAAGATCGTGCGAAATATTTGAAATCAGCTCTTTTTGGAGCTTATCATTTTTTGACAGCTCAACCGCCGCATAATTAAGAGTATCAGATAGCTCACTGATCTCACGGTAATTATCTCCCGTAAATTCCACGTCATATTTTCCGCTTGCAAGAGATTTTGCGGACTTGTTGATTTTGACTATCGGTTTCGTTATCATTCTCGACATAATAACAACGAGAACGATTGAGAAAATAATAAGTATCGAGCTTGTAAATCCTACCTGCATCTGAATAGTGTTTACAAGAGCCATCATCGGAGCAAGATTAGAACGTTGAATAACAAGCAATTCAACGTTTTCGTCAATATCCAAAATGTCAAGTCTTATTGCATTGGTTCCGACAAGGTTTCCGCCCATATAGGGTGTCTTAAAGGACGCGCCCTTATTATCTTTCAACATTGTAAACTCGGTGTCGGGATCGAAATATTTTATAGAAAAAACACCTATGTAATTATTTTGATTTTCTTTTGCTTCTATGTAAAGCTCGTCAAATTTTCTTTGTAAAAAAATTGCTTGTGAATCGTGTGAACCGCCTGAAAAAACTATTGGGCGATCTTCATTTACAACACTGCCTTCAACTTTATATACCCAGATATCGTCGTAAGTATCTTTTGCGCGATAACTTACTGTTTCGATTATTTTGACATTATCATTATCGGTATTGCTAAGCTTTATAAGATCAATAGTTTTCTGCTGTTCACGATACCTTACGCCTTGATAAAAGAAGTTGAGCATCTGTATTTGAGATACCCATATAACTAACGTAAACAAAAATACAAAAGTAAGAATTATGGCAAGCATTTTCCAACGAATTCCTATTTGCATGCGGCGTCTTTTTTTAGTTTTTACGTTATTTCCTTTACCACGCATATTTTTCTCCTTGTTTTTCAATTAAACAGAGCCTAACCTTCAAAACGGTATCCAACACCTCTGAGAGTAACTATCATATCAGCATATCTGCCAAGACTCTTTCTTAAAAGCTTTATATGTGTATCAAGTGTTCTTATATCTCCAAAGAAATCGTATCCCCACACGTCACTGATAAACTTTTCTCTTGAAATCGCAATATTTCTGTTTTCAAGCATATAGAAAAACAAGTCATACTCTTTAGGCGACATTTCGATACGCTTACCGTCTATATATACGATTCTTGCAGTAATATCTGCTTTTAATTTTCCGTCATCTATGGAAATAACTTTATTTTCCTTCTTGGGATCACCGAAGAAATTAGCTCTATTAACACGCTTCATTACTGCTTCGATTCTTAGCATAAGCTCTTTTGGGGAAAACGGTTTTACAACATAATCGTCTATGCCAAGCTCAAATCCGTTGATTTTATCGTATTCCTCACCTCTGGCAGAAAGCATAATAATAGGAGTTTGCGATATCTTTCTTATTTCTCTGCAAGCGGAAAATCCATCAAGCTCGGGCATCATTATATCCATAATAATTATGTCAAAATTTGTACTTTTACAAAAATGCACTGCTTCCATTCCGTCGCCCGCTTCGGTAACAGTATGACCTTCGAATTCTGCGTATTTTTTTATCATCGAACGTATTCTCGATTCATCATCAACAACCAAAATATTATACATAATCTTCTCCCTTATATATTTACAAAAACGGGCGCCCGATAAATTATTTACCGAAGCGCCCTGTCTTTCGGTGCATACTCTTACATTATACACCTTTTATTATGTTTTTTCAAGGATTTTTTTCAAAGTCGTCTTTTCTATTTAAAGGTAATAGCGATATCGACTGTACCAAAACCTCTTTTTACCTTAACCGTAGCTGTCTCTCCCTTATTAATTTTTGATATCATAACATAATATTCCGCTTCTGAAGTTACCTCTTGACCGTTAATACTCAAAATACGGTCATAAATTTCGAATTTTGAATCGGGTTGTTTTTCAATAACGTAAAGCCCTTGAACCCGATTCACGCTTCCGTATGCTACCTTTATTCCCATAGAAGGTTCAACAATAACTATTCTGTTAAAGAAATTATACGCAACGTTTATGGGGATCGCAAAACCAAGTCCCTCTATTCCTGATTTTGAAGTTTTTGCGTTTACAATACCTATAAGGTTACCCATAGCATCAAAAAGTCCGCCGCCTGAGTTTCCGGGATTTATTGCAGCATTGTGCTGTAAAAGGACCATCGACACGCCGTCTATTTTAACCTCTCGGTCGAGAGCGCTTATTATTCCGTTAGTAACTGTTCCGCCCAAAGAACCTAAAGGATTTCCAATTGCGATAACCTCTTGTCCTACCAAAAGATTATGGCTATTACCCAGTGTTGCAACGGTGAAAACTTCATTATTCTTTTTTTCTATTCTTAAAACCGCAAGATCGGCATCTTCATCGTTGCCAAGTGACTGCGCTAAATATTCTTCGCCGTTGGTCAATCTGACAATTATTTCGGTAGCTCCGCTTATAACGTGATAATTTGTAAGAAGATATCCCGCCTCATCACTCTGAGTTATAATAACACCGCTGCCTGCTCCGCCCGTTACATACTGTTGGAAAAAGCCATCGGTAACAACACTTGAAGAACTGATTTCCACAACGCTGTCGGCTACTTTTTTAACGACTTCAGGAATTGACTGAGGAACATAATTCATGTCAGTGTTTTCCGAAAGTGTTATCTGTGGTGAATTCTTGATCACCGTCATATTTTCATCTTTCATATCCACAACATTCGAGGGTCCGTTGTTCCAAGGAGCAAACATAGCAATACAAAAGACTGCAAAAAGCAAAATAATTATTGCACCCGCCGCGATCAAAGATATTATAACAGCATTATTTTTTTTCTTTTGTGGGTCAAAAATAGTATTATTGATAGGTGGATAAGCTTCATTTGTAAAATTTTGTTCGCTATCAGAATGATACGAAAAATCGGAAGTGTCTGCCATAGGCTCTTCTAAGGGCTCATCTGTGAATGTTTCGTCAGATTCTTTTATAGTTTCTTCTACATTTTTCTCAACAGGATCTGCTGTAGGTTCATCGGAAGAAGCTTTATTATTTTCCTCGCCTTTTATGTTCTGAAACTCATTATTATTGAGATCCTGACCGTGCAAATTATTATTATCCTCCTGCATTACTCTATCTCCTTTCGCATTATATCATTAATTATACCTTTAATTTATTACTATTTTATTAAGAAGTATCCCCTTTTTTTTAAAAAATAAATTATTTTGCACAAATATTGTATTTGAGCCGTTTTTATGGTAAAATAAAAGGTAACATAAATCTGTTTTGAGAACATTTATTTTGGAGGCCTTATGATAAAATTTCTTTATGGAAATTCGACCGAAAAAAAGACTTTGGAATTATTCCAATCTATAAAAAGCGATACCGAACAAGGCATACATACTTTTTTAATAATCCCCGAGCAAGACGTGCTTCGTTTTGAAAAACTGACTCTCGAAAATCTCCCGGCTTCTTCACAGTTAAACCTTGAGGTAGTCAGCTTTTCGCGACTTTATAACAGGATTTGCCGCGAATACGGAGGGCTCTCCTATTCATATTTGACAGATCCCATTCGATATCTTATGATGTGGAAAACACTTCGTGAGCTCAAAGATAATCTTGAGATACTTAACGTTGAAAAGAAAAACAACATAGTGATGGAAGACCTTTTAATTTCTTGCATTAACGAGCTTAAAGTCAACGGTATTTCCGCAGAAGATTTAGAAGATGCCGCTATGGAAATTGACTCGGCATCTCACGAGCTTTCAAATAAATTGAATGATATTGCACAGATATATTTGTATTTCGACGAATCGATCAAAGAAAAATACAGCGATGCATCTGACGATATGAGCCGTCTTTATAAGGCAATCGAAGAGCATGACTTTTTCAGAAATACAAACGTTTATATCGATTCTTTCACTTCATTCACACCTGTACAACACAAAATAATAGAAAATATATTCAAAAAATCCAACAACGTAACTGTTACACTTCCTATATCTAAGGAAGATATGAATTCAATAGAATATGCAAGTGTAAGCCGTTCTGTTACAAGACTTTTAAGATCGGCACGTGTTAAAGAAGAACCTGTTTGCGAAGAAGTTTCAGACGGTGCATCTTACAGAACCGAAGCTCTTTCCTATCTTGTTGATAATCTTTGGAAACTTGACGTATCAAAGGATACCTCGCGTGAGATCCCAACAAACTTCAATGAAAGTATAGTGCTTGAGCTTTGCGATAATCCTTATTCGGAGGCTGAAGCGGTAAGCGCTCATATCCGCAAGCTTTTATCTGAAGGTGCAAGATGCCGTGATATCGCAATAATAGTCAGAGATACAGAAAGATACAGAGGTATTATAGATCAATCATTAAGAAAAAGCGAGATCCCTTTCTATCTATCGGAAAGCATAGATATTTCATCCACCGCTGCCGTAAAATTTATAATCAGCGCATTACGCGTAAAGCTTTATAATTGGCAAAGGAAAGATGTTATCTCACACATAAAAACAGGTCTTTGCAATATCAAAAAGAACGAAGGACATCTTTTTGAGGAATATGTAAATACCTGGTCCATAAACGGGGAAAGATTTCTTGAACCTCTTTGGAATATGAATCCCGACGGAATTACCGACAAAATTTCTAAGCGCGGCAGTAATATTCTTACAGCGGCTAACAATGTACGCAAAGCATTGGTACCTGCACTTCAAAAATTCTTTACAGAGCTTGATGCAGCCGAAACGGTCGATAAAATGTGCCGTGCGCTTTACAATTATCTTGTAGAATCAAAGCTTGAAACAAACCTGACTTCATTAGCTAAAAAAATGGAAGAACACGGAGATTATAAGAGTGCAAAAGAAGTTTCAGCACTTTACGGTGTCATATTGAATACTCTCGCCGATATAGGAATAGCTTTAGAAGATCAAAAAGCCAACACCTCGGATTTTATCTCTATACTTCTTTCGGTATTTTCAAAAACCTCGATAAGCACCATTCCTACGTCTATTGACGAAGTAACTATAGGATCTGCTAATATGCTTCGTACATCATCTCCAAAATATGTATTTGTTTTGGGACTTAACGAGGGCATTTTCCCTGCCTCGATAAAGGATGCAGGATTGTTTTCTTCTGCTGACAGAGCTCTGATGAGCCAATCCGGACTTGAATTAGATTCAAACGCAGATATTTTATCATCAGACGAGCTTATGTTTGTAAAAAGAGCTTTCTCCGCTCCGCAAAAGAAACTCTATGCTTTAGCACACAAATCAGAAATAGACGGCAGCGAATGCTTTTTATCACTTGCTTTTACAAGAATTCAAAATCTCTTTAATATAGAAAAGCCACACGAATACAAGGAAGACGATTTTTTATACCTCATTTCAGCACCTAAAAATGCTGCTATGAATTTAAAAAGTATTAATAATATACAAACTGCAAAGACTCTAAGAAAAGCTCTGGCACCTCATATTCAGGGAATAGAAAACTATAGCAAAGATAACGTAAAAACAAAAGAATGCTACGTTTCTCCGGGAAGCCTCGATTCAAAAGTTGATCAAGAAATATACTTTACTCCGTCTTCATTTGAAAAATACGCTAAATGTCCTTTTGATTATTTTTGTAATAATGCGCTTAATCTGAGAAGAAAATAC
Source organism: uncultured Clostridia bacterium (assembly GCA_937894775.1). Lineage (GTDB taxonomy): Bacteria > Bacillota > Clostridia > Oscillospirales > CAG-272 > HGM12713. The sequence continues at coordinate 13,278 of CALAXC010000190.1, forward strand.
AACGCAGATTTTTCTACAAACGTTATAGGTACGTTCATACATTTTGTGCTTGAAAATGTTATAAAAGCTTATATTCCCGAAGGAAAAAAAGCTGAAATCCCAACCAATGAAGAGATAAATAAGATAATCGAGGATACCGTAAATAATTATCTTAATATCATCTGTCCGCCATATTTAGTTTCTTCAAAAAGACTTTCGCATCTCTATGCAAGGCTTAAGCGTCTTTCCTTTATTCTCGCAAAAAATATAATACGGGAATTTTCCGACAGCGATTTTTATCCTGCCTTTTTCGAATTGAAATTGAATGGAAAAAACAATGCGCCTTCACCGCTCGTTTTCAAGCTTTCTGACAAAACCAAAGTAACTATAAGCGGAACTGTAGACAGAATAGACCTTTACAAAAAAGAAAAATCTGTATACGTTCGTGTAGTTGATTATAAAACGGGATCTAAAGTGTTTTCACTTGACGATCTTGAATACGGAATGAATCTGCAGATGTTACTGTATCTTTTCACTATTTGCAAAACCACTTCTGATAACTTCAAAGAAGCGATCGGATTACCCGAAGGCGGTACTATGGAATATGCGGGTATTGTATACTTATCATCAAACATTGGAACTATTACAAGCAGCACATTCCAAGATACCGAAAATGTCGAAGATCAAGCTGAAAACAAGCTTCAACGCAACGGTCTTATTCTTAACGATCTTGAAATACTCTCGGCTATGTCAAATTCACATAATGCAAAAATGCTTATGGGGGCAAAACAGGTGGTTGACAAAGAGGAAAAGAAAGCGAAAAAGAAGAAAGGTATTACCGAACAGCCCCTCGAAGAAGATAAGCCTGCCGTTTTTGAAGGAAAAGCGCTCGTTTCCAAGGATGATTTTGAAACGATATTTGAAGATCTTAAAAATACAATCATCAAATTTGCGTCAAAGCTTCACAACGGAGATATAAGCGCTAAGCCTCTTGTGCAGGAAAAATCACCTTGTGAATACTGTGAGCACAAACCAATTTGCAGAAACGTTCAAAAAGTAAGGAGATAAATATGGCAAAAAATAAAATATCCTTAACCGATGCTCAAGAAGAAGCGATAAATTTAAAAGACAAAACTCTCCTTGTGAGCGCTGCAGCAGGTTCGGGAAAGACTTTTACTCTTACCGAAAGAATAATAAAGCGCATAACCAAAGATCACGCAGATATATCAAAAATGCTTGTTGTGACATATACAAAAGCCTCTGCCGCCGATCTGAAAACAAAAATATTCAAAGCGGTAAGTAATGCGCTTGCAAAGGATCCCAAAAATAAAGCTTTGGCAAATGAACTGACAAAGCTTAACAGCGCAAAAATATGTACTATAGATTCATTTTATTTTGATTTGGTAAAAAGTAATTTTACCGAAGCAAACGTTTCCCCTACGGTAAAAATAATCGACTCGGGCGAGTATAGATTAATAGCAAAAAATATAATGGATGAAGTTATAGACCATTTTTATGAATGTGAAGATAACTTCCCTGCCTTAGTAGAATGTTTTACTACCGTTCGTTCGGTAAAAGATCTTAACGAACTTTTCTTAGGCTTATATTCCAGCGTTTCAACTACGCCTGAAGGCATAGACTTTATAAAATACACCGCCGAAAAATATTTAGAAGAAGCAGACAAGGATTTTATGTCTACAACTTGGGGGGAGCTTCTTAGGAAAGAATCTCTTGAATTTTTTACCCACTGTCGGGATCTCTTTGAAGAACTTATAAGCAGACTACCGTATGACGAAATTACAATAAGCTATATTCCTTCTTTTGAAGTCAATCTTGAATTCTACAACGCTATGGTAGAAAAGCTTACCGATCCTGCCGCTACATATTTGGAAATAAAAGAGCTTATTTATTCTTACAAAGCAAAAACACTCCCGCGAGTAGCGGAAGAAGACGTTACAACCGCTTCACTTTATATGAAAGAGATACGAACTAATGTCACAGCCGATGTCAGAGAACATCGCGATAAACTCTTTTCCCTTGCTCCCGATACCATTTCGAGAGAATTGAAAGAAACTGCTAAATACACCGATATCATCTTTCGACTTCTAAAAGAATTTGATATTCGAATTACCGAGCATAAAAATAAGCTTGATGTTATGACATTTACCGATATCAGAAGAAAAACCTATGACCTTCTCATAAAGGACGGCAAGATCACCGAGCTTGCAAAAAATCTTTCACAGCAGTATACCGATATATATATCGATGAATATCAGGACGTTGACCCCATACAGGATGAAATATTCAAAGCTATATCAACCCCTACAAACAGATTTATGGTTGGTGACATAAAGCAAAGTATTTATAAATTCAGAGGTGCTGAGCCTACCTTGTTTTCCAAATACAGAACTGATTTTAGCGGCAAAGATCCTAACGCTAAAACAATATTCATGTCAGATAACTTCCGATGCGACCAAAGTGTAATTAAATTCACTAATGATATATGTTCGGAATTATTTAAAAGAGCCGGTGGATGTGTCGAATATTGCGATGAAGACAATCTTAAATTTTCAAAAGATAAAGTTACTTCAGAGTATCTTGATTGCAAAGTTACAGTTCATGCACTTTCAATTCCAAACAAAAATTCTAAAGCATACTCAGAATACGAAATTTCAAGCGATATCGATTTAGAAAAAATCGAATGGGAATGTGATCATATAGCCGACATCATAGCTTCTCTTGTAGGAAAAGAAAAAAAAGCAAACGGTGAACTTATTGAAGCGGGTGATATTGCCGTACTTTTCAGAAAGAAGAGCTTCAGCCCATACGTATCAAAAGCACTACACAATCGAGGAATCAAGGTTGCAGAAGCCGAAGCCTTACAGTACTTTGAGAATGACGATGTCCTGCTGATGCTGTGTATACTTAACGCCGTAGATAATCCCGAACGTGATAATTATCTTGCGGGCGCTTTGCGTTCTCCGATATTTAATTTCACGGCTAATGATCTTCTCTATATTCGAAATAAATATGAAGATCCTCATTCACTTTATAGCGGTTTATGTCAATTTGTTGAAGATTATGTCGATGAAAACGGTGATAAAAATCTTTATGAAAAGGCAAAACATTTTTTGAATACACTTTCAATATGGCAGGATAATGCCGAATCGCTCCCGATAGATAAATTCCTTTTAATGCTCTTTAATTCCGAAGACTTAGTCGCATCAGGAATAATATCCAATCAAACAAACGATGGCGAGGGCGGTAATGTTCTTCTTCTCTATGATTATGCAAGAGCCTTTCAAGGTAACGGATTTAAAGGTGTTTATGAGTTTATTGAATACGTAAATTCTCTTATTACCGAAAATGAAAGCTTCCCTGCCACGAGTAAGCGAGGCGCAAAAGACCGTGTTTCACTTATGACGATACATAAATCAAAAGGACTTGAATTTCCCGTCTGCCTTGTAGTTGGATCGGGATTAAAATTCTCAAGAAACGAATTACGCAATAGTCTTGTTTACAGTTATCCCTACGGAATCACTATGAATCTCTCTGACGAAAGCGGTTTTGCCCAAACTAAAACAATTATGCGCGAGTTATTACTAAGAAAAATCTTTGAGCAAAATGCAGAGGAAGAAATACGTGTGCTTTACGTTGCTCTTACAAGAGCTAGAGAACGTTTGTATGTGATCGGCACGACCTCCGCAGATAAAGAGAAAATAATCAACGATTTCAAAGAAAAAAATATCTGTGCGGATAGATATACAGTTTTGAAATCTTTACAATCTTTTCTTGACTGGATCTTGCTGTGTCTAACTAAAGCAGTACCCGACTATGTAGACTTTTCAATATTAACTCCAAATGAATTAAGAATATACCCCGACCTTCAAAAGGATACTGACTTTAATAACGTAACAGAAGATGAAGAATTATTAAAAAAGCTTTCTGACTCTTTTGAATTCAAATATAAATACGTTGAACTTTCAACGATACCGTCGAAAGTATCGGTTTCCGATCTCTCACCCAATATGCTGGACCCAAAAGATACTGATAAGAGATCATCGGGTATATTTACAAAGGAAAATTCAGTAGAAATCCCCGACTTCTTTACACGAGAAAACAAAGCGGGATCAACAGCTGCCGAAAGAGGAACTGCCACACATTTATTCTTACAGTTTTGTCATTTCGAATATGCCGCAACCCACGGTGTAGACGAAGAGCTTGAAAGATTGTACGAAAAGAAATATCTCCCTCAGAATGCTAAGGAACTTATTTATAAGGACGAATTGGATAATTTTTTTGAAAGCGAACTCATAACAAAAATTTTAACTGCTAAAAAGGTTATTCGCGAACAAAGATTTATCATATATTGTTCACCGGAAAATTTCACTCATAATTCAGAGCTTATCGAAAGATCAAAAGACGAAAAAATTGCGATACAAGGCGCCATAGATTTAATATTGATAGATCACGATGATAAGGTCCATTTGTATGACTATAAAACCGACAGATTATCGACTGCAGAATTAAATGATCCAACATTAGCTAAAGAAAAGCTTTCAAGGGCTCATAAAAATCAACTTGCATATTATGCAAAAGCAGTTGAAATGATGTTTAACAAACAGTGTGAGAGCGTAGAAATATATTCTACACATTCTGCTAAACTTTATCAAATAGATATTTCAGATATATATTTGAATATAAAGTAAAAGTTCCTCTTTTGTGCCGATGAGCATATAATTTAATAGAGCGCCGTGAGAGATGGTTCTCAAGCGGCGCTTTATATTTTGATTTTAGGAGAAATGACAATGCCATCAATAGAAAATTTTGCCACAGTCAGCTATACGTCGGGTGGAATCATCGAAACAAAGGTTTCTAATATTGCTGAAATTTCTGTAGAATCAGCTATAGGTTTTACAAAAACCAGTCTTGGCAATACCTATAGTGATAATTCAACATTGACTTATATTCTTACTGTTACAAATGCTTCAACAAATGCTATAACGGGAAGCTCAATAAGTGATAATCTTGGCACATATGCTTTTGGAACGACCGAGCTCACACCACTTGATTACGTTGCTCCAGCAGTTTTGCTTATCAACGGTCAGGACGTAAGCGCGCAGCTTGTCGTAGATACAAGTACAGATGGAGAACTTATATTTAACATTCCAACTATTCCTGCAGGAGCTACGGCAAACATCATATATAAAGCCCAAGTAAACGATTATGCACCGTTAGCGGTCGACTCGTCGATTATAAACACATCTACGTTTGAGAGCAACTCTGACTGTGCCGATAGCACGGCAAGCTCTACAGTTTCGGTAGAGAATTTAGCAAATATTTCAATAATAAAGCAAATGTGTCCAAACCCGGTAATATGCGGTGATACCATAACTTATTCCATTAAAATATATAATTACGGTAACACGGCAGCAGAAAACGTAATTTTAACGGATGACTTTAATCCCGCACCAACAAATATTACAGTTTCCCGAGACGGAATACTCTTATTAGGAACTGATTATAGCTACGTCGACGGAACGCTTACAGTTCCTGCTCCTTCAACTGCGACTGTAACAATTCCGCCCGCAACATTTACACAAGATCCCATAACCGGTCTCATAAGTGTTGTTCCAAGTGTTGTAGAATATACAATAACAGGAACGGTATAAAATATAAATCAAATTTATCACCACCGTTTTGGGGTGGTAGAGGCCGCAAGTTCAAGTCTTGTCACTCAGACCAAAAATCGGGAGTCGTAAGATTCCCGATTTTTCTTTTATTTCCTTGTAAAACCTCGCGAAATCTCGTGTTTTCGCAACAAACATAATGGGCTTGTTCTTCCCTGCTTTCAGGGTTGAACAAGCCCATTTTTCGCTTTTGACCACATGTTTGACCACTTAGGGAGATTTTTGCATCTTTCTCAGATATATTTGCTTTTTATATATAAAAATGTGCGATGCAACATCGTTACATCGCACAAGGTAGAATTATTATTTTAGAGTTGGAAGCTTATCATCATAGAAATTCCAAATTTCATTGCTCCAAAACATTGTTTGAGTATAAAAATCTTTGGAATATTTCTCTGTTATTTTGGTTCCCTGAATGGCATCTATGCCAGATGTACCACTAGAATAATAGCAATCATATATTGTGTGATCCATTAATGGATAACAAAGAGTAGCTCTCACAGTTGCATTGCTAATTGTTCCGTGGTTTATACATTGCTTGATTGAAATTCCTGAGACCTCACCACCTATGCCTCCAGCATAATCCACACCTTTGATATTTCCACTGTTATAACAATTTTGGATATCGATTTTTCCGATGCCTCCATTGTTGCAAGAACCAATTATACCTCCGGCTTCTTTTTTGCTGTCGACATTTCCTTGGTTGTATGAATTCGTTATCTCTGTCGTTCCAATCAAATACTCGCTATGAATTACAACAGAACCTATTATACCACCTGCTGCATCAAATTGTATTGGTGAAGTTGAAATTATGCTGATAGTACCAGTATTGTAACACTTATCCAGTATGCTAGCATAATAGCTTCTGCCAACTATACCACCTGCAAATTTTACTCCCGTAACTGCACCAGTGTTATAACATTCTTCAGCTAAACAAAGCACACCATCTCCGATTATTCCGCCGGCAATATTTGCACTAATAGTTCCAGAATTGTTATTGTTAGCAAATCGATTCAATTTTTCTGTAACTTCTTTATATCCAATAATACCACCAGCAACAGTTTTAGCAGTTATGTTGGCACGGTTTTCGCAATTTAAAATATAATCTACCAATGTATAACCTACAATTCCACCCGAATAACTGTTGAAAGAAGAACTATGATTCGCAATCGTTATAGTTCCGCTAGTAAGGACTCTAGCTAAAGCCGCACCCTCATTATAACCAATTACGCCGCCAACATATACTGTATTCTGAATAGTAGGAAGAGATATATTGATGTTTGTAAACGAAATATCATAAATCTCACCGCCTTTTGCTATGCCAATAAATCCGTATGCCTGAAGATTGTCTTGCAACGAGGTAATCTTAAGTCCGTTAATAGCAAATCCGCATCCATTTATCTTGCCTGTAAAAGGTTTGCTATTCGTACCAACAGGAACCCACTCCGTAAGAGAGATATCTATGCTTTGCGTTAGTTCAAAATGTCCATTAGGATACAAATACAGCTGTTGCAAATCGTTTGTATTAGAAAGCTTGATGGTCCAAGATGTAGTTGCCTCAATATCAGTTAGATAAGTCCAATTTTCGAGAGAATTACCTTGAGGGTCTGTTATCTGAGTTTCTCCATAGAACCAACCAATAAAGGCACCATATTCGTTAGTAGCAACGGGGAGTGTGAATTTTTCTCCATAGGTTACCTCTACGCTAGGTTGAGCAACTGTTCCACCGCTTGCGTTAAGTGTAACTGTATACTTGTTAACTTCCCATTTCGCAACAAGTGTAGCATTTTCAGTAATATTCCACTTGTTAGCTGTTACAAGCTTGCTGTTATACTCCCAACCTTTAAAGGTGTAGCCTGTTCTTTCAAGAGTGGGGAGTGAATATTCAGTTCCAAAAATAATCGTTTGATTAGGGAGCGTGTCAGCAATACCCGTGTTAAATGAAACTGTATAATCATTAGCAATCCATTCGGCAGTCAACATCATTTCATTCAAAACAACATCTGAATTAAATCGCCATTCTTCACCATTACAGTACCAACCCTTGAGAGTGTATCCCGCTCGATCAAGTTGAGGTCTCTCTATTTTGTCACCATCTTTGATAATTTGAGTTTTTACCGTAGCATCGTATCCTGTTACAAACTTAACTTCAAATACATCAACAGCAATGATAGATGTTTTGATGCCATTAAGCACATAGAAACCATCATCAGATATTGCAATCGTATCGATAGTATTAATTGCATCATCCCCGAATTTTCCGAGGTTTTCGGTTGTAGTATCGGTGTATGTAACTATCAAATTTCCATCGGAATCGATTGAATAAGATTCTGGCAACTTTGCTTCAATTTTTGATACAACACCATTGATAACATAATAGCCATCATTGTTAACCGTAATGGTATTTGCCCCGTTTGCAATAGTATCGGTTAATGTTCCTAAATCAACTGTTGTATCATCTTCATATGTAGCAATCAATTTGCCGTTTTCATCAATATGATATCCTACAATTTCAGGATCGCCGCATGATGCTAACGTAAAAATCATAACAATTGATACCAGTAACAATAACAGTTTTTTCATATTATCTGTTCTCCTCCTTAAGACTCATTATCTTTGCCATCAATAAGTTTTCTGATGGTTTTGACAAAGCAAAGCGGATCCTGCGGTATCACTCAGGAGCCAAAAGTCATATATAAAAGCTTCTATGAAGCATATATTACCTCCGCTTTGCTAACCATCTTGAGATGCACGATACCTAAATCTCAAGCATATTTATTATATCACAAAATTATTAATAAATCAACACTCCACCGCAACTTTAATAACCCCGTCGCAACCGCAACTTTAATAACCCCGTCGCGTTTATTTTCGAACAGCTCATACGCCTCGTCGATCTTCAAGAGCGGATAGGTATGCGTGATTAGCGGTTCAGTATTGAGCTTGCCCTCAGCAATGAGCTTCAGCGTTTCCTCGCAATCGCAACCGTCAACGCCGCCGGTCTTGAAGGTCAGATTCTTGCCGTACATATCGGGCAGAGGCAAGGTCTGCGCCTTGTCGTAAAGTGCCACCACCGTGACGATCGCATTCGGACGAGCGCACTGCCATGCAAGCTCAAAAGTGTTCTCTGCCCCTGCCACCTCGAGCACCACCTGGCACTTGCCTTCCTCTTTTCTGCATTTCTGCAAGTGCAGAGCCAAGGTCAATTTCACCGCTTGCGTTTTTATATGCGACCAGAAGCGCCGAGCCGACCATTATATGATGCTATGGACCGTGCATATGGCAAGTCGGGCATACTCATCATTTCTTCCAAAATTTCAATTGGATTAGCTGATTTACTATTAAGACAAATTGCAATTAGGCTATTCATTCCACTTGTATAACATGCATCACAAACGAAATGACACTTTACGCATCTTATTTTACTATATTGCTTTTTGTGGCAAAGCACACATTCCATTTTCTCATCAGCATTAAAGTACTCAAGTGGAGATGTGCAAATTAAGCATTCTTCATTCATTTTTGTACCTCGCTAATTCTTTTTTTCCATACCGCAAGAGTAGCATTGCTTAGATAACAATTCTTCGTTTTTAATACTGCTATATAATCTAAAGCCACCTGCAAAGTTATACGCTTCAAAGCCGTTTTGCATTAAGATCCGTGTCGCCAAATAACTGCGAAGTCCGCTTTGGCACATCACGTAGATCTTTTTGGATTTATCAAGCTCACCTATACGCTCTCTCAGATCGTCAAGCGGAATATTGACAAATCCGTCGGCACGACCTCGCATATATTCAAACGGGGTTCTGGTATCGAGCAAAATCACGTCCTCTCTTTCACGCAAAGAGGAAATATCTTCATAATAAAACTGCTTGACCACACCGTTTTTAATGTTTTCGGAAACGAAGCCTGCCATATTCACGGGGTCTTTCGCAGAAGAATACGGCGGAGCGTACGCCAGATCCAGATCCTTCAGCTCGTCAGCTCCTAACCTCGCGCGGATCGCCGTAGCAATCACATCAATGCGTTTATCCACACCGTCGTAACCGACGATCTGTGCGCCCAAGATCTTAAAGCTTTCCTTTTCAAAAATCAGCTTCAACGTCATTGCCGTTGCGTTCGGGTAATATCCTGCATGCGAATTTTGCGTTAAAATAACCTTTTCATATTCGTAGCCGCTTGCCTTAGCTTGCTGTTCGTTAATGCCCGTCGTTGCCACCGTCATATCAAAGAGCTTTATAACAGACGAACCTTGCGAGCCCTTATATTCGCTGTCAAGCCCACAAATATTATCGGCGGCGATGCGCCCCTGCTTATTCGCAGGTCCTGCCAGCGAAATGACCGCATCCTGCTCGGTGATAAAGTGCTTTACCTGCACAGCATCTCCCACCGCGTAGATATCGGGAACAGAGGTTTCCATTTTGCTATTCACCTTGATCGCGCCCTTTAAGCCAAGCTCCAGTCCTGCCTTTTTCGCAAGTGCATTTTCCGGGGCAACACCAACCGCAAGCACGACCATATCCGCGCTGATCTGCTGTCCGTCGGATATCTCGAGCAAAACCTTGTCGCCTATCACGCTCATTTTTTCGGTGCTACTATTCAGTAACAGCTCTACTCCGCGCGAACGGAAGCTTGCGTGGATGAACGATGCCATATCACAGTCAACCGTAGGCAAAAGATGATTGCCACGCTGAACGATAGTTGTTTTGATCCCAAGCTCAGTAAGGTTTTCCGCCATTTCAAGACCGATAAATCCACCGCCGATCACAACCGCTGTTTTAGGATGATCCTGTTCTATAAATGCACGGATCTTCAGCGTATCCTCTACCGTTCTAAGCGTGAAAGTTCTTTCGTTTTCCGTATAGAAATCGGGCAAAACAGGCCTTGCTCCGGGGGATAAAATCAGCTTATCATAGCTTTCCGTAAAGTTTGTTCCCGTTTTCAAATCGGTTACGGAAACGGTTTTGTTTTTCGCGTCGATATCGGTTACCTCGTGACCTACCTTGGCTTTAATTCTGAAACGTCGATAAAAGCCTTCGGGCGTTTGCAACGTCAAATCCTCTTTATCTTTAATCACGCCGCCGATATAATACGGCAAACCACAGTTTGCGTATGAAATATAACCCGAGCGCTCAAAAATGATGATCTCTGCATTTTCGTCTAATCTTCTTATTCTTGCCGCAGCAGTTGCTCCACCTGCAACCCCACCTATAATTATGATTTTCATAGACTCTCCTTTTATAATTTTCAATA
>CALAXC010000191.1 GCA_937894775.1 uncultured Clostridia bacterium
CGATGGAGTATTTCGCACTCTGCGGAGTGCGCCTCAGGGCGTCGCCCTGAGAACCCACCACCTTTTGAAAAAGGTGGACGAAAACTTTTCTGAATTGCTCTTTGCGAGATGTACAAAGTGCCCGACCGCATTGTTTGGTCGGGCTATATGTGTGCGTTATTGGTTGTCGGCTCAGCCGACTTTGAAAAAAAACTTGACCAAAAACTTTCCAGCTGGGAAAGTGCATACTATATGATCTCATCAATAAATTTATCGGTAAACCGCTCAAGTGCGGCAAAATCCATACTCTCTTTATAAATATTCTCAAGTGCAAAATGCATTTCTCCCGCTATTTCAAGCTCTTTCGTTGCAGCATCTATCAACGAACACGATATTCTCTTTGCGTTTCTGTATCTCGCACAAACCTTTTTCTTTTCTCCTTTATCAATTCGTGAAAAAGGAAGTATGCGTCTTAACGAAACGTTTTTTTCATTTTCCCATCTGTCTTCCGAAAGCAAAAATACCAGACCTGCATTTTCTATATACACTCCGTCGGGAAGCTCAGCGTTTAACGGATCATAAGACACTCTTATATGATTTTTATTCTCCCTTGCAAGCGCACAGATTTCGGAAAGCAATAAGCTTCCGATTCCGTAATGCTCGGTAATATATACTTTTTGAAAAGAATTTTTTTCATAAGAATCAAGATAGCTCTTTCCCGACATTCCAATAGCTCTCAGTATTCCCGTCTTACATAAATATTCCCCATCGCTCAAAGCTCTGCCGAAAAGCCTTTTCGCAAGAGCTTTAAGTCTTTTTTGATCTATGTAAGGATAAATTATATCCCGCGCCGCAAGATCACTCTGCATAGCAGCTCCAAGAAATCTATAAGCACGCGCATAAGAATCCTTCTTTGCCTTAGAAAAACGCTCTATCTCATCGACTCTCTCCCTAAGCCGATCTGTATTCCAAAAAGCACCGAGATCTATCAAGCTATCCTTAGCGCCCACAAGCTCCGCCTCTTCAGAATGAGGTGCTGTAGAATCAATAATAGCAACGGTTTTATTTATTATTATTCCGTCAAGAGAAGAAGGATCTGAAGAGCAACGGTAATATTCCACAAGATCACCCTTCCCCTCCGCCGCCACAGCTACTCTCCTCATAAAGGTACTCTTTCCCGTTCCGGGACCGCCCTTTATAAGATATCTCCGTTTTATAGAATCGGAATTAAATATTTCACCGTAAAAAGAAGTAAAGCCCTTTCCACTGTTTGCGGCGGCAAAAAGCTCGGGTTTATCTGTTGTAATTATTTTTTCTTTTTTCATTTTTCTCATAAAAAATCCCCCTTACATATATCTGCATTAAAAATATATGCAATAAAGGGGGATCTTGCTATCTATCTCTGAATTATTTTTATATTAACAGGTGAAATTCCCGCCTGCTCATAAACGATCTCGTTTATCTGTGATATCTGCGCCGCCTGAAGTCCGTCGCTCTTAACAACGATACTTGCGCTTTCATCTTTGATCACAGCAACACACTCAGCAAAGCCTTTAGCCTCGATAAGTGTTTCGATATTAGCCTCGCACTCCATTATCTTGGCAATAGCCGTGATCTCTGCAAGAGCTTCGCTTTTTGCCTCTTCTGAAGACGCGTCGTTATCCACTACGCCCTGAAGTACCTCAAGAGCTTCATCTCGTGTGCGCTTACGATCAAGCTCAACACTCGAAAAATATGTATCAACGCTGCTGTCGGTTTCCTTTGGCTTTTCGGTTTCGGAATTAACGTCTTGCATTCCCGCGCCCTGACTGTAATCGAAGCCCTTATCATCCGAACGGTTATACACCGCAATGCCTATTATAAGAGCAACCGCAACTACAGCAAACGAACCGACGACTATAAGATTTTTCTTACCTATTTTAGAGAAAAAACCGCCGATTCTTTCTTTAAAAGATTCTTTTTTCATAAAAATTCTCCTCCGAAATTTCTTTTTTACTACGCTACATATATATTTTCAAAAAACAAAAAATATACCTAAGAACCGACAACAAATATTTTATTTGCGCTAAGATTAAAAGTCGAAGAAACAAGAGAAACTATCTTATTCTTTATAACATAACTGTCGCCGCCGTGACAAACGATACCTATTCCCGCAATTTCGGGATATGTATACCCCTCGATTATTGCCTGCTCGTCAGAACCGCTGCCAACAACCACCATTTGATTTTTAGATGCACTGTTTGAAGATTGACTGTCGAAAGCATATATAGCTTTATAGCCGCCCTTTAAAGTAACGACTGCATAAGTTCCACTCACACCATCTATTCGGTTGCAAAGCTCTTCAATACGTTCCTCAAGCATTTCAGAATAAGCATCGGGATCGAGCGATTCAATGCCTGTCTTTGCTTGAGTTTCTTTTTTCTCTGTTCCTGAAGCTATCAAAAGCAACAAAATTCCAAGAGCGAAAAGCGCAATAAAAAAGTATAGCTTTTTTGCTTTTAAAATATTATGTATTGCATTTTTCGACATATTTTTTATCACTCTCTTTCTTTATATTATCAATATTTTCAAAAAATAATTTGTATTTTTTATCATTATTTATAAATAAACTCCACGGGAACCTCAAAATAAGAATAACATATTTTTTCTATTTCATCGGGATCTGCCGAATATCCTGAAGGATATAATATCACCAAAATATTATCTATGTAAAATCCGTCACTTTTTTCTTCAATATTTATATTAATATCAAAATCGTTATATTTTGCTATTTTTTCCGCTATTATGGAGCTTTTTAAATTTTCTTCAGCATTTTTTACAGCAGCAAAATTCAAAGAATTATTGTAAATTTCGACATTATTTTCATCTATTTCTCCAGACACCTCGAAAGCATCGGATATGCTTTTTGCAAGCTCTTCTCCGTCACCAAAAAGAGAAAACACGGGAAGCACTACACATATCACTCCGCAAAGACCGCAAAGCAGACGGATATAGCTTTTACTCACGCCTTGCGGGGTCAAAGACATTACAGCGGCAGAAACAAAAGAAACTATGATAAGCCCTAAAAAATATCCACTCATAAAAAGCTTCCCCCTACGCCACAGCGACAACAGTTTTTATAAATATGCAGAGTGCAAGAACAAACATCATTCCCACTCCCACAACTACAGCAAGCATAGAACCGTAGGCATCCGAAAAGGACGCGAGAAGCTTTGCTTCTTCACCGCACCCTATTATATCGGCAAAAGCCGAGCATACCGAAAAAACAAACCTTGTAAGAATAATAGATAACACCATAGGCAAAGTAAGAAGCGCTATTATAATTATCCCTCCTATCCCGAATATACCCTTGAGATAGACCACGCTGCTCGCAACGGTACGAAGCGCCTCACCGAGATTTCCGCCGACTATCGGAATAACTGTATTCGTAACCAGCCTTCCCGTTCTTGCTGTCACGCTATCAGCTGCCGCAGTAAGGGTTGTTTGTGCGGCAAGCGCCGAAAGGAGGACCGTCATCGTAAGTCCAAGAAAAAATCCGTATATTTTTTTAACCGTACCAACGATCCTACCTGTTTTAAGCTCTGTACATAAAACATCACAAAATCCGAGCATTATAAGAAGCGCCGAGATGGGTATTGCGCTTGCCGCCCAAAGCTTTTCAAAAACGTTAAGAAAGCAATATAACGTAGCGCTCCCCGCAGTAGCAGTCGTAACGTTGCCACCAAGTGCCCAGATACTTGCTGTAACGGGTATCATTCCGTTTATAAAAACAGCTATCCTCTCAAAAAATATTTCAAGCCTTGAAAAATGCGAATAAAAAATATATCCTACCGAGCAAAAAATAGCACCGAGCGAACAAAATCGCATCACACTTTTCAAAGCGGCGCTTTCGCTCTGCCCCGCTACGGTATTAAGAACAGCCGAGATTATAAGGATACCCGCAACAAGAAGCAAAAGCTTGTACGAGCTTTCAAGCTCGACTCCCGTAAGCTCTAATATCACGTTTGCTATATAAGACGGCTCCGTCATTTTTTCAACCGAGTCGGAAAAGTTTTTTTGCTCGGATAAAGATCCGAGATCAAAATATTCCTCAGCCTCGGGCGGTACAGAATCGACAAATCCATTCCATTCGGCATCGGGGATCCCGATATTTTCTTCGGCAGATACGCAGAGTGGCGAAAAAAAGATACTAAGAACAACAAAGAGCCATATGATCCTTCTACGCATTTTTCGCCTCCGTCAGGAAGTCCTGCCGAGTATTCCTGCGGCAAACTCAAGTATCTTAGCAAGTATCGGTAAGGAAAGCGAAAATATAACAACTCCCGCAACCGCCTCCACACCCTGAGCTATTCCGTTTTCTCCACACTCCCGACAGACATCCGAGCACAGCCTTCCTATCAACGCGATACCGAGTGCCTTAAGCATCACGCCTATAACCTCCTTTACAACAGGAGCTAAATTATCGATCGAAAAAAATATTTCTTTAAGCGCATCGATTCCCGACGAAAGCTCAAAAAGAAAAAATCCAAAAAGTAAAATAACCGCACATATCTTTACAAAAGGCGAAAGCGGGCTTCCAAATCCCTTAAGAACCGACAGCGCGATAAGCGCTATCAGAGCTATGCCAACAGCACGAAATAAAATATTCATCAGAATTCAAAAACCGTTCTTACGCTTTCTATAAGCGAGCCTATCTCGTCGACAAGCATAAGCATTACCACAATTATCCCCGCTACGGTCAGCATCATAGCCTGCTCGTCCTTTCCGCTTTTTGAAAGTATCGAAGAAACGATCGAAATAAGTATTCCTATTCCCGCGATCTTAAGTATAAGTCCTATATCCATATTTTCCCTTCCTACCTACGTCATATCAACAGTATTATTATCGCAAGAGCTGTGCTCAGCGCAACTGTGATTATAAGTTTTTTCTTCTTCTGCGACTCCTTATAAAGCTTTTGCTCTCTTGATCTTATTTTTTCAAGATAAGAGGAACACCGCAAGACCTCGTCAGCGCGGTAGCTTTTACCAAAATCCTTTGCAAATGACAATATCAGCTCCTTTGATTCCTTATCATAGATATCGCAATTTTCGGCGAGCTCACCGAAGGAAACGGGTAACTTTTTCAAAGAATAACCGCAATTTTTTATCAGCTCGGTATCGATTCCCGACAATATTTCACCCGCGGGCATCGAGTAACAATCGATCATATTTTTTGTATATTCAATCAAAGTTCTCAAGGCGCTTACGTTTTTCAGGGAGCGTTCGATATTTTCAAAGGAATAAGCAACGCAAAAAAACGCCCCGAAAATAATCAATACCGCTCCTATGAGCTTCAACACCATCTTTGAGCGTCCTCCCAACCGTATGGCGAAATATCATATCCACCAAAAGCATTCTGTGACAAAGAAATATAAGCACCGAATACCCTCGCTTTATGAAGCTCGGATATAGACGGACGCCGCATAAGAGATGCAATATCATTTCCGTGC
Source organism: uncultured Clostridia bacterium (assembly GCA_937894775.1). Lineage (GTDB taxonomy): Bacteria > Bacillota > Clostridia > Oscillospirales > CAG-272 > HGM12713. The sequence goes on from CALAXC010000191.1 coordinate 5,468, forward strand.
GCGCTTGCGATAAGAGGAACTCCGCAATTTTGCGCATCTATTATCGCTCCTGCCTCATCTTTTCCGCCGATCTCGTCGCATATTATAACACTCGGATTCATAAAAAAGGTCGCTATCCGTATTCCCTCAGCCTTAGGATAGCCGAGAAGAAGATCTATAGAAAGCATATCATTTTTAGGCAAAAAGGAAAGCTCCTCTCTCGTGTCGACCACAGCGACACGCATCCCCTGCTTACCGTAAGCCAGAGCATAGGCAAGTGCGCGTAAGCAGGTCGTCTTTCCTACCGAAGGGCGTGAAAAGATAAGTACTCCTTCCCCCGCATCTATCCTTTTTTTCACGGTTTGAATAAGTCTGTCATTAAAAACAAGATCTTTCCGAGGAATACGGATATTCATAGAGGTGATTCCGTGAACACCGATTATCCTCTTTCCCTCTACAGTAGCGCGTCCGCAAATACCTACGCGAATTCCGTCAGAAAGCGCTATATAACCGTTTGAAATGCTTTCACTGTAAGCATAAAGAGAACCGTCGCATATTCTTCTGAAAATAGCTTCAATATCTTCCGGAAAGGTAAGCGAAGAAGACAATATATTCCTTTTGCGCGAGGCGTTACCAACCAGAAAAGAAACGTATCTTCCGCGACGTATACGTATCTCTTCAAGCGCCTCACCTTCAGACCGCTGAGAAACAAACGAGCTTCTGAGTTCAAAATAAAGCTTGTCCGAAAATACGCTCCTTAGGCTTTCAGGAAAGAGATCGCCATCGTTTTGCGTAAAATTTCGGCTGTAGGCAGCTCGATTTTTAAGCGCTATATCCATTACTTTTTACCTCCTGACCGTTCAAAAAATCAAATCTGCTAAAATATATGCGCCAAAAATAAAAATATACCTCGATGTGCTCCGAAAATGACTTTTATTTTTGATATTTTAACAGTCGGAAAACAGCTGATTTCAAAATAGACTGTTTTTCACCATTTTTCAACACAAGATGTTGTGCTGAAGGTGATGTTATTTACATTTTGTTAATATTTTTTTGTAAAATATATATTGCAGAAGATATAACAATATGATATAATATATTATAATAGTTTAATTATACAGTTTACATATATCGTGGAGGTAATTATGCTCTTTAAAAGCAACTTAAAACCGGCTGTTGCGATGGCGGGAACGCAGAGCGCGGACAACCCTTATCGCAAAGCAGACAACAATATAACTCTTATGAGTGCAGACGGGGACGATTTTGGAAATTTTGTTTCGGGCTCTTCTCAAAAAGAAGGCAGAGCGCCTAAAAAACGTCAGAGCGCTCCCGAAAAAAGAAAGCCCGCGAAGAAAAGAAGTATCGCTCCTTTCGTCATAGCGGTACTCGCAATAGCAGCGCTTATCGTTATCATAGCAATATTCGCTTCTATACTCAAAGCTCCTAAGGAAGCTCTTTGCGCGCAGGATACAGCTTATTTCACCTACGTTGATGCCGAAGGCAAATATCACGTTCTCGTAAACGGTGAAAAAGTAAAGACCGAATTTGAAAATCCGATCGAACTTATTCCCGCAGTGGACAACTCCTTTGCATATATTCTCGAAAATGTCGATTCCGACGAATCAGGCGACAGCGGAATAAGAATGTATATTCTTCAAAACAAAAAGCTCAGTGTTTCCGAGGGCTTGGCTAACTCCTGCATAGCACTTGCAAGACTTAAGCCGGGTATCATTTATAAGTACAATAAAACGATATACCGCTTTACAGGCGACACTGACAATCCTATCATCAGAGATGAATCGGCAAGTAACTTTATAATTTCCGACGATGCAAACACAATAGTATATACATCGCAGAGAACAAAAGACGGTAACGATATCAACGTTCTTAAATATTTCAAGGATTCGGGTTCGGACGATATCTGCTCAGGATTTAAGCCTTTGGCTCTTTCCTCTGACGGAAGATATATTTACGGAACATCTGAATCAAACGGCAGACTTTATTACATAGATGCAAACGCAAAAGAAAGAAAGCCCAGCGCTATCACAAAGTCCGAATACGGAGCTTTCGGTGAGATCACCGAGATAAACGCAGAAGGTAACGAGATAATATTCTACACCGATACAACAAACGGTGCTTTCTCCTTCCTTTGCAACGTAGAGAAGAAATCTCTTACACAGCTCGGCAAGGGTATATTCAGATCTGTAAACGCAGATCCTGCAGTTGTAAGAGTCGATACCTTTATGAACGCTTACTTTACAGCTCAGAACGCAATGATCACAACCGATGATGACGGTGAGATCGAGGTCGATGAGGACGGCGAGATCTCAACCTACCGCCTCACAAAGAAGGGTTGTACCAAGATAGTAGACAAGGCAGGTAAATTCTCACCCGACGGAAAATACTTCTACTACATAGACGATAACGATCAGCTCAAGCGCGTTTCACTTTCTTCTTCTAACTATGAGAAGAACGCAAAGGTAATAAGCGGATACGTTTCAGACTTTGAGATCACACAGAAGGGTGACGTTTATATGTTCTCTTCAACGGGTGACAAGGACGATGAGCCTGTATTCCTTTACTATTGGGATTCTTCAAAGAAATCTCAGGAAAGAATTTCTGCGTTTGCAGATCCCAACTCTATGAATCTTTGTGCAAATACTCTCTATTTCTCAGAGACTAAATCCACAAGCGACGGAGAGTCGACCGTTATCTACACATCTACCGACGGTTCGTCAAAGGCTCCCGCAGAATTCAAGAGCATCAATCTTACAAAAGCTCCCACAATGCAGATGGGTGTAGGTAAGAACGGATATGCATACGTAGTTGACGACGATTCCAATGCAATGGTCCTCTTCTTCACATCAAACGGAAAGAAATTTGACCTTGTTGCAGAAGATTGCTCGCTCCCGCCCGAATCTTTCGGTTGATAAAAACAAAAATAAGAGGCTGTCGCATCTGAATGCGACAGCCTCTCTTTTACTTTAAGCAATATACATTTTACTCTATTTCTGCGGCTATTCTCATTATATTTTCAAGACGTCGGTTAAGTCCCGACTTTGATATGCTCGGATCGTGAAGTGCGGCAAGCTCGGAAAGTGTTGCCGAATCATTCTCGCATCTCAACTCAGCGGTATAACGAAGCTCATCGCTAAGGAGCTCAAAACGGCCGCTCTTTTTTATTTTTTCTATAGCATCTATCTGCCTTCTTGCTGCATCAACAGATTTTTGTATATTAGTCAAAACACAGTTGGTAGCACGGTTTTCATAATTTTTTATATCGTGTCCAACGTATGCATTGATGACAGAATATGAGGCTTTATCCGCTCTTATATAAGAAAGAATATCGCTTATAGCCTCATTCCCTTTATAATAAAACCCTATCCTTGTTTTGCGATCGGCACATCCGGGCTGACCGATGTAAGTACACAAAAAATCAGAAAGCAAAGCCGCCCTTCCCTCGCTTTTTGCACTGAGCTCAAGCGAATATCTCTTTTCGGGATCGGTAGCTGTTCCCACCGACACAAAAACGCCCGCCAAAAAAGCCTTAGGACAGTCATTACAGCGAAAGCCCACTACTTCACAAAGTCTTTCGCTTTGCTCACCGTCTTCACGGTCTATTCTGTAGATATAGATCGAAACCGCCTTTGAAGTAACGCCTACAGCATAAAATCTTCTGCCCGCACGGTTGACGCAAAAAAGCTCGGGATCTGCCGCAAACTGCTTTTTTAATATTTCAGCCGCCGCGACAGCGCTCTGCTCTGTCTTAAACTCGGCAACAGTTCTTTTGCCCTCTCCCTTTTGAGCGCCAAAAAGCATACCGAATAAAAACGCCTTTTTGCAGCAGGTCTTTTCAAAATCAAGTTCAAGAAGCTCTTCAATTATCTGCGTTGAAAACGACATCTTTATCCTCTATGAGCCTTACCTCGCGTGACAGTTCAACACCAAAACGGCTCAATACCCTTTCCTTTATTTTTTCTTCAAGCGCAAGAACATCGGTATAAACAGCTTCGCCAACGTTTATAATAAACCCTGCGTGTTTTACAGATACCTCTGCTCCGCCAATGCGTTCGCCTTTAAGACCGCATTCTTCTATCAGCCTACCCGCAAAATCATTTTCGGGACGTTTGAAATAGCTTCCCGCGCTCGGAAATTCAAGCGGTTGTGAAGCACGTCGCTTTTCGGTATTTCTGCGCATCACTTCAAATATTTTTTCCGACTCTTCTGCTTTTAAACGAAACTTTGCGCCAAGACAAACGAGTTCTTTTCTCTCCATATAAATGCTTTTACGGTAACCGAAAAAATGCTCGGTTATTTTTATGCGCTCACCCGTAGAAACGTCAAACGCATCACTGTATTCAAGCACATCCGAAACAGAAGAACCGTGCGCCCCCGCATTCATATAGACCGATCCGCCTATGCGTCCCGGAATACCGTATGCAAATTCAAATCCGGACAGCGAAGCCTTTGCACAGGCATCTGCAAGTCTTGTAAGAGAAGCTCCGCACTCGGCATAAACACTTGTTTTTTCAAAGGATATACGGTTGATTTTCGAAGTAAAAAACATTGCTCCGTTATATCTTTCAAAGGCAAATAAAATATTCGACGCATTACCTACTATCTCATACTTTATTCCGTTTGTATATGCAAAGCGAAGAGCTGTGCAAAGCTCATCAACACTTGACGGAAAGACCGCTATAGCGACGGTCCCACCGATCTTAAAGGTCGATCTGCTTGCAACAGATTCTTCGAGTCTGTATTCAATTTGATTTTCCGACAAAAAAGCTTCAAATCTTTTCATCAATCTAAACTCCCCAATAATATAGGTATTATTTCATCAAGCTTTTTCACAGTATAGGTAGGTGAAAGCTCACCGCTTCCGCCCTTTGGCGAAAACCAACAGGTATCGATTCCAAAATTTATTCCGCCGAGAATATCTGAGCTTAAAGAATCACCGATAATCAAAGCATTTTCCTTCTGAAACCCATCTATGTGCGCCGCCACATATTCAAAAAAGCGCGGATCAGGCTTGTTTGCACCTATAGCCTCAGAAATAAATATTCCGTCAAAGCATCCGTAAAGCTCGGAATTTGCATATCTCGAACGTTGAACGCGCTCAACGCCATTAGTTACTATATATTTTTTCACCTTTCCGTCAAGCGAAGAAATAAGCTCCTTCGCGCCGTCTATAAGATAGGTCTTTTCAGCAAGCGCAGAAAGATAACGTTCCGCCATTATCTTTGCATCGGCAGAAATTCCGTAAGTGTCAAAAAACATTTCAAAGCGCTGATAGACAAGACGTTCTCTGGCTATCTCACCTCGCTCAAGCTTTTTCCATAAGCTGTCATTTATTTTTTTATAAGTAACTACCATATCTTCATCAGCTTCAACGCCGAATGAAGCAAGAGCCTCGCAAAAAGCCGCACTTTCACTCTTTGAAAAATCAAACAGTGTTTCATCGGCATCAAAAAGCGCAATAGTATATTTCTTCATACCGCAACCCTTTCTTTGATCATTATACATATATTATACTATCTTTCGTCGTTTTTTTCAACAGCCTTTTTTATTTATTTCACAATAAGCAGGTAAGCACGTCAAAAAGAAATAAAAAACTTGCGTTTGCTCTTGAAAAAAAAGAAAAAATGCGTTATAATATAATTTGAAATATTATATATATTTGAAGAAAGAAAAATTAAAAAGGAGGAACAGCTTTGAAAACAGTAGGACTCACAGGTCCCTCAGGTTCGGGAAAGACCTGCTTTGCCGAAATACTCACAAAAAAAGGCTTTCCCTGCATAAACGCAGACGAGCTTTACCATTCTATGCTTATACCTCCTTCAGAGGTTCTTGATGCGATACGGGAAAAATTCGGAAGCGGTTTTTTCCTTGCCGACGGTGAGCTCGACCGAAAAAAGCTCGCTGCGCACGTCTTTTCAGACAGTTCTCAGCTTGAGCTTCTCAACAGCACGGTCCTTCCGCTTGTAAAAAAACAGCTTGATCGCATCGCAAATGAACACAAAGCCAAAGGCGCCCCTCTTCTTATTATCGATGCTCCCACTCTTTTTGAAGCGGGATACGATAAGAGCTGTGATATTACGGTATCTGTACTTGCTCCAAAAGATGAAAGAGTAATTCGCATATCGGTACGTGATCACATAACAAAAGAAGATGCCCTGCTCCGCACTCAAGCGCAAAAGCCCGACAGCTTTTATATAGAGAGATCGGACAAGATAATCTACAACAACGGTGATGAATCTGAGCTTATAAAGCAAGCGAGCGACCTTTTGTGCGAGCTTGGACTGAGCGAGTCGGAGGGCGGATGATGAGCAATCGTAAAAGAACAGTCATAATTATCGCAATAATCCTCGCATCTATCGCTGTAAGCTTCATAGCAAATTTTATAATCTCTATGCATCAGAGTAATGCGTACCCTATAAAATACAGCAAAATAGTAGAAAAATACGCATCGGAATTCAACGTTCCCGAATATATCATATACGCAATTATAAAAACCGAAAGCAATTTTGATCCCGATCTGACATCGGAAAGCGGAGCCTTAGGTCTTATGCAGATGATTCCCAACACCTTCAAATTCATATCTTCAGGTAAACATCTTGACGAGGATACCGCATTCGAGGAGCTTGAGGACCCCGATACCGCAATTCGTTACGGAGTTTATTATCTCAGATATCTTTTTAACAGATTTCATAAATGGAACACCGTTTTCGCCGCATATAACGCGGGTGAAGGCACAGTATCGGAATGGCTCAACGATCCTAAATATTCCAACGAAAAGGGTGAGCTTACAAAAATCCCCGATCCAAACGTAAAAAGCTACGTAAAAAAAGTCAATAAAGCTATCGAATATTATAAGGATACATATTACAGAAACGAGGTAAGTGTAAAATGAACGAAAATCTCAGCTACAAAAAAGAAACGGTTTATAAAAAAACAGACAAAAAGAATATAGCGGCGGCATTTGATTACGCAGAAGGCTATAAAGACTTTCTCAACAATGCAAAGACCGAACGTGAAGCGGTAAAGGTTGCAATCAATATGCTCGCGCCCTACGGATTCAAAGAATATAAATTCGGTGACAAAATAAACGTCGGTGACAGACTTTATTATAATAACCGCGGCAAAAATCTTTTTGTATTCACAATAGGAAGCGAAAGCCTTGCAAACGGATTTCGCATAGCAGCGTCACACATTGACGCGCCAAGACTTGACATCAAGCAGTGTCCGCTTTATGAGGATAACGGTCTTGTATTTTTCAAGACACACTATTACGGCGGTATCCGCAAATATCAGTGGGTTACCGCACCTCTGTCGCTTCACGGTGTGATTATCACCAAAGACAGACGCACCGTTGACGTTTGCATCGGTGAAGATGAAAACGATCCTATTTTCTATATCACCGATCTTCTTCCCCATCTTGGCAGAGAGCAGAACAAGCTTTCTCTTTCGGAGGCTATAAAGGGCGAACAGCTCAACGTAGTTCTCGGCAATATGCCGGACAGCGACAGTGAAGATACCTCTGTAAAAACAGCGGTTCTAAAGCTTATCAACGAGAAATACGGCATCACGGAAGAGGATTTCCTTTCTTCAGAGCTTTGCGCAGTCCCCTCTCTTAAGGCACGTGACGTAGGATTTGACCGCTCTATGATAGCGTCATACGGTCACGATGACAGAGTTTGCGCTTATCCTTCTCTTACAGCGCTTATCGAATCACTTGATTCCAAGCATTCGATAATGTGTATTCTTGCCGACAAGGAAGAAACGGGAAGCGACGGAGCAAGCGGAATGCAGAGCGATCTTATGCTTGATATAATAAACGAGATCGCCGCTTCTCTCAATATCTCTCCCGCACTCATAAGAGCAAATTCAAAATGTCTTTCAGCAGACGTTTGTGCGGGATTTGATCCGAACTTCCCCGAAGTATTTGAAAAAATGAACTCGGCATTTGTAGGCTGCGGTGCAGTCTTTACCAAATATACGGGCTCAGGCGGAAAATACGATACCAACGATGCAAACGCAGAATTCGTTGCATGGCTTCGTGCCGCTATGGAAGAAAACGGTGTTGTATGGCAGTCTGCAGAGCTTGGTAAAGTCGATGCAGGCGGAGGCGGAACAGTTGCTAAATATATTTCAAAGCACAATATAGAAACCATAGATCTCGGAGTTCCGCTCCTCGCTATGCACGCACCTTATGAGCTTGCGGCAAAGGTCGACGTATATGAAACGCATAAAGCTGTAAAAGCTTTCTACAACTTTGACTGATATTTATTTGATCATTTATTATCTTAAGAGGAATATATGTTAGAAAAACTTAAGGACGCAGAACAGAAGTATATTTCTATCGAAGAAAGTCTTTCGTCACCCGATATATTTTCAAATCAGGAAAAATATACCGCATTGATGAAGGAATACAAGCTGCTTACGCCTATAATCGAAAAATACCGCCAGTACAAATCGGCAGAAGCCGAGTGTAAAGAGCTTAAAGAAATGCTCGACGAACCGCTTGATGCCGATATGCGCGAGCTTGCCGCATCGGAATATAAAGAAGCGAAAGCAAAGATCGAAGCATTTACCGAAGAATTGAAAATATTACTTTTGCCAAGAGATCCCAACGATTCCAAAAACGTTATGGTCGAGATACGAAGCGGAGCGGGCGGCGAAGAAGCCGCACTTTTTGCTGCAGTCCTCTACCGTATGTACACAATGTACGCAGAAGCCACGGGATTTAAGACCTCGGTTATGAATGTAAATGAAACCGAGCTTGGCGGATATAAAGAAATAACCTTTATGATCGAGGGTGACGGTGCTTATTCAAGATTTAAATTCGAAAGCGGAGTACACCGTGTTCAACGTGTTCCCGAAACCGAATCTCAAGGCAGAATACAGACGTCGACCGCAACAGTTGCAGTCCTTCCCGAAGCCGAGGATGTAGAGGTTGAGATAAACCCCGCAGACATCACGGTGGAATCCTGCAAATCAAGCGGTGCGGGCGGACAGCATATCAACAAAACCGAATCGGCAGTCCGTATAACTCACAAGCCGACGGGAATAGTTATAGAATGTCAGGAAGAACGAAGTCAGTTCAAAAACCGCGACAAAGCACTTAAAATGCTCAAAACCAAGCTTTACGATATAAAGCTTACCGAACAAAATGAAAAAATTGCTTCCGACCGTAAAAGTCAAGTCGGAACAGGTGACCGAAGCGAGCGCATAAGGACCTATAATTATCCTCAGGGGCGCATAACCGATCACCGAATAGGTCTTACCCTTTATTCGCTCGAAAGCTTTGTGAATGGAAATATCGGTGCTATGATAGATGCGCTGATCACAGCCGATACAGCAGAAAAGCTCAAGAGTCAGAATTCATAAAAAATAACAAAAAGAAAAGGACTGAAGCGATGCAGACTAAAATATTTTCTGTAGATCCAGATAAACCGAATAAAGCAGAGATATCTTTTTGTGCATCTCTATTAAAAGACGGAGGACTCGTTGCCTTCCCTACCGAAACGGTTTACGGACTCGGCGCTCTTGCGACCGACAAAAATGCCGCAAAGAAAATATATGCGGCAAAAGGCAGACCAAGCGATAACCCACTTATTATTCACGTAGCAGAGCCAAAAGATGCTGAGCGCTATGCATACACATCAGAGCTTTATTACAAGCTCAGCGAAGCTTTTATGCCGGGACCGCTTACCGTTATTATGCCAAAAAAAGACACTATACCGTATGAAGTCACGGGAGGGCTTGACACCGTTGCGGTGCGCTGTCCTTCGCACAAAATAGCAAGAGCGCTTATTAAAAGTGCGGAAGAAGCGATAGCGGCTCCGTCGGCAAATCTTTCGGGAAGTCCTTCGCCAACCGAAGGTCATCACGTAATAAAGGATATGGACGGCAAGATAGACGCAATAATCGATGGCGGATCCTGTGAGATCGGTCTTGAATCGACCATCGTAAAAATAGACGGCAATTCGCTCACACTTCTCCGCCCGGGAGCAATTTCTCCGGACGCGCTTTTATGCGTTTGCGAAAATGTCACGATCGCGCCTGCGGTAACCGAAGCCCTCAAAGAAAACGAACGGCCGCTCTCTCCGGGAATGAAATACCGCCATTACGCCCCAAAAGCTCCGCTGGTGCTTCTTGACGGTGACAGCTCCGACGTAGAAAAAGAGCTTATAAAAAGATCAAAGGATAAACGTGTTTTAATACTCGCCTACAGCGAGGAAATTTCACTTTTAAGCGGCGCTAATTTTATAGACATTGGTGCAAAAGAAGATCTTCAAACACAAGCACAGCGGCTTTTTGGCGCATTGAGAGCAGCGGATGAAATGTCTATTGATATAATATATGCGCATCTCCCTAAAAAAAGCGGTATGGGACTTGCTCTTTACAACAGAATGATACGAGCCGCCGCACATACAGTAGAAACAATTACAAAAAAAGATATATAAAATAAGGACGGAAAACAAATGGCAAAAAGGTCATCAAGAGCATCAAAGGGCTCTAACCTTAAAGACGTAACCGAAATAGTATACGCTCCCGCGCAAGAGCAATTAATAACCGACACTATAGAGAAAAACTATATGCCATACGTTATGAGCGTTATAGTTTCGAGAGCTATTCCCGAAATAGACGGACTCAAGCCCTCACATAGAAAATTACTCTATACGATGTATAAAATGGGACTTCTTACAGGTCCGCGAACAAAAAGCGCAAACGTAGTCGGTCAAACGATGAAGCTTAATCCTCACGGAGATATGGCTATATATGAAACACTTGTGCGCCTTACAAGAGGAAACGAATCACTTCTTCATCCGCTCGTAGACTCAAAAGGAAGCTTTGGTAAGCAATACTCATCAAATATGAGCTTTGCGGCATCAAGATATACAGAAGTAAAGCTTGACAGCTTTTGCGCCGAGCTATTCAGAGGTATCGATAAGGACGCGGTAGACTTCGTTGACAACTATGACAACACAATGAAAGAACCCGTGCTTCTTCCCACGACCTTCCCTAATATTCTCGTAACACCGAATATGGGTATTGCGGTAGGTATGGCATCTAATATATGCTCATTTAACCTTGCCGAGATATGCGACGGAACGATAGCCATACTTAAGAACCCCAAGGTATCGGTAGATAAGATACTCGATATTATAAAAGCTCCCGATTTTCCCGGTGGCGGCGCTATAGTTTACAACCGCGAGGATATGAGAAAGGTATATGAAACAGGTTCAGGCTCGGTAAAAATAAGATCACGCTACAACTACGATAAAGCACAGAACTGTATAGATATAATTCAGATCCCCTACTCTACTTCAATAGAGATAATACTCAACAAGATATCCGATCTGGTAAAGGAAGGTAAGCTCAAAGAGGTCGTCGATTTCCGTGATGAGATCGACCTCAGCGGCTTCAAGCTTACACTTGATCTCCGCAGAGGCGTAGATCCCGACAAGCTTATGGCAAAGCTCTTCAAGATAACTCCTCTTGAAGACAGCTTTAAGTGTAATTTCAACGTGCTTGTAAATTCACATCCTATGCAGCTCGGTATAATAGACATACTGAAGGAATGGATAACATTCAGAATTTCCTGCGTTCGCCGTGAGCTTAGCTACGACTTAAAGAAAAAGCAGGACAAGCTTCACCTTCTCTTGGGACTTGGTAAAATATTGCTCGATATCGATAAAGCAATACGTATAATAAGACACACAGAAAAGGAAGAGGACGTTATCCCCAACCTTATGTCAGGCTTTGGAATCGACGAAATACAAGCGGAATATATAGCAGAGATCAAGCTTCGCAACCTCAACAAGCAATATATTATCAACCGCATAAATGAAATAGAAAATCTGCAAAATGAGATCGCAAAGATCGAGGACATTCTTTCGGACGAGCTCAAGATAAAAGCTTTAATTTCTTCACAGCTCACCGAAATAAAGAAAAAATACGGTCAGCCGCGCCGCTCACAGATAATTCATACCGACGATATTATAGAATACGAAGAAAAAGAAGAGGTCGAAAACTTCAACGCCCGACTCTATCTTACAAAAGAAGGATATTTCAAGAAGATCACTCTTCAGTCACTCAGAGGAAACGACGAACAAAAGCTCAAAGACGGTGATGCTATATTCCAATCCTTCGACGCAGAAAATATTTCCGATATAATATTTGTCACAAATAAATGTCAGATATTCCGAGCAAAGGTTTCGGACTTTGATTGCTGCAAAGCATCAGCGATGGGTGAATTTCTCCCCTCAAAGCTCGGTATGGAGGAAAGTGAAAAGCCGATATTTATGAGGCTACAGCCAAGCTATCCCGAAGACGAAAGCTTTGTTTATATCTTTGAAAACGGCAAGGGCGTTCGAATTCCTGCGAACTGCTATGAAACCAAGGGCAACCGCAAAAAGCTTATCAACGCATATTCTTCAGCTTCTCCCATAGTAGCTGTATTCTATGAGAAAGAAAAAGATCCGTATGACATATTACTTGTAAGCAGCGCAGAAAAAGCAATAACATTTAAAACATCGCTTATAACAAAGAAAGCAACAAGAACGTCAGGCGGAACAACACTTATAAATATGAGAAAGAATGATCGCGTAGTATTTGCGACCGCGGAGATCCCCGAAGCATATTCAAAAGGATACAAAAAGCTAAAGCTTCCCGCAGCGGGCGTAACTATTCCTGACAGCGATCTGTCACAGCTTCAACTTACTATAACAAATATTTAACGAGGTGAAATATTATGAAAAAAACTACCATTCGTATAATATGCTGGATTCTTGCAGGACTTATGGCCCTCAGCGGAGTTTCAGCGCTTATTATGTATCTTTTGGCATAATAAAAAACAAAAAACAGGTTGCGTGAGCAACCTGTTTTTTGTTTTATTTTGCATTAAATGTAGCTGTTGAGAAACAGAACATATGATCGGAAGGAGCTTTACTGCTCGTTGTTCCTCTCTTAAAGATCTCCACAGTCCAAGCTTCATTATGATAAAGAAGATTATCAGGCATAGCGCTTGTATCACCTATAACCGTATTATACGGACCGTTCTCACCATATTTTACATTAGCAATTCCAAGCTTATTCATAGCCGAAAATTCGTTAAAATCACTTGTCGAAAAATCACCCGCTACAAAATAATTGCTGTTAGTCTTGACCTTATCAACAAGATCTGTTATCTGAAGCGCACGGGTATTTGCATTAGTGCTAAGCTTACATACATAGAAATTTATTACGGTTTCCTCAACCACTATCTGTGCATATCCAAGCTTAAGATGTGAATTCGAATAAGAAATCAATCTTGGATTTTCCGTAGTTCCCGTAGCGGTCTTAAACGGATATTTACTCATTATCGCAAGACCGCCGTCTGTTGCGCCTGTATTAAAGAAGAAATAATACTGATATCCTGCTGTTTGTGCTATAGTCTTAAGCTGCGCTTCATCCTTTACTTCCTGAAGGCCGATTATATCGGGAGCTCCGTAACCGGGTCTTGCGGTAATTTCAAGCTTTATTTCACTTGCTATCTGAGTAGCATCCGCAGTAGCACCGTTTATATTATAAGTACCAAAATTAAGCTTAATGGGTTCGGGTTCAGGCTCGGGTTCAGGCTCGGGCTCGGGTTCGGGTTCAGGCTCGGGCTCGGGTTCAGGCTCGGGCTCGGGTTCGGGCTCAGGTTCGGGTTCTGGCTCAGGTTCAGGCTCGGGTGTTGGCGTCGGATCATTATTATCACCGCTGTTTTCAGAATTCTCGTTATTCTCGGAATTTCCGTCATTCTCAGCCTCTTCCTCGCCATCAGCTTTTTCAGAATCTTCCTGATCTACTGTATCTTGCGTATCATTCACAGAACTTTCTGTATCGGAAGCATCTGTATTTTTGATAGGTTCTTTTTTAGTACATGCGGCAAAATTAAATAGCATAAAAAGAACCATAATGATGCTAAGAAAAGATAAAAATTTCTGTTTCATAGTCACTCCTCCAAAAAATAATAATACCTTAATATTCTTTTTTCTTTTTTATAAGAATAGCACCTGCAAGCATTACAACAGGCAAGGAAACACCCATAGCTACCGAAGCATCACATCCAAGTTCATCAGAAATTCCCGTCTCTGATCCGCTTTCGTTTCCGCTTCCATCTCCATTATAAATTCCGCCGCCTTCTCCGTTCACGTCAAGATCAAGAGTTATAAGCTCACAAGTTTTATTATTCAAGAATTTTACAACGTAAGTTACAGTATGCTTTCCACCGTTCAGCGAGGAGGTATCCGCCTTTATATCAAAGAGCTTCGCTTTATCTCCCGCCTTCTTCTTTGCATCAGCATTAGGTTCTTTAGGTTCTGAACCCCAAACTGCATTTTCAGCATTACCGTCAAAATAATATCCGAATTCCTTTATGTAAGCTGAAAATCCCGCAAAGCCTTGAATCTCCATCGTCTGCCCTGCGGCAAGAGTATATGATTCACTCTCGTTTACTTTTTTACCGTCTATAAGGCATTTATTAAGCCCACTTCCGATATGAGTCTTTACTTTTTTTATCTCTTTTGTAATAGCATATTTGTTTGCAACTACCTCAGGCTCTATCTTGTCGGGAACCGTTTTAAACTCGGCATTAGATGTCACCTGATAAATAGGACTTCCGCCCTCAGCCTTGATATAACCCGTCTTTCCGTCAAATTTTACCTCGTAACAGCTCTTGCTCAAAAGCTTAGTTACCTCAAAAATAGTTCCCTTAGGTATTTCGGTGTACTTAGTGCTGTCGCTAAGCTTTGTATCGGGATAAAGATTTTTAACAGTATCACTTATCCACAAGCCTGTAGTAGGCTTTTCTCCTGTGTAATCAACTTTAAACGCTTTATCGTTTTTCTTATATGGCGGTGTGCCAAATCCTAAAAACTTATGATAATCTCTTGCGTAATTCTTACAGTAAACACCGCCGCCCTCAGGATTAAGACCTGCGCTGTTACTTGTATTTCCCTCTATAGTATAAACTCTTCCGTCTTTATAATAACGAACTATGCCGATATGTCCGCCTCCCGTGAAAAACACAAGATCTCCGGGCTTAGGCTCATAATTGCTTCCCGCATCGTGACCGTACCCCGCATTTTTCATATTCTGATACCATCTCGGGCAATAAATATCTCTCCAGACAGTTTGCTTTGAGGTGCTCGTGGTAGCTCTCGACTGAAACAGACAGAAAGAAACATATGCCGCACACCAAGCGTAGGACGAGCCTTCGCCATAGTTACGGCAAAACTCGGTATAGTTTCCACCGCCGCCCTGAGTTCCGCTAAAACCCGACGAGCTTGTTCCTTCAACGTACTCTATCTGCGAAAGAGCAACCGCAAGTGTGTCGGTAACTCCGTCGCCCGTAAGCTCGATCGAAGTAAGATTTTTATAATACTTTGAATTCTTATAGGCATCCGAAACTCCTGCCGCGCCGGTTGAATAAGAAATTTTCTCTGCTGAAGCAAAAACAGAAAAACAAGAAACCGTCACAAGCAGACATATCAAAAGTGACAAAACCTTTATCATCCTTTTTTTCATATTCATTCTCCCTTAAGGATTATTTTTCCATATATGTTAATTATACCATTTATAGATATAAAAGTCAACCGAATAGGACCACCACAAAACTTTTTTGTAAATTTATAACAATTTAATATTTGCTTTTTTTCACAAATAGACAATTTTTAAGATAAAAATACCGCTTTACTACCGACCAGCCGATAATAAAGCGGTATTTCAATATTTTACGAATTAGGAGTACCTATAGTAACTGTAAGTTTACCCATAAGACCGTCTTTTTGGGGAACACCCGTCGCGGTAAGCTCCGAAATCTTTTGAGGAGCTGCATTAAATTCAACATCCTCAGCAGATGCAAGATCAAAATTCGCTTCGGAAACTGTAAGATCAGCAGTTCCGTTAGGCTCATCAGCCTTCTCAAATGCTATTGAAACTCCAACAGCCGAATTAGAGTGGTTTGTTACAGTAACCTTTCCATCCTTCTTTATCCAATCGGGATCTTTAGTCTGTGTGCTGTAACTATGCTCGGAAGGATTCCACTGTGCGGTTGCACCGCCATAAACAAAATTCATATCCGTCCATTCAACATCCACACTGTAAATAACATCCGTAGAAACCGTACTCTCCTCATAAGTTATAACGACATCCACCGCTGCAGACTCATCAAGGCTTGTCAAAACATTAGTGCGTACTCTCAAAACAAGATGTAAGGTAGACTCTTTTTGTATATTATAATCCGAAAGAGTTTTTCCTTCTTCAAGCTGTTTACCTGAGAAAATAAGTCTTTGCTGATCAGGGGGAATACCCTCTTTTTCCTGAATCTTCGCCTTTATAGCATCTATAGAGTCATTAGGCTCGACCTCAAGAGTTATTGTTTTTCCTGACAGCGTCTTTACAAATATCTGCATCGCTGATGCAGACAACGCGCATACACAAAAAAGTGTCAGCGCAAGAACAAAAGAAATTACAATTTTAAAAGATCTTTTCATAATGTTATTTTCCTTTTCAATCTATTTATTTAATCTTCTTTTTTCTTCTTTATAAACACAACACCCACAGCCAAAGCTATCGGTAATGCAAATCCCGCAGTAATAACTCCGCCGCATCCGTCGCCGATCTCGCCTGTTTCCGACGAGCTTTCAGATCCGTCGATGGCTACTGCCGAGCCGCTCACATTAAGATTAAGCGTTACAAGGTCGCAGGTCTTACCGTTGGTAAACTTAACAAGGTACGTAACGGTATGCGCTCCGCCTGTAAGCGACGATGTATCTGCTTCGATAGCAAATTGCTTTGCCTTATCGCCCGCTTTGCCCTTTACTGTAGCACTGGCAGTTTTGGCTTTAGAGCCCAATACGGCATTTTCGGAATTGCCGTCAAAATAATATCCAAACTCTTTTATTGATGTCGAAAATCCTGCATAGCCTTCGATTCCCAACTTTTGACCCGCATTGACCTCAAAGGTATCGACCTCTTTTATCTTTGCTCCGTCAAGAGTAAATTTACTGATTCCGCTGCCGATATGTTCTTTTACCTTTTTAAGTTCAGAGGTAATAGCATACTTATTTGGCGTAACCTTTGCTTCGGTCTCTTTTTCGGTTTCCTTTTCAGTAGGTACGCTCGTTGCAGTGCTTGTTGAAGTTGCCTGATAAATCGGATCTCCACCGCCCGCCTGTGTCTGAACGTAACCTGTCTTACCGTCATATTTTACCTGATAACAAGATTTGCTTACGATTTTCGTTACCTCAAAGAAAGTACCCTTAGGGATAACTGTATAATCACCCGAAAGGCTTGAAGAGGTATACAAATATTTATTTGTTTCTCCTATCCAAAGGCCGGTGGTTGGATTTTCACCCGTATAATCAACCTTAGGAGCGGTATCGACCTTCTTGTAAGGAAGCGATCCAAATCCTAAAAACTTAGAATAGCTTCTCGCATAGCTCTTACAGTAAACTCCGCCGCCCTCGGGATTAAGTCCCGCCGCGTTTCCGGTGTTACCCTCTATAGTATAAACCGTTCCGTTTTTAACGTATCTTACTATACCTATGTGACCGCTACCCGTAAAGAATACAAGGTCACCCGATTTAGGAGTATAGCTGCTGCTCGCAGCATATCCGTATCCGCATTGTTTGAGGTTTTCATACCACTTCGGACAGCCTACTTCTCTCCATATGTAATTTTTATCACCCATATGATTACGCGCCCACGCGCCCTGCGAATTCTGATCGGTGCAACGCGACTGAAGCAAGCACCAGGAAACGTAAGCCGCACACCAAGCATATGCGTATCCGCCAACAGAGCCCATATTATAGCAGAATTCAGTATAATTTCCGCCGCCGCCCTGAGTACCGTTAAATCCCGATTGGTTTGTTCCCTCTACGTAACCAAGCTGTGAAAGAGCTACAGCCAATACGTCTGTAACACCGTCACCTGTAAGCGGTATCTGTGTAAGGTTTTTATAAAATCGGGAGCCCTTGTAAGCCGAGGACACGTCATTAGAGCCCTTTCTGTAGGTCACATTCTCCGCAGAAGTCAAGATTGAAAAGCAAGGCACTACCATAAGTAAACAAAGTAATACAGATAATACCTTAACCGCAACTTTCTTCATTGTTATTCTCCTTTATATTTTATAAGAAATAAATTCCAATACAATAAAATTATAGCATTTTATTTCAAAAAAGTCAACAAACTCAACCCCTTGCAAAAAATCTTTGTGAATATACGCCAATTTACAGTCAAGGTTTTTATATATTATGCGATTAATACAAAGTAAAAGGAGTAAAAAAACAACTTTTGATAGCGGTGGATGAGTAGTTAAAAAACAAAAAAGACACCTCATCCGCCTCGCAAGCTCAGCACCTTCTCCCACTGGAGAAGGCTTAGGAGATGTGATGCTTTCGACAACAAATTTAAACAAAGCAAAAGTTTGTACTTTTCACCAATCAGCCGCCAAAAGAACGGCATAAATTAGCCTTCTCTTGTGAGAGAAGGGGGACCGCGATAGCGGTGGATGAGTAGTTGAATAAATGAAAAATTAAAAAATGCCACCGTCGTAGATCCCGCTACGGCTACGCCTTGCGCTTTTTTTCGTTCCCATACGAAAAAAAGTTCGACTTCACTTCGTTTCGCTCAGGATGACGCGACGGAGTGGCGAACGCAACAATTAAGGCAAAAAGCCAAACCCTTTCAGCAAAGTTCTTGAAGGATAGGGGTGGGGCTGAGTCATTCAGATGCAGAAGTCGTGATTTGGTTCTCGTCGGCGTACAAA
>CALAXC010000192.1 GCA_937894775.1 uncultured Clostridia bacterium
CGACGGGGGCAGACTACTCCCTTGGTCGTGGACTTGTTTTTTGCCGTCATTTGCAGATATATCGGTTGGAGGTCTTACTGCCATTTGACCTCCGCTGATTTATCTTCTCGATATATCCCTTCTGCACAAGCTCATCAATCGCACGTTTTACGGTGGATACGCTGCATTTGTTTTCACGGGCTATGGTTTTATGGGACTGGTAACAGCTTTCGTTTTTGCCTTGCCGATAGCGCAGGTATCGGTAGATACTCTGCGCTCGGAAGGACACGTCATCTCGGAAGATCATTTCGAATTCTCTCATCGACGATATCTCCCTTCTCGTTGATTATGATCTCGGTTTCTTCACCTGCGGGGATGTTGGATTGTGCCATAGGCATACTGTCGCCCTTTTCAGCATCATCGTCATCATCCGTTTCAGCCTTCGGTTTTCTTCCTGGCTTACGAGGTGAGAATCCCATGTCGGTTCGGTTTCGCCGATCGGGACCGGGACGGTGCGTTGCACGTTCTTCCTCGGTCATCTTTTCGCCAACGCTCTGCGTGGAGTACAGCATTACAATTGTATCCTCGAGATTGGACTTGTTCGCATAGGACACCTTTCGGTTGCCCTTATCCGCAACGGCATAGATCTCCTTCGGGAATACGATACCCCATTTGAAGAAGAGCTTTAGCTTGACCTGCATGGGATGGAAGCCTGTCTTCATTACGACGAATGTGCCTTTGGGAAGTGATTTCAGCTCGTCCGGTGTGAGCAAGGCGCGTTCAATCATCTGTAAGCTTTGAGACGGATCGTTCTTGCCTCGGTTCACGGAGCCTGACTGCACCGTTCTGCTACCGAGAGCCTTGGACAGTACTTGTGCGGATTCGCTGTTTGGTGCGAAACCACCGAACACCGTTAGCTGCGTATTGTCGGTGATGATCTCACAGCCTTCCTTGCCGTAGTTCTTTTGGAGCTGTGCGAAGGACTGAATAATGGCAACGATAGATACTCTACGGGAACGGGATGCGGAGAACATCATCTCTGCACCTTCGATCTTCGGGATCGTACCGAACTCGTCAAGGTACATCATGACTCTGTTTTTGAGTCGGCCGTCGTTCTCATCTGCAACGGCGAGGATCTCACGGTACATCTGCTGAACGATCAGAGACACCATAAAGTGCTTGGAGGTATCTTCCTCAGGCAGTACGATAAAAATGGCAGATTTCGTACTGCAGAACTTCTCAGCATCGATGGCAGTATCGAAGCAGAGGATCTGTTCCAGCTCGGAGTCGAGGAAGGCGTTGAGTCGAGACAGCGCTGTGGACATAACCGATGACATGGCTTGCTCAGAGGTATTTAA
>CALAXC010000193.1 GCA_937894775.1 uncultured Clostridia bacterium
TCTTGGAGCCGCAAGACACAAGTAAGCCGGAGGACTATGCTGATTACAAGCTGCTGGGCGCAAAGGAAGAAGAACCTGCCGACGAGCTTGGCAAAGTGTTGAAGAAAATCGACTTTGATGCTGATATTGAGTGGGTCAAAGACGGTGAGGATGCCGGAGAAATTGAAGTGGAAAACAACGGCGACGGCACCTACACCTTTGAAAACAGCTATAACCCGATTGACAAGATTGCGTTGGGAAGATTCGTGCTCTATCCGGATGAAAAACGATATGAGTATTTTGCGTATGACCCGGATAAGTACATCTACTCCGAAACATCCGAAAAACACACCGCCCAGAGCGATCCTACAGTGTATAACTTCCTTGTGGAAATGATTCCCGAAGATTATGTGCGCGCACATATCAACTTAGACAACGCGAAAAAGCAGAGTCTTCTCGGCATTTCCACCGTCTACACCGAGGATTTGGGTGGCGGTAAAAAGGCGGTTCTTGAAATTCAGGCAGGTGACGTTGGCTTCGAATATTACGAAAGCGAAGATACCTATATTGAGATTAGTTGGTAATTTGTAAAATATAAGGAGAATTTTATTATGGGATTATTTGATTTTTTAGGAAAAAGCAAAAGAGACAAAGAAAACGCACAACTGGTTGCAGGTGTAAGTTTTGAAGAGTGTTTAGAAGATTTGCTTGGTGAAAATCCGGATGAAATGCGACTGCGCAGAGCCTATGCATATTACCAAAAGGGCTCCTGTTTTCAGCTCCATTCCACAGATGAAGTTCCCGAAGTGTCAAAAACGGTTTATATACTTCTTTTGCAGTATTACGAGGAACTGCCGCAGGATATGGATATCGTTGCAAGCAACATTACCTGTGCGACATACGAGCTTTTAGAGGATGCGGAGGAACGGGATCCTTATGAAGCGAAAACTCTGCTTGAAAAACTTTTTGCCAAATGGCCGAAAGCATTTCATTTGGCTATGCGTACCGCCGAAAAGGATGTTGAGGATGAAGATAATCTGATATTCCTTTGTTGTATGCACCTCTTTGGCTGGAATGGCAAGGTTGATATTGCGAAAGCAAAATCCTATGTAAAAAAGATTGATGCGTTGGATGATATCCAGCATTATTCCGTTTACGAATGGTTGAAAGCGGCTGTTAATAACAAATAAACTTGATATTTCCGAAAAGGAGGGCTGCCTTATGAAACCGGAAGTAGCCTTGAAAATTGAATACGATATTTTTAAGAAATATACAAGAACGCAGGTGGAGACAACTCGGGACGAGTGGGTAGCCGCATATCGTGAAATTGCGGAAAAGGACTCCTCAAAGAAAGAATTGTGTGATTCTTTTATCGAGCGTATTCACCGCGCCGCAGATTTGTTTCTCAGCCGTTACGTAGAACCCCAAAAATCCGACGCCATCAGTCACGATGACTCTTATTATGAATGGCTGGATGAGATGAAGCAGGAGGAAAACGATAACCTTGATGGAGACTTCCCATTGGGAAATGAAGCGGATATGAAGCTTGCTTCCTCCTTCTTTTCAATCAAAGAGATTGCCTTGTTACAAACGGGACTCGCCGAGCAGATCGAACCCGAGCTGGTTTTTTTCGGCTTTGGTCACGGAAATGAAAAGGTAGTGAAAAATTCCGCGCGAAAGGGCATTTTGGCAGATTTAAGGGGATCGACAGAGGAAGCGGTGGAGTATTATACCACGCATTGCAACCACAGCAAATACCCCGATGATTACGTGCGTATGCGCCTCGATGCTATTAAAGATAAATCGTCTTTTGAAAGCATCTCCAAATTTTTGACTAAACTGGCTGCCGAATACAAAGAAAAAGAGACGAGCATTCGTTTTCTCCAATATGAATTTCGTTCATATGGATTTATACATAGAGTGGCAGAAACCGAGGAAGAAAAAACAGTTTTGAAAAAATGCGGAATGCAAATTTTAGATTGCTACCAAAGAGAGCTCGAAAGAACCTACAGACGAATAGAAGATTACAAAAAGTGCGGTATTACGGATTTTGCTGCCGTTGATTCTTGGATGCTTACGCTTGATGAAAACGGCAATTTTGTCAGAGCATCAATCGAGGGCATTGATGAAAAAGGAACCCCGATTTATGGCGGTAACATCACGGCAGTCGATGCCTCTGTTGAAAAAAAGTTGATAATGAATAGCCGTAACGAGCTGAAGGAAAAATTAAAGGAATTTGAGCTGACTCCTGCCGAACAAAAGGTATGGTTTGATGATAACCCCGATCTATATGAACTGCAAAAGGCGGCGCAAAGCTTAAAGCAAAGAGGACCTCTTTACGGCAATGGCAATCCCACTTTTCGTTCCGATCTTAGCGGTCTGTCGGGAGGACAGTTGGATGCGGCAGCGTGGCAAAACTATGCCATTGAGAACGGAATGGCTCGCAGTACCGATTACGACGAAGCAGTGGATGAGCTTTTGGTGGCAATTGATAAATGTATTGACTTTTATGAAAAAGCCATCTCCATTGTTTAAAAGCGGGGTGAAGAAATGGATATTGTAAGTGCTATTCGCAAATTGTGTGAGGGTGAAAAAGCCTTTCACGATTTGTTTGACAAAACGAAAACCTATGACAAATTATTGGCTCTTGCCGATGATAAAAAGGATGCCGAACTGTTCGGGGCACTGCTCTACGGCAATGCAAGAAACACGCTCTTGGAAATGATAAACGATGCCTACAATTTTAAGCAGTATGCGGTCAAGGCACACGGCTTACTTGTGTCCGACGGACTGGATGCCGCCGATGCCAAGCGAGCAATTGAGATATTCTTCAAAGCCTTTGGTTTCCCCGGTTACAGAGAAATGGATCAATCCAAAGTATCCACTGTGAGCGACACCATTAGCGAAAAATTTACGACAGAATACGAGGGCGAAGTACAAAACGGCAAGGAATACGGCGTTGGTACCCGAACCTGCTATTCAAACGGCAAATGGTGCAACTACGATGAATGTGTGTGGATTGATGGCGTGATGATCGGTTACGACTTTGCCAAAGAGATAGAATTTGGTGCATTTGAAACCCAAAAGATCGGTTTTGTGGTTGAGGATAACTTTGTCGGTAATATCAAATGCTTCTACGGCGAGGATGAAGAAGTCGATGCGGTCAGTAAATTTACTGTATAACTATCGAAGGAGGTATGGCGATGTCAAGCTTTGATGGCTCAAGAGAACAATGGGAAAATTACCATTTGGGTAAAATAAAAGAATATAAGGAAGCTGCGGAAAACGGCGATCCCGAAGCGATGGAAATGCTGGCATTTCACACCCAAAAAGTGAAGTATCCCACCCGCGAAGAGATAATAGAAATGCTGACTTTTGCCGCCGAGCATGGTCGGGAAACGGCATATTGGAAGCTGGCAGACCTGTATGCCAATTGGGACCAAAAGAAATACCACGACAAAATTGAGCATTACTGCCGTCTTGCCTTTGCATCGGGCAAAATCTTTACGGATAAGGAACCCGAGTGTCTTTACGGGTCTATTCAATATTGGATCACGGAGCACCACCCCGAATGGTGCGAAATGGAAGAAGGCTTTCACGCTGATGGCAGTTATTATTTACGGCCTTCCTACCCCTGCCGTTATGGAATGAACGTATTTAGGGGTGTAGGTGAAGAAGCGGCAAGGCAAAAGCTCAATGAGAAAAAGGACGATTGATCATGAAACTGAAAGTGAAACGATTTAGTGATATGGGCGCGCGGAGACCTTCGTCGGGCATTTTCGGTGAGACCGTCGAGATCGAACCGAAAGTTGGCGAATACAGCACGGTGGAGATGTTTGGCATTTTCCACGCCTTTCGCAGTTTTAAGATCCATTCCATTGATAATAAAGGAATTTTGATTTCGGCCGTCTCCGAAACAGCTTACGGAAGGACGGAGCATGAGCCGCAACTACTGCGGTACGGCGGTTTTATTGGCTTTTCGGACAGCCAAAGTCGCACCAGCGACGACGGCCCGTCTTGGGAAGCAACCGATGACCTTAACTTTGAGACCGTTGAATAATTGCGAAAAGCAGATAAATTCTTAGGAGGATTCATAATGGGATTATTTGATATGTTTAAAAAGGTAACTTTTGACGAGGCGGTAAATATGGTACTGACCAACACCGTACCCGAAGACGAAAAAGGATTTAATAGGTTTTTTAAGCCAATCTCCGAAAGCAGTACAGCGAAGATGGATGCTGTGGTAATGCTTAAATTTTATCGCGGATACAAAGGCACTGACGAAGAAAAGGCAGAAAAGGCATTTAATTTTTTAAGCGGCAAATTGCTTGGCGAAAAAGGATTATTGAAAGGCGAATTTGAAGATATCGACCCGCAGGACATAAACTTTTTTAACTTTATGTTGAAAACTGAAACGACAGACGGAATTATTTACGGAAAAATATGCTTTGATTATTGCAATACTCATATTCAGAATGCGGATAATGAAATGAAACGCTATATGCTTGAATATCTCGTGTATGCTTATATTCACGGAATTGCCACAGAAAAGAATACGGCAAAAGCAGGTGAATTGCTCGGCGAACTTTCAAGCAGCTTGGATATGAACGAGGAGAATGCAGCACATTCTAAGGCAAAGATCCACATCTTAGAGCAGATGTTATCTATGGCTGAAAAAGCATAAGGTGACCGCCGAGACGGAGGAGTAAGCGTATGAGCAAAGCAATCAAGATAACAGCAAAAAAAGCACCTGAAGGCTATGATCTCGGTGCAAGCAAATTCTTTGGGACACCCACTGTTCCCCTTGCGTGGGACGGCGATTTCTACGATGACGAGCTGTTTTTCTGTCAGATTAAGCTATCCGATATAGCAGAACTTGATAAGGAAAATAAACTGCCGCACACAGGTTATCTCTATGTTTTCTTACATACCGAAGATGGAAAATACCATCTCGGCGCGGACGTGCGGTATCACGACGGTGAGCCGGAGCTTGCCATCGACGATTTCAATGCTGCCGTGGAGGACTACGAAAAATACACCGAAGCGTACTTAATGGAGTTTTCCGAGGTGGACGAGGATGAGATCTGCACCCGTCTTTTCGGCGTGCCGAGCGATTGGAACTACGTGGACGAGCCGCCGAAGCTTCTGATGCAATACGATCCTCTGGATAACGATATGGATTTTCTCGATACCTTGGATGGATTTGTTTACTTGTTCTTCGGTGAAAATGAAAAAGACCTTAGCGATGTTACGCTAAGGGAAGAATATACATAAGCGGAGGGATATGATGGCTTACAGCAAAGAAACCGAAAAGCGGCTGACCGAATTGCTCGGGGAAATAGAAGGTCGCAAAGAACACGAATATGCCGCCGCTACATACAAGGATATTCATGCATTGAAAGAGATTGTGAGACTTGTAGAGGAACAGTTGGCCGGG
>CALAXC010000194.1 GCA_937894775.1 uncultured Clostridia bacterium
ATAGAGCGCGTCCGTGTACAAAAGCGGCTCACCGCCAAAGGTCATGACCGTTTGGATGTCATACTCCGCCGCGATTTTACGCACCGCATCCGCGGCAATCTCGGGATTGATCCGCTCACCGCAAGTGCTATGTTCTCCCTCGGAACAGTGTTTGCATCGCCCCGTGCAAGCGTAAGTCACAACGAACTCAATCTTGTTTAGATTTTTTAGATATTGGTTCATATTTTACTTAGTGTAAACGGCAATTGCATCAGCTGCAAACTCGGCAGTTCCGTCGCCGTACTTGTCGATGTTTTTCTTGAATCGCTCGTCGGCAATGTACATCTTTCCAAGTCCTGAAAGAATCTCGTTTGTGCAGGTATAGTAATTCTCCGTGATGTGTGCCTGAAGCTTGGCAACAAGTGCCTGTGCTTCGTTAGAATCAGCCTTTGTGCCATTCTGCTTGCAGGCTGCGAACTCGGCAAAAATCGCCATCAAACCATTGTTTGCTTCAGCCCACTTCTCTTTTGTGTAGTTCTTTGTTTTTCCTTCATGCTCGCGGTAAGCATCGGTGTTGCCCCAACGCTCGCGAGCTTCGGTTTCATAACTTTTCATTTGTATACCTCGCAAATCTTTGCAAGTATTTCTTCGTCTGCTGGGCAGAACTCGTAGCTTGGAATCTCGCTCGGCGTGATCCATTGAATATCGTTATGTTCGAGTTTTTGTGGTTCTCCCTCGGCAATGGTGGCATTGAACAGTGTCAGATGCACCGTTATATCGGGATAGTCGTGAATTACATCCATAAAGACGTCACCGACAGAAAGAAAAAGATTCAATTCTTCCCTGCACTCTCTGATGAGTGCCTGTTCTTTTGTTTCGCCTGACTCAACTTTGCCACCAACAAACTCCCAAAGAAGACCTCTTGCCTTGTGTGCCGGGCGTTGGCATATCATAAATTTATCATTATCCCATATAAGGGCTGCAACTACTTCTGTCATAATAATAATCCTTTTATCTTTCTATCAGAGCGTATAGTTTCTATTTCGTCACTTACAAGATTAAACGATAGGTATGACCTTTCCATTTGATGAAGTTTAACATCATTTTTTACGCACCATTTTTCTACACTTTCATATTGTTTGTCATATAAATAGGATTTAAGTCCCATATATACTCCACTGATAGCATTTGGAACACTTAAAATCAAAGGCTGTTGACCTTCATTACCATTTTTAATAAATATGCGCCATTCCTTTTCATATTTCCAATCAACAGATTTAAACAAATAAGGACAAAGCATGGCAAAATTATCTTCTATTCCTCTCATATCTAGTATCATCGAAGCATCAAATGGTTTTTCCGTATATATTACAGGAAGCAATATTCTCATATTCTCTGGCAAACTTTTAACGTCATATTCAATGCAAAAACCCATGTGTTTTTCTGCATAATGCCCCCACATCAAAGAGGAGTATGGATTAGTACTAAAGCAAGACACGTAAAACATGTCTCTTAAATACATTAGATCCTCTTCATTTAATTGAATTGTATCTAAAAAACGTTCTTTTCCGCCTATGATATCAAAATCCCACTCTTTTCCAATGTCTCTAAAACGCTCCTTGTAGATTTTTTCATAATCCAAAAACCACCTTGAATCCATCGGATCATTAAAGTTTGATGGAAAATTAAACGCAATTTCATAATTAAAGAGATTTTTCTCCCAAAATTTGTCCGAAAAAGAATAATATTTATAAATTTTGGTTGGACTATAATGCTTGGCAATAGCAGCTGCACATTTGACATTATATGTTTTCAGACAATGCTCGTACGCAATAGGCCATTTTTCTCCTAAGTCCTTAATTTTCACAACTTTACCCCACCACCAGTTTATTTGTTTTCTTAAGATACTTAGCCGGGATAGGCTTATCCAGTTTCCATGTAACATTCATCGGCTTTGATCCATTATGTTTTACATAGTTTGCTGTTCCTAAGAATGTATATGGTGCAGTATTTCCGAACGTATCATTCTTAAATTCACGCACGAATAAAAGGACTTTACTACCTCTTTCTTTATGGTGAATATATCTTTGACCGGTTGTTGATGTGTCTGCGGTTGTACTTTGGCTCTGCCAATGGAACAGAATTTCATTTATTGAATAATCATTGTACATTGTAGTCGGAGAATAGTCTTTATCAGACTTGTTAAGTGTGATAAAGAACACATCTGTTTCTTTCTCAGGAAGCCATTTTACACCTTCGCGAACTGTATTGGGCTTCACAAAATCCATAGCAACCAAAAGCTGATCGCGTGTATATGTACAATGCAAATCAAGCGGACAGTCAAAGCCAAGCTGAACTGCTTCATCAATAAAGTCAATTTTATTGTAGTTATATTCCAAGAGGTCTATCAATTCACTAAGCATTCTTTGACTATCTGCTAAAGCATAGAAATTATATAAAACCTCTTCAGAATTCCAATCCTCAACAGCCTTGCCCCATACTGTTATATAAAACATCTGAAGCATACGTTTCTCGACGTCCGAGAGATTGTTAAAATCAACATTATCGATGTTTTTAAGTGTTTTCATTAAAAACTTAATCCAACGTCTTGAATCAACTGCTGCAAAACGTGCAAATGCCTTTGTCATCGCTTCTTCCGTTGTTTCTTCAAAATCATCAATAACATCAGCACGCGCACAGAGTCTTGAGAAAGAAGAATACTTGTACATAGCTCTTGCATCAAGATGGTAATAATCCAAGAAATTAGCAAGAGTAAGCTCAAGGCCGGTATCTTCTTCAAAGCTTGCGACACGAGTAACAAGTCCTGCAGTATTCCCGTAGGACGCACGAATGTTTTCTAATATGTATTTTGCAGCCTTCTTTTCAAGCTGAATGTAACAGCCTTTGGGAACAGAAACAAATCCGTCTTTTATTTCACGTGTTACACTTCTTGTGGTATTTGAAAGCAATGCTGCAAATTTATCTTCGAAGTTATATTTTTTATTTGCCTGACCAATAAAATCAAGAACAGTCAGACATTCTTTATCTTCTGACAAACGAAGTCCACGTCCAAGCTGTTGCAGGAATACTGTCAACGATTCAGTAGGACGCAAGAATAAAACGGTGTTAACTTCAGGAATATCAACACCTTCGTTATAGATATCTACTACAAATATAAATCGAACCTTACCGGAAACAAGGCTTTCCTTTGCAGACTTTCTTTCCTCGTCAGGTGATGCACCGGTTAAGTACATAGAAGGAATGCCGTGTTCATTAAAGTATCTATTCATAAACTCTGCATGTTCGATACTTACGCAGAATCCTAATCCCTTAACTGCATCAATATCTGTAACATATTTAAGCAAGGAATTTATAATTAAGTCTGCACGTCTATTCGCTGCCATTCCACTAAAAGTATATATCTTTGACAATTCACCCTTATCATA
>CALAXC010000195.1 GCA_937894775.1 uncultured Clostridia bacterium
CGAGATCAATCTTGAACTGAAGCAAGCTCTTACATACTCCCGCAGGACACTTCTTATCAACGATATGAGCTACATACTCATCTCTGAAGTAACGAAGTGTAGAAAGAACGGGGTTAGGAGCAGTCTGACCAAGTCCGCAGAGAGATGCGCTCTTGATGTAGTTGGAAAGTTCTTCAAGCTTATCCAAGTCCTCAAGCTCACCGTTACCTGCGATGATCTTATCAAGAAGTTCAAGAAGACGCTTTGTACCTATACGGCAAGGAGTACACTTACCGCAAGATTCATCAACTGTAAATTCAAGGAAGAAACGCGCAAGGTCAACCATACAGGTATCTTCATCCATTACTATAAGTCCGCCAGAACCCATCATAGAACCGATAGCAATAAGGTTGTCGTAATCTATAGGCGTATCTATAAGCGATGCAGGAATACATCCGCCTGAAGGTCCACCTGTCTGCGCAGCCTTAAATTGCTTACCGTTAGGAATACCGCCACCGATCTCTTCAACAACTTCACGGAGTGTAGTTCCCATAGGAACTTCAACAAGACCGGTATTAACTATCTTACCGCCAAGAGCGAACACCTTTGTTCCCTTTGACTTTTCAGTACCCATAGATCTGAACCAATCTACGCCATTGAGTATGATCTGAGGAATATTTGCGTAAGTTTCTACATTATTAAGAATAGTAGGCTGTCCAAAAAGTCCCTTTACTGCAGGGAAAGGAGGACGCGGACGAGGCTCACCTCTGTTACCTTCGATAGATGTCATAAGAGCTGTTTCCTCACCGCAAACAAACGCACCCGCGCCAAAACGAAGCTCAATATCAAAATTAAAGCCTGTTCCAAAAATATCCTTACCGAGGAGTCCGTATTCACGAGCCTGCTTGATAGCAACCTCAAGACGGTGAATCGCTATAGGATACTCAGCACGAACATAGATATAACCCATATCTGCACCGATAGCATATCCTGCGATCGCCATCGCCTCAAGTACCGCATGAGGGTCGCCCTCAAGAATAGAACGGTCCATAAATGCACCGGGGTCACCCTCGTCTGCATTACATCCAACATACTTTTGAACTTCGCCTCTCTTAGCTGAAGCAAACTTCCACTTGAGTCCTGTAGGGAATCCACCGCCTCCGCGTCCGCGAAGTCCGGAATCAAGAATAAGCTGAATAACCTCATCGGGAGTCATTTCGGTAAGAACCTTACCGAGTGCCTCGTAACCGTTCATCGCTATGTATTCATCGATATTTTCAGGATTTATAACACCGCAGTTACGGAGAGCAACTCTCTTCTGCTTCTTATAGAAAGCAGTTTCGGAAAGCGACGTTGCGTGATGTATATCTTCTGTTTTCGCTTCCTTATATACAAGTCTTTCAAGCGGACGTCCCTTAAGAAGATGCTCAGAAACAAGTTCCTTAACATCTTCAACTTTTACGTTGCAATAAAAAGTTCCTTCAGGATAAACAATCATAATCGGTCCAAGAGCACAAAGTCCAAAGCATCCTGTCATAACGACTTTTACTTCTTCTTCAAGACCCTGAGCGATAATTTCGGCTTCCATGGCATCCTTTATCGCAATACTCTTAGAAGACGTACAACCTGTACCGCCGCAAATTAAAACATGTGATCTAACCATTTTTATAGTTCCTTTCTCTTAAATCATTCAAATCATTACTTATTTGCGCCAATTGTATACTCTGTTACAACCTGTCCGCCCTTAAGATGCTTTTCAATAATTTCTTTTGCCTTTGCCGCGTCAACTTTTACATAGGTAACTTTTTCTTTACCCTCTTCAAAGACCTCAACCACGGGCTCATACCGGCAAATACCAATGCAACCTGTCTGTGTAACGGTCACTTTATCTGTGAGAGCCGCATCATTAACACCGTCAGTGAATGCTCTAAGAACAGGTCTTGCACCTGCGGCAATACCGCAAGTAGCCATACCTACGACTACTCTTACAGTACCCATACCCTCGCGAATCACAACCTTGCTTTGCATTTTTTCTCTTATCGCTGCAAGTTCTGCTAAAGATTTCATAATTTTTCCTCCATGTGTATTTAAAACTAAATAGAATTCAATTCTTTATACTGTTCTGTCAAATTATCCTCTATCCAGCGCTGTATTTCCGGCTCTGCAAGTGAAATTTCATTTCCCAGCACCGCTCTCAGATCAGCCGTATTCAATTCAACCTTTCCTTTTGGCGAAATATCCGAAAATTCAAAATCGATCTCAGGACTTCCCGCTATCAGAACACAAACCGTTGAAATAATATCACCAAGAGGCATACAGTCGATGCTTCCCGTATCAAAAGTAGCAACTAACACCGTTCCTCTCTTTTCACCCTTATCCGACGATTTGATACTAAGTGTTCCACCCGTTTGCTCTGCTGCCATTTTTAAAAGCGGCAACCCCATTCCGACCTTACGGGTCGTTCTGGTGGTATAAAACGGATCGGTCACGCCCTTCAGCACTTCTTCACTCATTCCACATCCGTTATCCTCTATACTGAGTGTGAGAATTCCGCACTCGTCAGTTGAGATAATAATGCGTATCAGTGTTGCGCCTGCTTTCACCGAATTTTTTGCAACATCGAGAATATTTAATGACAATTCCTTCATAATTAAAGGCTATTATTTATATTTATCAAGAATTGCAGGCATATCAGCGGGAACAAGTCTACCGTAAACCTCATTGTTGATAGTAAGAACGGGAGCAAGTCCACAAGCGCCTATGCATCTGGTTGCCTCAAGAGAATACTTTCCGTCAGGAGAAGTTGATCCTGCGGGAAGTCCGAGTATCTCAGTGATCTTATCAAGAAGCGCACCGCTTCCCTTTACGTAACAAGCTGTTCCAAGACAAACCGCAATAGATACGTCACCCTTAGGATTGAGAACGAACTGCGAATAGAATGTTGAAACACCAAAAACTTCTTCTACAGAAATTCCCATTTTAAGCGCGATCATTTTCTGAACTTCAACCGGTAAGTAACCGTATATCTCCTGAGCCTGTTGAAGAATAGGCATCAATGCGCCGGGAACGTCTTTAAGCTCATCAATAACAGCATAAAGCTGCTCCTCCTGAGCCTTCGTTCCGCGAAACGATACTGTTGTCAAAGCCTTTTTCATTTTTAAACCTCCGTGAATTTATTTATTTATTTTTTTATTAAAATAAATCAAAGTTAATTAAGTTGCCCGCTTTCGAGCATTTCAAATATTTTTTTACGGACGAGCTTTGAACTGTACGGCTCGTCGTCTATCATCAAAAAGTTATCCGCCTCGCTTATATTCCAAAGCTGATGTGCGTCGGAACAAATAAGCATATTTTGCTTTGAGAGCTCTTCAACCGTTTTTGAAAGCTTTTCGAGATTTTCTTTTTCTCTAAGCTCAAAAACTTTAAACCCATACTCGCTGGGAATATCTCCAAGCACTGCCATTATGCCGTTTGTCTCACGGTCAATATGCGCGGGGTGTATATGCGCTCCGTGAGCTCTTGCAAGCTCTATAGCATCAGCTATTGGAAGGGTGGTAGGAGATATAAGAAGCCTTGCTTCCTCCCCTATTATTTCGTCGTTTCCATCGAGTATCAGCTGATTCCCAAATATTTCGGAACGATTTTCGATCGGCAGAATATACTCCGATAAAATTCTGTCAAAGCTTAGCGCTTCATCAAGTTCTTCAAAAAGGCAAACCAGATGTATATCCTCTTCGGTAGAAAGCTCTATGCCGGCTATAGGAATGATTCCCTGCCGTTTGCAAGCTTCGAAAAATGCGGGACAGTTTTTTGCCGTATTATGGTCTGTAAGTGCAAGAACATTAAGTCCTTTTATTGCCGCCATTCCTGCAATATTATTAGGTGTCATATCATCGTCCGCACAAGGTGATAAGCAGGAATGTATATGAAGATCATAATAATATTTATTCATCTTTTTGTTTCAAAAGATCCGATATAAGAACGCACGCGGAAAAAGTATCAAGCTCAGTTGAAATCACATTCACACCTTGTTCTATTGCGCGCCTGAGTGTTTCCTCATCGGGAGAAACTCCCTCGGAAAGAACTATGCAAGCGGGATCAGCAAGTGCACATACCGCCACTATATTTACGTTAGACATTATCGTAACCCAAGCATCCCCCTCGCTCGCCCGTCCCATTACCCAGCTCAAAAGATCTCCCGCGTAACCGCCGAGCACCTTCCTTTCACCGTTTGGCAAGCATATCGGCTCAAACCCCGCACTACGCGCAAGCTGTTCTACCGTCATTTTGACCTCCGCCAATATCTTAATTTTTGTTATTTCGCAATCTTATAAGGCAATTATTTATACTCGCCTCATTTTTCACCACGTCCTCTGCAAGTGCATGGCAATTGGGTGCTCCGCAAGAACCGCAGTCAAGATGTGGAAGCTCCGCATATATTTCTTCTATCTTTCTCATCATCGATATTGCCTCAAAACGGTCCTGAGATAGGACTCCTGCACTGTTACATTCAATATCAACGTCATAAAAAACATCGTCACCAAGAGTTTCGAAATCGTTCAAAGTGTTTTGAGATATCGGAAGATATTTTCTTAACGAACGCAGCCTTGCTTTTGCTATAAACGGATTTTCAACGTTAAGTGTTCCTCCCACGCATCCGCCTATGCAAGCATTAAGCTCTACAAACTCAAGTCCGTGCATCGTACCGTTTTCGATCTCATCAAGAACCTTAATACAATTTTCAATTCCGTCAGCGGCAAGATATTTATCAGAAAGAAGCGAAGTCGCCTCTCCGCCCGAGCCCGCCCAATTAAGACCTATTATTCCTGATTCGGAAACAAGCTTCGGAGCAGCTATCTCTTTCATTTTAGACCTGAGTTTAAAATAGATATCACTTATTGCTAACCCCCCCGTTACAGCGCTCTTATGAACGCCCACGGGATTTTTTATGTAGCTTATTTTAGCCGGGCACGGCGAAATAAACAACACACATATATCTTCATCGGTAAGCTCAGGATGCGCACTGAGCGCCTCTGCTCTTGCTTTGCGTGCCGCAAGCTCTATAGGCGGCATCAAAGGGAGAAGATTATCGACCAACAACGGAAAACGCAGCGTAACGAGCCGCACTATAGCGGGACACGCTGAGCTTATAAGCGGAGTGGGTAAATGTTTGCGTTTTATATATCTGCGAGTATGCTCAGTAACAAGCTCCGCCGCTTTTGCCACCTCATATACCGCATCAAAGCCGCACTCTATAAGGGCATCTAAGACCGGATCTACCGAATCGAGATCGGCAAACTGTCCGTACAGCGCAGGTGCGGGCAAAGCAATTTTATATTTATACTCCGAGAAATTTTCAAAAACATCGTATCTTGCTTTTTTTGCCTGATACGGGCACAAGCGTATACATTCACCGCAGTCAATGCATTTTTCCTGCGTAATTACCGCATGCCCTCCCCTTACTCGGATAGCTTCGGTAGGACAACGCTTTATGCAATTTGTACACCCCTTGCATCTTTCTACATCAAGGGTAACCGAATGCTTATAATTTAACATTTTTTCCTCTTTCAAGTTTTAAAATCAAACAAGGACAGTCATATAAATGGTAGTGCCCTTTCCGATTTCGGATTCTATTTTCATACTGTCTGTATATCTTTTCATATTTGGAAGTCCCATTCCCGCTCCGAATCCAAGCGAACGTATATTATCGGGGGCGGTGGAATATCCTTCCTGCATAGCAAGTTCGATATTACCGATACCCGGACCGTTATCGGAAAGGACTATCTCTATTTTGTCATTAGCCACATTCACATCAGCACTTCCGCCGTTTGCATGTATGACCATATTTATTTCACCCTCATACATAGCAACCGAAACGCGTCTTATGACGTCAGAAGGAAAGTTCATATCACGCAAAAGCTTTTTGATCTTTACCGAAGCTTCGCCTGCAGACGTAAAATTCTGACCGTCGATATCAAAATGAAAATTTATGCCTTCTGCCATGAGGTACACTCCCCTCCAAGCAAACCGTTAGAATACAAAAGACCGCATGCAACGTACATTCTCTCGTCGCTTTTCATGATAACCATTCCTGCATCCTTTGCAAGTGCCACAACATCATCAGACGGAGTTTTTCCTCTGACAAAAACTATACAACGCATATCCATCATAATGGCGGTTCTGACAACCTGAGGATTGCAAAGTCCCGTGATCAAAACAGCCTGATCCTTGACAAACGCCAAGACGTCGCTCATCATATCGCAACCGCAAGCTGAATTTACCTCACCGTCAATAAAATCTTCACCGCAAATAATTTCGGCCTTTAAAAGCTCTTGAATTTTTGATATCTTCACCTTAAATATCCACCTTCGTTTAAAACTTAACAAAGAACACGTACAGTCCGATTATCGCACAAATATACAATATAATTATACTATATTTTTTTAAAATTGTCTATACTTTTTTCTACATTTAAAAAGAAAAACCGCACAAAAAAACGTGCGGTCTTTCATATATTTTGACGAATTTGATAAATTGCGTCCTAGAATTTGGTTTATCTTCATATATTGTTGATTTTTTGAATTTTTTCACTTTGCCTCAAGCCAATTATTACCTATATGAGCATCCACATCTAAAGGCACAGAAAGCTTTATTGCATTTTCCATAGATTCCTTTAATATCTCATATGCCCTATCAGCAAAATCCTTATGTGCCTCGAGTATCAGTTCATCGTGTACCTGGAGAATGAGTCTTGCATCTATATTTTCTTTTTCCAGCGCTTCCGTCACCTTTATCATAGCTATCTTTATAATATCCGCAGCAGTCCCCTGAATAGGGCTGTTCATCGCTACTCTTTCACCGAAATGCTGAAGATTTTTATTTGAGGAAGCAAGCTCGGCAATTTTTCTGCGTCTGCCAAAAAGAGTTGTTACATATCCGTCTTGCTTTGCTTCTGCTTTTACATTATCAAGATATTCTTTTACCTTTGGAAATCCCGAAAGATAGCTGAATATATATTTCTTAGCCTGCGCCATCGATATACCCAGATCTTCGGAGAGCGAATATTCTCCCATACCGTAAAGAATACCGAAATTCACTGCCTTTGCCCGTTTTCTGTATTCCTGAGTAACCTCACTTACGGGAATGTCAAAGACCTTTGAGGCGGTCATCGTATGAATATCCTCACCCGACAGGAATCCGTTTATCATAGCCTCATCATCAGCTATATGCGCAAGGATCCTCAATTCTATCTGCGAGTAGTCTGCATCTATGATAACGTAATCACTGTTTTGCGGAACAAAATATCTTCTGAATTCCCTTCCTTCAGCCGTCCTTACGGGAATATTCTGCAAATTAGGTTCAGCCGAAGAAAGTCTGCCCGTTGCAGTTCCCGTCTGATTGAAAACGCTGTGGATTCTGCCGTTTTTATCCGCTGCCTTAGGCAATCCCTCGGCATAGGTCGAAATAAGCTTTGTTATCTGTCTGTAATAAAGTATATCCTCAATTATTGGGTGATACGGCAAAAGCTTTTTAAGAACATCAGCATCGGTAGAATAACCTGTTTTGTTCTTTTTTATAACGGGAAGC
Organism: uncultured Clostridia bacterium; assembly: GCA_937894775.1. GTDB lineage: Bacteria > Bacillota > Clostridia > Oscillospirales > CAG-272 > HGM12713. Next base: position 7,567 of record CALAXC010000195.1, read on the forward strand.
TTCATCTTATCGAAAAGCACTTCGCCAAGCTGTTTTGTTGAAGATATATTGAATTCTTCACCCGCAAAGCTGTAAATTCGTTCCTTCAAGCCGTCAACAAGGGTCGCAAGCTCCTCACCGTATTTTTTTATTCCCTCAACATCAACGCAAAATCCCGCAAGCTCCATTTTTGCAAGCACTAACGCAAGCGGCATTTCGATCTCAAAAAGCAGATCTTCGTTATTATTTTCAGCTATCTTTTTTTCATAGATCTTAGCAAGATCAAAAACAGTTATATCTGTTGCGCTGCCCTCGTTCAAGGTTTCTCCAAGATTCGAAAATGCAAGTCTTTCGAGTGAAAAATTGCCTTCGGTCGAATCTAAAACGTATGCGGCAAGCATAACGTCGATATAAATTTTCGGCGCGGGAATGCCTTTCAAAATAAAGGTTTTATAAATATTTTTCGCATCGTAGCAGGAAACCTTAGCGTTGCTGAATATCGAAAGCGCACTGTGACTTATCGAACACGAAAAACGATTCTCACCGTCAAAGAAGTAAAGCTTTTCTTCATCTGTAACAGCAACCGAAATTTCCTTTCCCTCAACAGCTTGCGCTATATCCTCAGGCATTTTTTCAATGGTCCCGATCGACGCAGATGCCCTTGAACCACCGCTGCTTTCCACGTCGTTTTTATCTTCAAGCGACGGCACGTCTTCAAGCCCAAATCTCTTGATAAGCGCCAAAAATTCAAGTTCGGCAAAGAGCGAATAGAGCTCTTTTTTCATAAATCCCTTATACTCACAATCAAAAAGCGATACACCTACGGGAGCATCACAGTTGATCCTCGCAAGAGCTTGCGAAAGATAAGCGTTTTCTTTGTTTATCAAAAGTTTATTTTTAACCGAAGCGCTGATCTTAGCTTCATCGATCGCAGCATATATAGAATCAAGTCCGCCAAGATCCGAAACAAGCTTCAAGGCAGTTTTTTCGCCTATTCCCGCTACTCCCGGTATATTATCCGACGTATCACCCATAAGAGCTTTTACATCAACAAATTGTTCGGGATCTACCCCGTAGGTTTCCCTGAACAAAGCTCTGTCAAAGCATAGCGTTTCCTTTGTTTTTACAAGCAACACCTTTGTAGTATCGCTTATAAGCTGAAGAGAATCTCTGTCCCCCGTAAGAATATAAGCCTCTGTGCCCTCTTTTTCCGAAAGTCTTGCAAGAGTACCCAAAATGTCGTCCGCCTCATAGCCTTCCACCGATATGACCTTTGCGCCCATATATTCCATACATTTCTTTGCATAAGGAAGCTGAACAGCAAGTTCTTCGGGCATACCTTTACGGTTAGCCTTATATCCTTCGTACATATTGTGCCTGAAGGTAGGCGATTTGAGGTCAAAAGCAACAACACAATAATCGGGTTTCAGTGTAGCTATCTGCTTTTCTATTATGTTAGCCATTCCATAAACGGCATTGGTATAAAGTCCGTTTTTATTTGTAAGCAATCTTATTCCGTAAAAGGCACGGTTAAGAATACTGTTTCCGTCGATAACGAGCAGTTTTTTCATCCTGAAGATCTCCGTTTTTAACTGTATAATATTTTTAAAGGGCTCTCTTGTCTTATCCGCAAAGAATGATTCTTTGAAAGAAGCAAGATAGCCCTTGTATAATCGGTCTTAAGCGAGTGAAAGCTCACTTTCAAGCCAGATAACTCCAAGATTAAACGCTTCATAAAGCCCCTGCTTAAAGCCCTGACGTATAATATTGGACTGATTTTTAGGATCAACGACCTGAATAAGTATATTATCGGGAACGTTATGTCCGTTTTCCTCTTTGTGAGAAATTATCTCAAGTATAAGAATACATTTGGAATCCATATCTCCGTAACATATTGTATCGCCCTCTCTTACAAGAGGTCTGCCTTTATATTCAAGATACTTGCCTTCAACAAGCTTGATTTCATCTGCCATATCCGTATCTTCCTTTCAAAAACATATTTATCTTATATATTATACCACAACATCAAATAAAAGTCAAGAAAAACTCTCACTTTATATATGCATTTTTGCGATATTCCTCGCTTTGACTTTCGGGAAGCGCTTTAAAAAGTGTAAATATAGAATTAAGCCTTTTCTCAACACAGTGTTGTTCGGTATTCTTTGGAGAATCCGCAGGCTTGGTTATCACTTTTACATTTTTTTCTTTATCGTTCTTTTTAACCGCAGACAATATTTCACGTCCCTTATCGTCAGCACCGAGAAGATAAGTATATTGCGGTGTTTGCGCAAGTAATTCACTTTTTACTCTGCAGAGTGCGAAGAGCAATGCCCTGCGCAGCTTCGCATCGGTGTACCTTTTTGTTTTAAGCTTTTCAAAAAACTCATTATAGTTTGAACATTCTTTGGCAAGTGAGGATATTCTGTTGGCTATTCCGCCCTCACATTCCGTATATTGACTTATTTCTTCGCCTTCACAAAGTCTGAAAAACATCATATAAGCCTTGCCAAGAGCTTCTTCATCAATCAACGAGCCTTCACTCGAAGCCTTCACAAAAACCTCTTCAGCTTCCTTTGGCATATATCCTTTAAGTGCATTTTTATCGATTTTCCAAGCATTCCTCAAAGCACTTGCAGACGGAAATTCATTATTCCGCAAAGTACTGTCAAGATATGCATTTCCTTTTCGTTTCACCGTGAAAAAAGCTATATCGATATTATTCCTTTTTGCCGCTTTTATATACTCTACGCCAAGAAGATCATTTGAAGAAAGCTGTGTGCCAAGAGCATCGTTAAGCAAAGAAAAATAAGCCGTTGCCGCTCCCTCGCCGCTCTTCTTTTTTTCTTCAAATTTTTCAATAAAGCTATTGCTCAAAGCAAGCTCAGCCGCTCTGCTCAAAAGTTCAATATCTCCCGTCTCAGAACCGAAAATAATAGCATCGCAATAGTCAGCCGCTATCTTTATTCCCGCAGAAGCAAAATATTCCGCACTTGCCGATGACCAAGGAAAAGGAAGCTCCAAAACAAGATCGGCTCCGCATTTTATCGATGCCTCCGCACGCAAATATTTATCGGTAATTGCAAGTTCTCCTCGCTGAACGGCATTTCCGCTCATAACACACACAGTGCCCGTCGCCCCCAGCAATTTCGCCTGTTCAAAAAGATATGCGTGTCCGTTGTGGAAGGGATTAAATTCACAAATTATTCCAAAAATCATAGTTTTATATCCTTTATTTTTTAAAATACTATTGAAAAAAACTCTTTTGTATAGTATAATTAAATTTGTAATTAATATTAAACATATATTCAGGAGGTTAAAAATGAATATACTTGTTGTAAATGCGGGTTCAAGCTCGCTCAAGTACCAGCTTATCAATACCGATACCGAGGTTTCATACGCAAAAGGTGTTTGCGAAAGAATAGGTGACAAGGGTTCGGCTATCATTCATAAGCAGCTTATCAAAAAAACAAAATTTGAAAAGGAAGTTCCGATGGCTGATCACTCAGAAGCTATGAAATACGTTATCGAAGCTCTTACCGATGCAGAATACGGCTGCATTTCGGGAATGGACGAGATAAACGCTATCGGTCACCGCGTAGTGCACGGCGGAGCTTATTTCTCAAACTCCATTCTTCTTACAGACGAAGTTCTTGAAAAGCTCGAGCTCTGCAAGGAATTCGCGCCTCTTCACACCGTTGCACATCTTATGGGAATCAAGGGTTGTCTTTCGGTAATGCCCGATAAGCCTCAGGTTCTTGTATTCGACACAGCATTCCACCAGACTATGGCTCCCGCAGCATATACATACGCACTCCCCTACGAGTACTATGAAAAGTACGGTGTACGCCGTTACGGAGCACACGGAACATCTCACCGTTTTGTAAGCTCCGAAGCTGCAAAAGTTCTCGGTAAGCCTATCGAAGAGCTTAAAATCGTTACCTGCCACATTGGAAACGGTTCTTCAATTTCCGCTGTAAACGGTGGAAAGGTTATGGATACCTCTATGGGCTTTACTCCTCTTGCAGGTGTTGAAATGGGTACACGTTGCGGAGATATCGACCCCGCTATCGTTCCCTTCATTATGGAAAAGGAAAATCTTTCTCCTGCCGAGATCAATACCATTATGAATAAAAAATCGGGATTCTACGGAATTACGGGAGGATATTCTTCCGACTCCCGTGATCTTGAAGATGCTATCGAAAACGGTCCTTCCGACGAAAACTACGAAAAGTCCAAGCTCGCAGTAGACATTCTCTGCCACGGAATCAAGAAATTCATCGGTTCTTATGCGGCAATAATGAACGGTCTTGACGCAGTTGTATTTACCGCAGGTATCGGTGAAAACAATCCTCACCTCAGAGAAATAGTATGTGAAAATATGGAGTATCTTGGAATCAAGTTTGATAAAGCAGCAAACGATGCAGCTCCTCACGTTTCCGAAAACACCAGAATTTCCGCTCCCGACTCTAAGGTTGCCGTATATGTTCTTCCCACAAACGAAGAGCTTGTTATAGCAAGAGATACCGCTGAAATAGTTTCGGGTAAATAATCCCGCAAATCTAATTTTATCACAATTATCGTTTATTTGCAATAACAATAAAAAAATTTGCGACCTCAAAAGTACCGCACTTTTACAAGGAGGCTTTTATGAATAAAATCGGAGTTATGGTAAATTATGACTACGGTGTTGATCTTAACGAAAAATTCAGAAAAAACACCGAACTTGGCATAGAGACCTGCCAGCTTTGTATCTGGAACGTCAATATATTTACAGATGAAAATCAAATCAAATACGTATCAGATGCAATAAACAAAGCAAATGTTACAGTTTCGGCGCTTTGGGCGGGATATACGGGACCTGTTATGTGGAATTTCACAGAAGGCCCTGACACTATAGGTCTTGTTCCCTCTGCTTACCGTTTTAAACGTTTACAAGAGCTTATGTCGGCATCGGATTTTGCAGAAAAAGTAGGAATTAAACACATCGTTACGCACGTAGGATTTATTCCTGAAAATCCAAGTCATCCCGATTTTATCGGAACTGTTGCCGTTCTGAAGCATCTTTGCTCATATATGAAGCAAAAAGATCAGATATTTTTATTTGAGACCGGTCAGGAAACACCGATAACTCTGCTCCGCACTATCGAAGCCGTCGGAACAGGAAATCTCGGAATCAATCTTGATACCGCAAATCCTATTCTCTACGGTAAGGCAAATCCCCTAGATGCGCTTGATGTATTTGGAAAATACGTTATGAACACGCATATTAAAGACGGATTTTACCCGACAGGTGGAATGTATCTCGGCAGAGAGGCACGCGCAGGGGACGGAAAAGCAAATATTCCGGCAATAATAAAACGCCTTGTAAAAGAATTTAATTACGAAGGTCCCTTTACTATTGAGCGCGAAATTGACGGTGAGCAGCAGATCTCCGATATAATTCACGCAAAAAAGCTTATTGAGAGCTCGTTAAAAGGCATATAAAACAAAAAACTATCGCAAAAATTTTGCGATAGTTTTTTTACAATATTTACAGAATTAAAGCGATCTGTATATTGCAACGATAGAAGAATCGGCAGCTCTAAGCGAAATTGCTTCTCTTTCGGTCATCTTTTCGCTCATATATGCATAGAAACCGTTTGATTCTACACAATTACCAGCGATCGCCTTATTCGTTACTATCATTCTGCAACAAGCAAAGTCATCAAAATCAGCAACATCGTTTTCTCCTGCCGCTATCCATCCGAGTGGAGTTACTTCATTATTGCGTTTTGCGATAACGTCAACTATATCGGCAACAACAGCACTTGCTGTAGGAAGCTTTCCTGCTCCCGGGCCGTAAAACATAACCTCACCGACCATATTTGCGTTGATAAGAACTCCGTTAAACACACCGTCAACTCTTGCAAGAGGATTATTCACAGGGACCGCCATCGGTGAAACAAAGCACATAAGCTTTTCACCAACACTCTCAACATATCCGATAAGCTTGATCTCATATCCAAGCTTACGTGCAAGGGAAACATCTTGAAGAGTTATTTTAGTAACGCCTTCACGGTGTATCGAATCGGGAGAAATAAGCTTGCCCGTTGCAACCGCGCCGAGTATCACAGCCTTTCTTGCCGCATCTATTCCCTCTATATCGGCTGCGGGATTTGCCTCTGCATAACCGAGTCGCTGCGCTTCCTTAAGAGCATCCTCAAAAGAAACTCCGTCATCACGCATAGAAGTTATTATATAATTGGTGGTGCCGTTAAGTATTCCGTTTATTTTACCGATCTTATTTGACGCAAGATCCACAGTCATAGGACGAATAAGCGGAATTCCGCCTCCAACACTTGCTTCAAAGAAATATCTTGCATTATTCTTTGCAGCTATCTCAGCAAGCTCCACTCCAAACTTTGCAACGACCTCTTTATTAGAAGTTACAACGCTTTTTCCTGCCTCAAGACAAGCCTTTGTAAAATCGTATGCAGGATGAGAACCGCCCATCATTTCGGCAACTATAGTTACCTCTTTATCATTAAGAATAGTGTTAAAATCGTGAACAATAAGATTTCCGAAAGGACTGTCAGGAAAATCACGCAGATCGAGTATATATTTTATTTGGTATTCACATCCCAAACGCTCCTCGATTATTTTTTTATTTTCGGTTAAAACTTCTGCCGTACCGCTGCCGACACAGCCAAATCCAAGTAAAGCTATCGATATCATTTTTTTCTTCCTTTTGATGATTTTTATACTTTATTACCTAAAATTTCATATATATCACATATTATATCACATTTTTTTTATAATTGCAAATAATTATTGAAAATTTTTGCTTTATATGGTAAAATATTTACAGCAATAATTAAAGAAAGGATCAAAAAACAAAATGAGTTCACCTATTGGCGGAATACGAAACGTAAAAATATTTGTTTTGTATTTACTTGAAAACATAAATTATCCCCTCGACTTTTTTACGATCAATGATGTCGTTATGCAAACCGATTATGTTATGTATCTTGACTTTGCCGAAGCATTCCACGAAATGATAGACCTCCAGCTTATAGAAAAGCTTGACGTAGACGGCGAAGAACTTTATTTGATCACAGACAGAGGACGCCTTTGCGCAAGAGAACTAAAAAGCGACCTTCTTGCAAGTATTCTCGACAAAGCTCTTACAAAAGCTCTGCGATTCCTCGACTTTAAGAAGCGCGGAATAGTTGCTCGCTGTATAGTCGAGAGGGCTGAAAATAACAAATTTGCCGTAACTTCATCTTTTACAGAAAAAGGCGTAGTTATATATTCTCAGACTTTAGTCGTAGATACCGAGCTTCGTGCAAGACGTATGCAGGATAATTTTTACGAACGCCCCGAAGTTATATACAGAGGAGCTATAGCATTGATGGCAGGAGATGTAAACTATCTTTTTGATTAAAATATAATTACATCGCTCATATAATTGTGTAATATTATATAAAAATTTCATCACTATTTGGCAAAAATATCCATATTTTTATTTTTAGTGAATTTTTTACAAAAATTTTTTCAAAAAACCTATTGACATTATACAATTTAATGGTATAATAGAATTGTAGAGATGCATCATAGTAAATTTTCATATTATCTTCTTTGTTTTTCAATATTTCAAAATAATGTTTGTTTTTCAGGAGAACTAATGAGTCAAAAAAAGGATAAAAGCAGATATAACACCAGTGACAACATAAAAAATCTTATTTTATCCGTACGCAAAAACGATCAAGCCTCATTCGTTTCTCTTCTAGAGCAGTACTCTCCACTTATCGAAGCCTCGGTAAATATGTTTTGCTCTGATGAAGATCTTGCAGGATACAGAGATGATTTTAAACAAGAAGCATCCGTTGCCTTTTACAATTCAATACTCAACTATGACTTAAATCAAACAAACGTTGAATTCGGTTTATATGCGAAAATATGTATTTGCAATGCTTTAATATCTCAAATACGCTTTCTGAAAAGAATACAAAATGAGCCGACCGATGAATTTTCCGATGAAGCAATTGCCGATAATCTGACGGAAGATATTTCCGCAAAGATCATCGAAAAAGAGAATCTTGATTCACTATATGCTATTATACGGGGCAGCCTTTCCAAATATGAATATGAAGTATGGACCCTTTACATTTCGGGGTGCTCCGCTTCAGACATTGCAGCAAAGCTCAAAACCGACAGTAAATCGATTTCAAATGCTATTTACCGAATAAGAGTAAAGCTTAGGGCAACCATCAGACAAAAACGAAATGACTAGGCATAGCCTATCATATATGCACGCGGAAATCGCGTTGCAGCAAATCAATTTAAAGCGAGGTAAAATCAATCATGAATGAAGAAGTAGTAAATGGTGGAGTTACAGAGTTTGTTGACGAAACTCTGACTTGCAAGGAGTGCGGAAACGAGTTTGTTTTCACCGCAGGAGAGCAGAAATTCTACCAGGAAAAGGGCTTCACTAATAAGCCCAAGAGCTGCAAAGCTTGCCGTGATGCTAAAAAGAATGCCGGAAGAGCTCCGCGCGAGTATTTTGAAACAACATGTGCAAATTGTGGCGGAGTTGCTAAGGTTACCTTCCAGCCTTCAAATGACAGACCTGTATACTGCAGTGCTTGTTTTGAAGCTATGAAAAACAATAATCAGTAATCATACACTCTTAACAATCAAAAAAGGAGAAGCTTGAGCTTCTCCTTTTTATATATTATTCAACGCATTATCGATTTTGTTTTTATACTCTTCAATAAGACTGTCGGGAGATATCAAACGCACCCAATCCGAATTTATGAAAAGCCAGGAAAAAAATTCTGAATTTACTTTGACTTTTACCGAAACCTGAAAGCAAGTATCCCCCGTCGATGTAACTGTAACATTCAAGCCAAAGCGATCAAAAATTTTACCCGCATATGTATTTTCACACTCAAGACGGATCATCTCATATCTTACCTCAGAAAATGATTTATCTGACAAATTCTTATACATAGGAAACATTTCAATATTTTTTTGAAGTATCTCAACATCGATCATTCTGTCGATCGCATAAGAATCTACCGCTTCTCCGTCGAATGCATATAAAATGTAGCCTTCGTTATATTCAAGATATAAAGGCGCTACCTCTATTCTTTTTCCTTCATTTTGTAAAATTCTCTGCTTAAGAGAATTCCACGCAAAGAGCCTGAAGGAAACCATTTTTTTCAAGGCGATAGCATCACCCAAAAGTGCAACTGTTTTATCGCGCTCGGATGATATTACCTTTGGAAGAGATTTTTTACTATCTTCTGCATTGGAAAAAGATATGTACTCCCTTCCCTTTACCCCAAACCGTTTTATTATTTTATCAACAATACGGGAACTTGTTTCCAAATCCAGAGCATTAAAATTCTCGATAGCATCCATAATATACTTGATCTCGGAAAATGAAAAATCACGTTTGTCGATATAATATCTTACGTATCTGTCGCGCTTTACCTGTATATCAATACCGAAAAGACGTAATACTTCTATATCGTCATAAATACTTTTCCGCGCGGCAGAGATGTTATACTTTGCAAGTTCAGATATTATCTGCGTCAAAGTCAACCCCGACGTTTGGTCGGTATTTTGAAAAAGTATTCTCAAAAGATATAAAAGCTTTAACTTCTGATTAGACTGCTTTGCCATATTTCTCTCTGATAAAATTTATTTGTATATTTAAATTGAAAACTATACTATATTCATTTTACCACAAATAAGATCTCAAATCAAGAGCAAATTAAATTACCAATGCATATATGATTATTCCGACGAACATAAGAAGCGCAGAACCGACAGCCGCCATAGTAAAACCTGAGCAGTTGCAATTCTCGTGAACCAAAGGCATTTCGTTTACAGCATCTTCCTTTACTTCTACATCGTTATTTTCTATTTTCGAAAAATTCTGTATTCTTGCCGCATTTTCAATATGTCTTAAATTTCCGCTCATTTTAATTTCTCCTTTTGTCAAGAAAGTTATACGAACATTTCTGTTCTTTACAACGTCATTATATCACATTCATTGTGTCATAAAAAGGACAATGGTAAATATTTTTTTATTTTTTTCTTATTTTTGCATTTTTATGTTCATTTTTTTCATAAAAAACATCTATTTTAATTCCTCTTAAGGAATTTTTACTCTCGTTTCATTTTTTAACAGTTCCAAACGCATTTGTTCAATATATACAAAATAAATCTTTTTTTAATTTTTTTATTGTACCTATTTACAAGAGAAATAAAATATGATATAATATAATTGGGAATAAAAAATTCCAAGTTTAAACCCAAGGAGGTCTACTATGAAAGTTACTATTATCGGCAGACAGTTGAACGTATGGGACGAAATGAAGGCGACCATCGAAAAGAAGCTGCAAAAGTTTGACAAATTTTTCGGAGACGATTGCACAGCTACCGCAACGCTCAGCATTAAGCATTCTCAAAAATGCGTAGAGCTTACAATAAACGCAAAAGGCGCTATATTCAGAAGTGAGGTTGAAGACGAGACCTTCCGTAACGCGCTTGACAGAGCCGTATATCTTATAGAACGCCAGATCAGAAAGAACAAAACAAGACTTGAAAGAAAGCTTAAGGGCGTCGTATTTGACAACGGAATTTTCGATACGGGCGAAGAGTTTGAAGAGGAACGCGAGTTTAATATTCGACGCAAGGCATTCCCTATCAAGCCGATGTCGGTTGAAGAGGCTATAATGCAGATGAATCTTTTAGGTCACGAATTCTTCGTTTTCAGAGATGATCAAAGCGAAGAAATCTGCGTAGTATACAAGCGCAAAGACGGTGATTACGGACTTATTGAAGACGAAAAATAATCTATAAAAATTTCGCGGCTACCGCAATTGCGGTAGCCGCTTTTTTTATTATTTATACCCTATTCCATCATCTCTTAATTTCTTCCATAATATAAGCTTCAAGCACGTCGCCGATCTTAATATCGTTAAATCTATCAAGACCAATACCGCACTCATAGCCCTGAGCTACTTCCTTAACGTCATCCTTAAATCTACGCAAGGAGCTGATCTTATCTTCGAATATAACGATACCGTCACGAACAACTCTTATCATAGACGCTCTTGTAACCTTACCGTCCTGAATGTAAGAACCTGCAATAGTTCCCACGTTAGGAACGTGGATAGTCTGACGAACCTCTGCGTGTCCAAGAAGAACTTCCTTGAATTCGGGAGCAAGCATTCCCTTCATAGCATCGCTTATTTCGTTGATACAATCGTAAATAACTCTGTAGGTTCTTATTTCAACCTCTTGACGTTCAGCGCTGTCAAGCGCTACCTTATCGGGACGAACATTAAATCCAACTATAATAGCATTGGAAGCTGCCGCAAGCATTACGTCACCCTCGCGGATTCCGCCTGCCGCACCGTGAATAACTCTTACTTTTACCTCATCATTAGAAAGCTTTTCGAGGGACTGTTTAACCGCCTCTACAGAGCCTCCAACGTCGGCTTTGACTATTACATTAAGCTCCTTAACACCGTCAGATATCTGAGCAAAAAGATCGTTAAGGCTTGCTCTCGCATTAGCCTTGAAAACCTCTTCCTTAGCTTCATTACGGCGCTTATCGGCAAGCTCTCTTGCCATTCTCTCATCTTTAACCGCATTGAACTCGTCACCCGCAGAAGGAACTTCGGAAAGACCGATGATCTCAACGGGAGTAGAAGGCTTAGCCTCCTTGACGCTCTTACCCTTATGGTCGGTCATAGCTCTTACTCTACCAACCGCAGTTCCCGCTATAACAACATCTCCGTTGTGAAGTGTTCCGTTCTGAACGAGAACCGTTGCAACAGGGCCTCTTCCCTTATCAAGACGAGCTTCAAGAACGATACCCTTAGCTCTTCTGTCGGGATTAGCCTTAAGCTCCTTCATTTCCGCAACGGAATATCTTCCTCTCATATAGCCGAAGTAGGGCTCGCCCTCTACCTCGTAGGTATCCTCGGTATAAAGCATATAGGTGTTCATACCCATAAGCGCCATCGCTCTCAGCATATGCTTTACGGTAGATACGTTCATAACCGCGTTGCGCGACATATCCACCATCGCGCCGTTGGTTTGGAACAAAGGGCGCTCGGTGACGGTCTTTTTTGCTGTTCCCTTTCTAAAAAACATGGGCACATTAAATCATTTTTAATTTTAACAGCTGAAAATTTTCTTTCAGATGAAAATGGTATTTCACCTTCACTTACAACTTTAACTTTCTCATTAAAGTATTCTCTAATCGCTTTAAACGTTGAACTGTTATCATCTAAAATATTTAATATTTTTCCAATAACTTCTTCTAATTCTTTTTTCTTGATATTACAAGGAACATAATCTTTTAATTTCATATTCCCGGTTGTAATTGTCCCAGTTTTA
>CALAXC010000196.1 GCA_937894775.1 uncultured Clostridia bacterium
ACCTTTTATGACGTACTGCATATTAGAGTCTATTCCGAGGAAAGTAAGACCGACAAAAATTATTCTGAGCAAAACTACGCCCATTATTACGCCTCTTATCTTTCCTATACCGCCGACAAATGAAACTCCGCCTATTACGCATGCCGCTATTGCGTCAAGCTCATAGTTGAGTCCCGTCGCTGCGCTGTTTGAACCTATTCTCGCGGCTTCGATAAATCCTGTTATTCCGTACATTATACCCGCAAGCACGAAAACTCCGATTATCGTTTTGTTCACCGAAACACCCGAAACGTTTGCCGCTTCAGCATTTGAGCCTATTGCGAACATATTTTTACCAAACGTCGTTTTGTTCCATATAAAATACATTATTACGGTTATTATTATCGCATAAAAGATATAGTTCGGTATCGACACTCCGCCTATCTTGAACATACTTCCCGTAATAAAGTTCGTGTATTTCGTATCAAGTCCCGATATCGACTGACCGTTGTTCGTTCCCTGCATAAGATATATAAGCAGAGCACCGTAAGTTATAAGCTGTGTTGCAAGTGTAACTATAAATGGATGAAGCTTGAATTTTGCTGTGCAGAATCCGTTTATAAATCCTACCAGCGCACCTATCGCTATAACTATAAAAAATACCGCGAATATAGGCAATGTCGGAAGATTTGGAAACATTTTATTTGCATATCCGCTCGCCTGAAGCAAGGATGCTGCAATACACGCTGTAACACCGACTATACGTCCTGCCGAGAGGTCTGTTCCCGTAAGGATTATACATCCCGCAATACCGAGAGCTATCGGAAGATTGGCTGCTGACAGCGATATAATATTTATTATTGACGAGATCGAAAGAAAACGCGGATCGTATATCTGTATTCCCACTATAGCTATTATCAGCAGAATATACAACAGATTATCTATTAAAAATTCGCGCGTCGATCTCAGCTTTTCTTTTCTCGGCATTTCCTTGAATCGTAAAAATGCATTCTTCGGATTAAGCCTTTCAAAATTTGCTCGAAAATCACTCATTTGATATTGCTCCTTTGATTTTAAACGTACTTAGTTGCGAGCGACATTATTTTTTCCTGATCCGCCTCCTCGCGTGAGAGCTCGCCTGCAAGCTTACCGCCGGACATAACTATAATTCGGTCGCAAACTCCCAACAGCTCGGGCATTTCACTCGATACCATAATAACCGATTTTCCTTGCTCCGCAAGATTTATTATCAGTTGATATATCTCATATTTTGCACCGACGTCGATGCCTCTTGTCGGTTCGTCGAGAAGAAGAACCTCGGGTTCGGTCAGAAGCCATCTGCCGAGAATGACTTTTTGTTGATTTCCGCCTGACAGAGTGCGGATCTTGGTCTTTTGCGAAGGCGTTTTTATTCGCATCTTTTTTATCGACCAATCGGTATCTTTTTTCATTTTTTTCTCGTTGAGAAAAATTCCTGCCGTTCTGTAACGGGAAAGCCCCGAGATCACGGTGTTTTCGGTGATGTCGAGTATGCCGAATATTCCTGTTGAACGTCTTTCTTCTGTAAGCATAGCAAAACCGTTGTTCTTTGCTTCGCGTGAGTTCCTGTTTTTTACTTCTTTTCCGTTGAGAAATATTTTTCCTTCGCTTTTTGTTCTCAATCCGAACACTGTTTCCAGAAGCTCTGTTCTTCCTGCGCCGTCAAGACCTGCAACACCGAGTATTTCTCCCGCCTTTACTTCAAAAGAAACGTTGGAAAGAAGAGAGTGACGCCCCGAAAGATTTTCTACTCTGAGCGCTGTTTTTGACGGTTGATTTGTTTTTGGAGGGAATCTTTCTGTAAGCTCTCTGCCGACCATAAGCTTTATTATTTTATCGAGTGTAAGCTCGCTTGCTTTTTGTGTCGCGATATGCTTTCCGTCGCGCATGACCGTTATATCGTCGGATATTCGCATTATTTCTTCCATCTTATGAGAAATATATATGATAGCGCAGCCCTGCGCTTTAAGCTCGGCTATTATTTCAAAAAGATGCTCTACCTCCTTATCGTTGAGCGACGAGGTAGGCTCGTCGAGAACTATGACCTTTGCGTTGTATGAAACCGCCTTTGCGATCTCTACCATCTGGCGAGCCGATACCGAAAGATCGTTCATTATCGTTGAGGGCTTTATATCTATGTGCAGCTTGTCGAATATTTCCTTTGTGCTTTTTCGCATCTTGCTTTCAAGAGTGATAAAGCCGAGCGCGGTAGGGTAGCGGCCGAGCCATATATTGTCATTTACGCTTCTTTTTAGTGCCTGGTTAAGCTCCTGGTGTACCATAGCCACACCGTTTTCAAGAGCCTCCTTCGGATTTTTAAAAGATACCTTTTTACCGTCGAGCAGTATCTCACCGCTGTCGGCGCTGTATATCCCGAAAAGGCATTTCATAAGTGTCGATTTTCCCGCACCGTTTTCTCCCATAAGAGCGTGTACAGTTCCTGCGCGAATCTTTACTGTTACATTATCGAGGGCTTTTACACTCGGAAACTCTTTTGATATGTTATTTAATTCAAGCAAGTATTTTTCCATAGTATTTTCCTTGATTTTTATTTGTATAGGCTGAGAGGGATTGCTTATATAAAATTCACAATCCCTCTGTTTTGTGTTTTATTTTTTACGAAGAAATAAGATTTATTCTCCGAGGTATACCGCGTAGGGAATTCTGAGCTTTGATACACCGCTGTCGACAGAATAATCGCTCATACCGTCGAAGAGCGGTTTTGAATTGAGTGCGTTTTCAACACTTTTTTCTATAGCTTTTGCCATAGCGCTGCCGTCTTGCTTTATCGTTCCTGTCATTTTTTTGTCTTTTATAAGCTCTTTTGCGGCACTTGTTGCATCTACTCCGAATACGGGTATCGCTGTACTGCCTTCCATTCCTGTGTTATAGCCTGCCGAGTTGAGCGCTGAAATAGCTCCTTCTGCCATACCGTCATTGTTGCATATGATAAGCTCTACCATATTTTTACTTGCAGTCGAGTGAGAGGAAAGAATTGTAGTCATATATTCGTTTGCAGCCTGAGCCGACCATTTTCCGTCACGGTCAAGAAGATATTTATCCGAGTTTGAGGCATCATAAAATTTTAAAGGCTTTTTTGATGCTGCGGAAAGCTTTTTGTTTGCGTTTTCAACAGAATACTGTGTGCGATAGATAGCTTCGTTATTTCCTTTTTCGCCCATAAAGAGAACGTACGAGATCTCACCGTCACCGTTGAGGTCGACAGAGCCATAATTTTTAACGAGATAGTCGCCTATCATATCGCCCTGAAGCTTTCCCGCTTCTGCGGCATCTGTTCCTATAAATGCGCACTTATCGTAGCTTTTTACCGTTGCATCCGAAACCTCGCGGTTAAAGAAAATTACGGGGATGTTAGCTTCTTTTGCAAGTGAGATTATTCCGTTTGCCGCATCGTCGGAGCCGGTAGTAACTATGTTTACTACCAAAAGCTTTGCGCCCTTTGTTATAGCGGTCTGTATTTGTTCTGTCTGTGTTGTCTGATTGTTGTTCGAGTCGTGGTCCTGGTAACGTATTCCCGCTGATGAGAGAGTCTTGTCAAGCTCGGCACGAACGGTGGAAATATATGGATCGCTGTAAGTGTAATAAAACACGTGTACGTCTGCGCTCATATCTTTTTTATCTCCGCAAGCCGAGAGTGAGAGAATAAGGATTGACAGAATGACTATAAGAGAGATGAGCGGTTTTTTGAGGTTTGCTTTTCTTTTCATTTTTATGATCCTTTCTTGTGAGGTGAAAATACTATGATAATTGTGTCACGCAAGCTTTGAAAGTATGCAAAAAAAGAGTAATTTTTTAATTATTTTTTTAAATGCTTGACAACCGAAGAAATAGATAGTATAATTAAAATAGTTGAAAAACTATAAATTTCAAGGAGTGGAAAAATATGAAAAGAAATGTTAAAGTCGGTATAATCGGTTGCGGCGGTATCGCAAACGGAAAGCATATGCCTTCTCTTGCGGCTATAGAAGGATGCGAGATGGTTGCTTTCTGTGACATAGTTCTCGAAAGAGCTGTTGCGGCAGCAGAAAAGTTCGGTGTTGAAGGTGCAAAGGTTTATGAGGATTATAAGGAGCTTCTTAAGGATGAAAGCATCGAGGTAGTTCACGTTTGTACTCCTAACCGTTCACATAGCTTTATTACGGTTGATGCTCTTGAAGCAGGTAAGCACGTTATGTGTGAGAAGCCTATGGCTATCAACTCTGAGGAAGCAAAGAAAATGCTTGATGCGGCAAAGAGAACAGGTAAGAAGCTTACTATCGGTTATCAGGGACGCTTCCGCGATGATTCTCTTTATCTTAAGAGCGAGGCGGATGACGGATTTTTTGGAGATATTTATTATGCAAAGGCAACGGCTATCCGCCGTCGCGCAGTTCCTACGTGGGGAGTATTCCTCAACGAGTATGAGCAGGGCGGTGGACCTCTTATAGACATCGGTACTCACGCGCTTGATCTTACACTTTGGATGATGAATAACTATAAGCCCAAATACTGCGTAGGTACAGCTTACCATAAGCTTAACAATGATACCGATCAGGGTAATATGTGGGGCAACTGGGATCCCGAAAAGTTTACCGTTGAGGATTCTGCGTTTGGATTTATCGTAATGGAAAACGGAGCTACTATAGTTCTTGAGTCTTCTTGGGCTCTTAACTCTCTCGATGTTCGCGAGTCACAGACAACTATTTGCGGAACTAAAGCCGGTGCCGATATGATGGACGGACTTCGTATAAACGGTGTACGCAAGGGACGTCAGTATGTAACCAAGCCCAGCTTCAGCGCAGGCGGAGTTGCATTCAATGAGGGAACTAAGGGTGAGAGCCCTGCTCTCAGAGAAGCTCGCGCTTGGCTCGATGCTGTTGTTAATGATACAGAAGTATTTACAAAGCCCGAAGAAGCTTTCGTTATTACGCAGATCCTTGAAGGTATTTACGAGTCTGCTAAGACAGGTAAGCCTTTCTATTTCAACTGATATAAACGAATACATAATTAATAAAAAAGTTGTCTTGGCGCACCTGCTTTATCGCAGGTGCGCCAACTCTATTCGCCTGCGGCGAGTGATATGCACTTCGTGCGTGATATTGCCTTCGGCAGTGATATGCGCTTCGCGCGTTGGAAGTTACAAGGCGAATATAATATCACTGTGAGCGTAGCGAACAATATCACTACGAGCTTTGCGAGTAATATCATGCTGACGAAGTCTGCATATCACGAAAACTCTTTACAACTCATAACCTTTATGCTATAATATTTTCAATGGCAGAAAGTATTTTGAGAGATCAATCCAAAAAAATTGCAAAGAAGATCGCCATACACGAGACACAGTATTCAAAAGGAACAAGAGATTTTATATCAAAATTGGAGATTGCGCAAAAAGAGTGCTACGAAACGGAATATTGGATGGAATTACTTTTTGAAACGGGTTATATTCCCGAAAATGTTTATAAGCCTCTGCAAAATCAATGCGGACAAATTCGCAGAATGTTGATTTCTTCCCTCAACACAACAAAAGCAAATCAAAGCA
>CALAXC010000197.1 GCA_937894775.1 uncultured Clostridia bacterium
TCTTCAATGTGGAGAGAGGTATACATATCCTCGCGAACGAGTCTCTCGTTAAGAAGGACCGCGTCCTCGTAGTTATAACCTTCCCAGGTCATAAATCCGATAAGCGCATTCTTACCGAGAGAGATCTCACCGTTACTTGTAGCAGGACCGTCTGCGATGACCTGTCCCTTTGTTACGTAATCGCCGCAGCTTACAACAGGTCTCTGATTAAAGCAGGTTCCCTGGTTTGTTTTCTTGAACTTAATAAGCTCATAGGTTTCCTTAACGGGAAGATTTTCAAGATCGTTCTCGGCAGCATCTCTGTCCGAAACAACAACGATTCTCGTTGCGTCAACCTTTTCTACAGTACCCGAATACTTAGCAACTATAACAACGCCAGAATCGACAGCCGCCTTGTATTCCATACCCGTTCCTACTATAGGACTGTCGGTAACCATAAGCGGAACCGCCTGCTTCTGCATGTTAGATCCCATAAGAGCACGGGAGTTATCGTCGTTTTCAAGGAAGGGTATCATCGCGGTAGCAACCGATACGACCATCTTAGGCGAAACGTCCATAAAGTCCACCTCAGAAGGCAATCTTTCAACAAATTCACCCTTATCTCTTGCGGTAACTCTGTCGTGAACAAAGCATCCATTCTCGTCAAGAGGCTCGTTTGCGGGAACTATTACATAGTTATCTTCCTTATCGGCAGTCATATATACTACCTCATCGGTAACTCTTCCGCTCTCCTTATCGATCTTTCTGAAAGGAGCTTCGATAAATCCGTAATCGTTTATCTTTGCGTAAGTTGTAAGATAGGAAATAAGACCGATATTAGGACCTTCAGGTGTCTCAATAGGACACATACGTCCGTAGTGAGTATAGTGTACGTCACGGACATCGAAGGATGCGCGGTCTCTCGAAAGACCTCCTGGACCGAGCGCTGACAAACGGCGCTTATGAGTAAGCTCTGCAAGAGGGTTGTTCTGATCCATAAACTGTGAAAGCTGTGAGGATGCAAAGAACTCTCTTACTACCGTTGTGACAGGCTTGATATTGATGAGAGATGCGGGAGTAAGCTTTTCGCCATCCTGGATCGTCATTCTCTCTTTTACTATTTTATCCATTCTTGTAAAGCCTATACGGAGCTGATTCTGAAGCTGCTCGCCTACCGAACGGATACGGCGGTTTCCAAGGTGATCTATATCATCCTTGGTTCCAACGCCCTGCATAAAGTTAAGCATATAGTTGATCGATGCGAAAACGTCATCATAAGTAAGACACTTGGGGCAAAGATCTGCAATTCTATCCTTAACAGCAGCCTTAACCGCGTCAACGTCATCACCGAATTCCTCAACGATAGACATAAGAACAGGAATTCTTACCTTTTCATTTACACCGCAATCCTTAAGATCGTAGCCGAGAATATGCTCGGGGAATATCGTGTTATTGGAGAATACTTTAAGCTTCTTACCATTATCAAGCTCAATAATGACCTCGTTTACAGCAGCATTCTCGATTGCGTGAGCATCTTCGTTTGTAAGAACAGCTCCTGCCTCAAAAAGTACTTCTCCGGTAAGCGGACTTACAACATCTGCCGCAAGCTTGCGTCCTCTTATACGTGAATGAATAGCAAGCTTCTTATCAAACTTATAACGTCCGACAGCCGCGATATCATAACGCTTGCAATCGAAGAAATAGTTTGTGATCTGAGTTTGGGCAGCCTCCTGCGTTGCGGGTTCGCCGGGACGAAGCTTCTTGTAGATCTCCTTAAGAGCCTCTACACCGAAGCGCTGTCCGGAGGTGCTTGAAAGGATCTCTGTTTCATCCTTATCGAAAGTAACAACAAGATTGTCATCCTCTCCGAAAAACTCATATATATCATCTCTTGTATCCTTACCGTAGCTCATAAACATAAGAGCTCTTATAAACACAGTAAGGGGAAGCTTTCTGGTCTTATCAATACGTACGAATATAACGCCGTTTGCATCGACCTCATATTCAAGCCAAGCTCCTCTGTAAGGAATGACCTGAACGGAATACGTGTCGTTTCCGACCTTGTCTATCTCTGTGGAATAATACATGCCCGGAGAACGGATGATCTGAGAAACTATAACTCTCTCCGCTCCGTTGATAACGAAAGTACCGGTATCCGTCATTATCGGGAAATCTCCCATAAATATCTCGGTTTCCTTTACTTCGCCCGTAAGCTTATTGGTAAGACGTACACCGACCTTAAGAGGCGCCGCGTAGTTAGTTCCTCTTTCCTTACACTCCTCAACGGTATACTTAGTCTTTTTGTCAAGTGAATACGATACGAACTCAATAAGAAGATTATTAGAATGATCGGTTATAGGCGACACATCCTCAAGGACCTCCTTAAGTCCTTCTTCCAAGAACCACTTGAAAGACTTTGTTTGCACTTCGACCAGACTTGGAAGCTCACACGGAAATTGATTTTTAGCAAAACTCTTTCTCGTGTTCTGACCAAGCTTTTGTTCTTTTACATTGACCATTAATTTAACCACTCCATTCAAAATATTTCCGCCGCTTTTCACGGAAGGCAGAAGCGTTGCCACCAGACTTATTCTCATCCTCGCGCACACGTATATATATAAATACGGAAGAAAGTCGCCTTCTTACCGTCCCTTCACCGCATTCTTTATATATTTTTCTGTACGCACAGGTCAAAAATAGGCATAGTAAGCAATTATAATGCAGTTTAAGATTATATCACATTTGTCAATACTTGTCAAGAGTTTTTTTAATATTTTTTTCTTTTTAATTTATACAAACGTAAAAACCAATGCAAATTTAATTTTTCAGCCCTTTTATGAGATAAGTTTTAAAAAAATTATTTTTTTTCAAAAAACTATTGCAAAGTCAAAAAAAGTGTGATATTATATATGGGTATATAGACGAATACACCGTATACCCTCTCATATACGGCGTTCATCTTTTTATTTTACTATGTAACGGAGGTAAAAACGATGCCGAATATCAAAAGTGCTAAAAAGCGTGTTATCGTAACACAGACAAAGACACTTCAGAACAAGATGTTCAAAACACAGCTTAAGACCGATATCAAAAAGTATCAGGCTGCTCTCGCTGCCGGTGATACAGCTCTTGCTCAGCAAACATATAAAATTGCGGTAAAGAAGATCGATAAGGCTGCAGCTCGCGGAATCATACACAAGAATGCCGCCGCTCGCAAAAAGAGTCAGTTTACAAAAGCTCTTAACAATATTTAACTTGACAATTTCCGTACTTAGTCCTCACCGCTATGTACGGTTTTTGCTTTTAAGGAGTTTATCAAAAAATGATATACAGGAATATATCCGAGCTTATAGGCGCAACTCCTCTTCTTTCGGTTGACGGATATTCAAAAAAATATGCAAACGGAGCAAAGCTCTTATGTAAGCTTGAATACCTCAACCCAGCAGGAAGCGCAAAGGATAGAGTGGCTCTCTCAATGATAAACGATGCAGAGCAAAAAGATCTTATAAGCAAAGAAAAAAACACCGTAATAATCGAGCCGACCAGCGGAAATACGGGAATCGGTCTTGCGGCAATATGCGCATCAAGAGGATACAGCCTGATTTTAACTATGCCCGAAACTATGAGCATCGAGCGCAGACGTTTGCTTGCGGCATACGGTGCGAAGATAGTGCTTACCGATGGCGCGCTCGGAATGCAAGGGGCTATCGATGAGGCAAAAAAGCTTGCAGCTTCTATGCCATCATCATTTATTCCCTCTCAATTTTCAAATCCCGCAAATCCAAAAGCGCATTATCTGACAACTGCACCCGAGATATGGAAAGACACCGACGGAAAAGTTGATGTTTTTGTTGCAGGTATCGGTACAGGCGGGACTATTTCGGGGGTTGCAAAATTTTTAAAGGAAAAAGATCCGAGTATAAAGATAATCGGAGTAGAGCCTAAATCCTCCCCTCTTTTAAGCGAGGGCAGAACGGGACCTCACGGACTCCAAGGGATAGGTGCTAATTTTATTCCCGAAAATTACGATGCGTCGCTAGTCGACGAAATAATAACAGTAAGCGAGCAAGATGCCTATATCACCGCGCAAAGGCTCGCACAAAGCGAAGGCATTCTTTGCGGAATAACATCGGGCGCTGCACTTTTTGCCGCCACCGTTCTTTCGCAGAAAAACAAGTATAAAGATAAGACTACGGTCGTTCTGCTCCCCGATACGGGTGACAGATATCTTTCCACACCACTTTTTGATAAAATATAATCAATATATTTTAAAACAACAAAGAAAAGGAGAATTAACTTATGAAAAAAATTCTTTTATCTCTTATTGCTCTGTTGCTTTGCTTCTGCACAGTGTTTACACTTGCATCCTGCGGAAAGAAAGGTAACGAAAACTATTCAGATTCGGATAGCGGAAGCGCTTCCGACGGAGAGACCAACCCCGCAGAAGAAGAAATTTCAGACGCAGATCCCTCAACGGCAGAAACAATATTTGCCGATATGAAGAAAGCGTACAATGACACTCTCGCTTACAACGGCGCTTATTCGATCGATATAGATTGGACCGAGAATCAGGATGACTCTCAGGCAGGTAAAGGCGCTGAGGTAACCTCCTCAAAGCATGTAACCAAGGAAACCTACACAGCAGACCCCGAAGCAGGTAAAAGCTCGGCAACATCTTCTTACGAAGCCTTTGAAAACGGAACGATGACATCTTCCACCGAGCAGGCAAAGAAGATATACACCGAAAACAGCAAATATTATCTTTTCCAATCGGTAGCTTCCGACGGTCAGGATGCAGCTTCAAGCTGCAATACACTCTCTTCTTACGCGCTTAAGAACGAGAATAACGCAATGCTTCTCAAGACATTCTTTACAACAAAGAAGCACTTTACAGAAAGCTTTGGAGATCCCTTTGCCGCTTCTTCAGCAAGCGATCTCAAAAAGATAAACACAAGCGTTATAAACGAGATCAAGGCTAACCAGAAAGCACTTTACGAATCTCAGGGCTATACCGTTTCTCAGCTCAACGCATCTGCAAAAATCGCATTCAGCAATTCAAAAGACGGAACAAATATGTTCAAGAGAACGGTAACTATCGTAAGCAATATAAAGAACGAAGGCGGTACATATCAGAAGAACCTCACTATCGAAAGCTTGCTTAAAACAAAAGACGGAAAGATAACCACCTTCTCAAGTATTTCAACAGTTTCTTCTCTTGAGGATCTCGAAAGCGGAAGCAACTACCAGACAGAGTCCACCTCTTCCCTCACCTACAACTTCGATTATAAGTTCAACACAAAGAGCTATAACGATATAAAGGCTTCAACTCCCGCAGAGGTAACAGAAGCTCCAGATTATTTTGAGTATATTCCGCTTACTCTCGTTATCAACGACAATGAAGTAAATATTTTGATAACCGGTGAAGCAACCGCAGAAAACCCAATCTCTGCTATTGTTGACAGCGCTATCAACGAGCGTTTCTCAGATCCGCTTATAGAATATGACGATGCAGAATGGTACACAGACAAAGATTGCAAAAACAAGCTCAACCTGGCTTCTATCAACTCTCCTGACAAGATAAAGAATCTTGGTAAGATCTACAACAATACATTCAAAGTAAACGGAAACGCAGCGCTCTTTATTGATTCGGGTGTTGCTTCGGTAAATATTCCTAACGATTATAAGATAGTATTCGGTGACACACTTACAGCAGAGCCTGTATTGGCTTCCGCAAACGTTATCGAAACTAATGAGGATAACATATTCCCCATTCGTTACGAAGCTATCCCAGGTGAAATGCACTCGATAAAGCTCAACAAAGAAGCTCTCAACACTAAAGATTTCCAGGAAGATTCCGACGGAACTTTCTTCCTTGATTTCTCCTACACGGGCGGAAACATCTACTTCATAAGCCATACAAGTGTACTCAATAAAACTTGCTTCACGCTTGATGCTTATTATGTAACGTTCTGATTTTAAACATTATTAAATAAAATAGGGTGTCTCAAATGCAAATTTGAGACACCCTATTTTTTATATTTATCAAAATCGGTGTTTTTTTGATCCCGTCAAATATAACAATCCTCTTCCGCTCAGACCTTTACAAATTTTCGTCCCTGCCAGGTCTGTCTTTCATACATAAGCTTATCTATATCATTTATTACCGAGACCTTTTTCCGACTCCAATCGGGGGCTATGAGATCATCGGAAAGACCGTCACCCGTAATACGCGCTATAACGGTTTCGGGCGGTAAAAGTTCAAGAGCATCGACCGTTAGAGATACATATTCTTCTTTTGTCAAGGGGATATATTCTCCCGACAAATAAAGCTCTGCCATTTTCGTATTTTTCAGAACGTGCAAAAGATGTATTTTTACCTGCTCGGGCTCAAGCTTTGCCACGTCGCGAGCCGTTTGCATCATCATCGCCTTATCTTCACCCGGCAGACCTAAAATAATATGCACACAAATATCGACCTTCGGCGCAAGCTCACGCAGACGTCGGTATCCCTTGCAAAATTCATCAAAGCTGTGTCCTCTGTTAATCAGCGCTGCCGTCGCATCGCAGGAGCTTTGAAGTCCAAGCTCAACAGTAAGCTGCGTACGGCTTGAAAGCTCGGCAAGATACAGGCAGATATCTTCCTCGATACAGTCAGCGCGTGTGGCGATATTTATCGCGTCAACACCGTCAAAAGACAAGACTTCCTCGAAATTCTTTTTTAAAAGATCTATCGGCGCATAAGTATTGGTATGCGCCTGAAAATATGCAATACAATGATCGGTATCCCATTTTGAGGAAAGCTTTTTTCTCAGACTTTCATACTGTTCGCCAAGAGGCAAGGACGGATTTTCGGCAAAATCTCCGCTTCCGCGCGAAGAACAGTATATACAGCCGCCAACTCCGCATCTGCCGTCAATATTCGGGCAGGTAAGTCCCATATCAAGCGGTATCTTTGCAAGCTTTCTTCCAAAAGTTTTTCTGAGATAATAATCGTAAGTAAAATACCGTTTATTGCTGTCGCTGTTAATATAAGGATTTTCACTTCTCTGAGTTTTTTTCATAAATACTCCGTATATTTTTAAAGGCTGTCACCCATTCTGTAACAGCCTTTTTTAAATTTTATTGAATTAATCGGCAAGCAACTTTTCTACCGCAGCAATTCTCACGCATACTACGAGCACCTGCATAGCCTGTTCCAGCATATCGTTTGACGGAAACGTCGGTGCTATACGTATATGACTGTCGCGCGGATCTTTTCCGTAAGGATAAGTTGCGCCAACATTTGTAAGCACGACACCTGCCTCACGGCAAAGCTGATAGGTTCTCTTAGCGCAGCCCTCCATCGTGTAAAGTCCTACAAAATATCCACCCTTAGGCTTTGTCCATACAGCGGCCCCCGTCGAGCCGAGCGACTCGGTAAATATACGGTCTACTATTTCAAACTTAGGACGAAGAATATCCGCAAGACGCATCATATGAGCTTTAACGCCTTCTGCGTTTTTGAAATATTTTACATGACGAAGCTGATTAAGCTTATCAAATCCGATAGTCTGAACGGTAATAACCGACTTTATCTGCGCCATATTTTCTTCGGATGCCGCAAAAATGGCCACTCCGGCTCCCGGGAAGGATATTTTCGAGGTCGATGCGAAATAAAGAACTCTGTTTACATTAGAATACTTTTCACACGCCGCAAATATATCGCCAAGTATATGTCCGCCCTCGCTGTAAAGCTCGTGTACTGCATACGCATTATCCCAGAAAATTCTGAAATCGGGCGCTGCGGTCCTCATTTTTGCAAGTCTGTCTACGGTTTCGTCGGAATATGTATATCCATCGGGGTTGGAATACTTTGGACAGCACCATATACCCTTAATAGCGGGATCATCCGCAACAAGCGCTTCGACCTTATCCATATCGGGGCCCGTAGGAAGCATATCAACACAGATCATCTCGATGCCAAGACTTTCACAAATAGCAAAATGACGGTCATATCCGGGTGCGGGGCAGATAAATTTGATCTTATCAAGCTTACACCAAGGCGTATCTGAACCGACAACACCGTAAAGCATAGCTCTTGAAACGGCATCATACATAAGATTGAGCGATGAATTTCCGCCTACGAATATTCTCTGTTCGGGAATATCGAAAAGCTCCGAGAATAATCTCTTCGCCTCGGGAATACCGTCAAGTATTCCGTAATTCCGATAATCAAAACCGTTCTCACCCTTACACTCGTCGAGTGAAGAAAGGCAGGTAAGCATTCCTTCCATTACGTCAAGCTGAGCCTTTCCGGGTTTTCCTCTTGAAAGATCAAGAGAAAGATTTCTTTTCTTTATTTCTTCATATTGAGAATTAAGACTTGCAAGCTCGGCTTCAAGCTCTTCTCTTTTCATATCCTTATAAAGCATAAAAACTCCTTTTTATATGGCAAATCACAATAATTGCATCTATTTTTCAAGTTATCTTGAATATTATAGCACACAAAAAGCAAAAATATGCTTTAATAGAATTGGTATGAAACATTTGACTTTAGATGACATTAAAATTGAAAAGCCAGATTTCACCTCCAACAAAACTCCAAAAGGACAAATAATAACTGCCTGGCTGATTAGATGGATAAAAGATTCCTTAGAACGAGGAATTGCAGATTTTGGGGACTTTATTCCAACAAAAGAAAATCTTGCTTTGTTTTTAGATGTTTCACCAGCAACTATACAAAATTCTATTAGAGAATTGAAAAATCTTGGTTATTTCATTTCAAAACAATCAATAGGAACTTGCATCGCTGATTTTTATTCAAAAGATTTAAAACAACAAGACGAACTTTGTAAAAATACAATTACAGAATGTAAAATTAAAAAAATTGTAATAGATGAAAAAATTCCGATAGATTGTCCAATTCCAAGTATTAAAAATTTATCATTTTTAACTGATATTTCGCAAAATACTATCAGATTTGCATTAAATAATCTTGCTCAACAAGGTTATTTAGAAAAAATCCATCAAAAAGGAAATAAATTTTCTTGGATTTACAAAAAAGAATTTAAATTAACAAAAGAAGAATTAACAAATGGAATAGAAGATGAGGATTTCACTTTAACCCA
>CALAXC010000198.1 GCA_937894775.1 uncultured Clostridia bacterium
CTGCGTTCGGA
Source organism: uncultured Clostridia bacterium (assembly GCA_937894775.1). Classification (GTDB taxonomy): domain Bacteria; phylum Bacillota; class Clostridia; order Oscillospirales; family CAG-272; genus HGM12713. Next base: position 12 of record CALAXC010000198.1, read on the forward strand.
GTTCGACTGCGCTCAGGATGACGCAGACGAAAAAGTGCCGAGCATAGCGAGGCAGGATCTACAAAGAGGTAACGCACAGCGTACGCACGCCTCATCAATAAATATAAAAAGCCATAAGGAGAAAAAATATGCAGATATACAATTCATTGACAAGAAAAAAAGAGGAGTTCATACCTAACGTAGCGGGTAAGGTAAGTATGTACACTTGCGGACCTACCGTCTATCATTATGCGCATATAGGAAACTTGCGCAGTTATATTATGGAGGATGTGCTCGAAAAATATCTCCGCTATGACGGGCTTGACGTAACGAGAGTTATGAATATAACCGACGTAGGACATCTTTCAAGCGATGCCGATACGGGCGAGGATAAGATGCTCAAGGGAGCGAAGAGAGAGAATAAAACGGTTCTTGAAATAGCAAAGTTCTATACCGACGCGTTTTTTGCGGATTGCGCAAAGCTTAATATAAAAACGCCCGAGGTGGTAGCTCCCGCAACACAGTGTATTTCCGAATTTATTTCGGTCATTGAATCTCTTATAGAAAAAGGTTATGCTTATGAAGCGGGCGGAAATATTTATTTTGACACGTCAAAGCTCGAACAGTATTATGTCTTTAACGATTTTAAAGAAGAAGACCTCGAGGTGGGCGTAAGAGAAGGCGTTGAGGAAGATAAAAACAAAAAGAATAAGGCGGATTTCGTTCTTTGGTTTACAAAATCCAAGTTCGATTCGCAGGAGCTTAAATGGGATAGCCCGTGGGGAATAGGATATCCGGGCTGGCACATAGAATGTTCTTGCATCAGTATGAAGCATCTTGGTGAATATCTCGATCTCCACTGTGGTGGAATAGATAACGCCTTTCCGCATCATACGAATGAGATAGCGCAGAGCGAGGCGTATGTTGGTCATAAGTGGTGCAATTATTGGTTCCACGTTCATCATCTTAATACAAATTCGGGTAAGATGAGTAAGAGTAAGGGCGAATTTTTAACGGTTTCTTTACTCGAAAGTAAGGGCTACGATCCGCTTGTTTACCGTTTCTTCTGCTTGCAGTCGCATTATCGCAAGTCGCTCGTGTTCAGCTATGAAAATCTCGATAACGCGGCAATAGCTTATAATAAGCTCGTGGCAAGAATAGCCGCGCTTATGAAGGAAACTGCGGGCGATATTGATGAAGCGGCATTCGATTCTTTAAAGAATGGATTTAAGACAGCGCTCGATAACGATCTCAATACCTCTTTGGCGATTACGGCGCTTTACGATGTAATAAAAGCAGAAACAACACCTGCGACAAAGCTTGCGCTTATCAGGGATTTCGATAAGGTTCTTGATATCGGACTTATAGATGCGGCAAAGAAGATTATTGATAACGAAACAGAACCGAGCGAGGGCGCAGACGGCGAGTTTGTTGCTTATATCGAGGATATGATAGCGCAGAGAGTGGCGGCAAAGAAGGAAAAGAACTTTGCGAGAGCCGATGAAATACGAGCAGAGCTTCTTGAAAAGGGAGTAGTTCTTATCGATACAAGAGAGGGAACAAAGTACGAAATCAAAGGTTGAACTGTGCAAAAAGCACTAAATAATATAAAATGTACAAAAAAGTATTAGTTTTTTTGTCAATAAGATGATTTAAAAAAATAAAAAAAGTATTGACTTTTTTTGAAAAAAAGTGTATCATATTAGTAACAAAATGCGCAATAGCGTAAATTTATAGAAAAAGGAGAAAAACAAAACATGAAAAGATTAATTTCAATCCTTCTTGTTGTTGCTATGATGCTTGCATCGGTTCTTGCGATGATTCCTGCTTCTGCGGCTGGTGAACCCGGAACTCCTGTAGCTACATACAACGTTAACTGGAAGAAATTAGTTAATCGCGGTGCTATGAAGGGTCAGTGGTGTTTTGCTGCAAGCGAAACATATGATAACTTTGAAAACTTCTATGAAATTACCGCAACTGATACTGAGTTCAAGACGGCATACAAAGGTGAGTCGGTTACGCGTCAGTATTATTCTACACAGATGTTTGATATCACTGCAGATACTCACTATGAGTATGTGTTTGAGGTTAAGAACAATCCTGAAAGAACTACAGGAACTGCCGGTGTAGTATTCGCTTTTGCAATCAACGATAATTTGTATGTTGAAAATGGCGACCTTAAGGACTTTACAGGTACTCCTCAGGCTCCTTATTGGCTCAACGGTGAATTTGGAAACGATTCCGACACAGGTAAGCACTTTGAGCTGTCTGTAAACTGCGGTTGGCATGCGGATGGGAACAGCGGATATGTTCTTGGCTACAAGGAAGACGTTTCTGCAGGTTGCTCTGTAGCTACAGGTACAGGCGTTGCTAAGATCAGCGATGACGGTTATGCTACTTATAAGGTTGTTTATAACGGCCTTGATGTAAGCTTCTATTATCTTGATGCTAACGATGCTTGGGTAGAGTTCTTCGTAGATCAGGAGTCCACTCTTGCAGAGGGATCTAAGATTTCCTTCGGTGTTTACAACCGTGATAACAGATTGGTTTACCTCAGAAATTGTAAGCTTTATGCTATGGATGAGGCTACCGCTCTTGCTATGGCTAAGAGCGCAATTGGTTATTCTATCGCCGCAGGTGATGCTGAGGCAGCTAAGGGTGGCTACACTACCACTACTACAACTGCTATGACAACTGCTTTGGAAGCTGCTAAGACTGCTGCTGCCAAAGAAGATGCAACTTCTGCTGAGCTTATGAGCGCAACCGCTGCTCTTGAAACTGCAATTGACGGACTTTTGGTTGGTGCTAACAAGGCTGCTCTCAACGCAAAGATCGCCGAAGCTGAGGCAGCTCTTACAGAAGATAAATTTGCAGATAAGGCTGAACTTTGGGCAGCTTATGCTGAAAAGCTTGCTGCTGCAAAGGCACTTGTTGAGAATGTTGATGCTCTTCAGCCTGAAACTGATGCTATGCTTGCAGATTTGAGAGCTGCTATAGTAGCTCTTATCGGTGCAGATAAGACAGCTCTGGCTGCTAAGATCGCAGAGATCGAAGCTATGGATTTCGAAAAGTATACTCCTGTAACATGGGCTCCTCTTGCAAAGGCTCTCGCTGATGCAAAGAAAGTAAATGACAGCGACGTTGCATTCCAGGCTGATATCGATGCTGCTCTCGCAGCATTCACAGCTCCTGCTGCTGCTCTCGTTGAGAGACCCGCAACAAAGGTATTTGATTTCAACATCAATTTTGCAAACCTCTTCTCGACCAACTCTATGAGAGGTCAGTGGTGGTACCATCAGACTGATGCTGAAAACAAGTATCACAAGATCTATAACATAATCACAACAGAGAATTCTCTCTCTTCCACACCTAAGGGTGACGGTGATAACCATACCTACTATTCAAAGGTTATGTTCGATATTACCGCTGATACTTACTATGAGTACACCTTTAAGGCAAAGAACAACCGTCCTAAAGGTTATGCGGGTGTTATGTTTGCGTTCGATACAAACACAACCAACACATACTTTGTATACGGTGAGTTCGACAACAAGTCCGACAACGGTTATTCCGCAGATTTCCGTTGGAGAAGAGGACACCACGATTATGAAGACCGTGATCCTACCTCTCACTTTGTAGAAGGAAATCCCCGTTACTATCCTATAGTAACCGAGGATGCAGACGGATTCGGTCAGTTTAAGTTCATCTATGATGGATTTAATTTCTCCTTCCACTACCTTAATGCTGACGGCAAGTACGTTCAGATAGGTGACGTTATTGTTCTTCCTGAGACCGCAAAGATCTGTCCCGGTGTATACAGCCGCGGAGGTAACTTGAGCGAACAGCGTACAGTAACTATTAAGGATTGTACTATCACAGCATTTGATGCTGCTGAAGCAAAAGCAATCGTAACTAAGGATTACGACAACATTATGAATCTTGGCGACGCTAAGATCAAGTCCGGAAGCTACACTCCTGAAACCATCGCTGTTTTGACAGCAGCTATGGAAGCAGCTAAGACTGCAGCAGAAGGAACCGATCTTGCTGTTCTCGTTGAGAAGATAAACGCTGTATACGATGCTGTTTTGGCACTCGTTACAAAGACTGCTCTTGCAACCGAGCTTACTAATATCGAAGCTCTTGCTCTTAAGGAAGCAGATTGGACCAAGGCAACTTGGGCAACCTTTGCTGCTGCTCTTGCAAACGCAAAGGAAATTAACGCAAGCACAACCGCTACTCAGGCTGACGTAGATGCAGCTCTTAAGGCTCTTAAGGATGCACAGGCAGCTCTCGATCCTTCCGCTGAGGGTGATAAGACCGCTCTTAACGCTAAGATCGCAGAGGCAGAGGCTGCTCTTAAGGCAGATCTCTTCACAGCTAAGCCCGATGAGTGGACAGCTTACGTAGCAGCTCTCGATGCTGCAAAGAAGGTTTCGGCTGATAAGACTGAAACAGGTAACCAGACCGCAACAGATAAGGCTCTTAAGGACCTTGTTAATGCTATAAAGGTTCTCGTTGCTGCTGATAAGGCCGCTCTTAATGACCTTATCGCAGACGCAAACGAGTGTGTAGAAGGTAAATACGAGCCCGCTCAGTGGCCCGCATTTGCAGAGGCTCTCGCAGCTGCTAAGACGATCAGCGCAAGCGACGTTGCTCTTCAGGATGCTATCGACGCAGCTGTTGCTGAGCTCGATGCTGCTATGAAAGCTCTCGTAAGAAAGCCTCTTTCGAAGAAGGCTGAAATTTCTGTAAACTGGAAGTACCTCTATGACAATAAGCTTATGAAGGCTCAGTGGTTCAACGAGACATGGCAGAATGACTTTGAGGATCACTTCACTGTAAACGCAACCGAGAATCAGCTTAATGTTGTAGCTAAGAAGGATGCTGAATCAGGAGAAGATTTGAGTGACGTTCGTGCATACTATTCAACTAATATGTACAAGATCACTGCTACAACCTACTATGAGTACACATTCAAGGTTAAGAGAGACTCCGTTCTCAGTACATACGCAGGTGTAATCTTCGCTTACGATACAACATCTGTATCTGATAACCAGCTCGCTTACATCTTCTACGGTGGACTTAACAACTTGTCTGATGACGGTGAAAATTCCTACATCAGCATTCAGTACGGTCACCAGGATGCTGAAGACCGTATAGCAGGTCCTGTTAAGAAGCTCGTTGTTGGTGTTGACGGAGATAATTTTGCAACATACAAGATCGTTTATGACGGTTACTGGGCAAGCTTCTATTACACCGATCCTACTACAGGTGAGTTTGTATTGATGCCTGAGCTTACAGTTAAGCTTAAGGAAACAGCTGCTGTTTGCGTAGGTACTTACACTCGTGATAATAGAGATAAGGATAACCAGAGAACAGTAACTCAGAAGGATTGTAAGCTCGTTGCAATGAACGACGAGGCAGCAGGATATATGGCAGTTAATAAGACTGCTCTTGCAGCTAAGCTCGCTGAGGTTGAGGCTCTTAACGAAAACGAGTACACAACCGCAACCTGGACACTCCTTAAGGACGCATATCTTGCAGCTAAGGCTGTTAACGAAGATGCTAACGCACTCCAGGTAATGGTAGATGCAGCTCTCGCAGCTGTTGTTGATGCTCAGGGCAAGCTCGGTAAACCCGGTGATTCCACAGCTCTTAAGGCTAAGATCGCTGAGGCTGAGGCTCTCAAGGCAGAGGATTACAAGTCCGGTCTTACATGGAACGTATTCGCTAAGGCTTTGGCTGACGCTAAGGCTGCTGCTGAAAGCAGAGATTCTACACAGGGTGACATCGATATGGCTCTCTCTACTCTCGTAGAGGCTATGGGCAAGATCGAGAAGAATCCTGCTGCAGCTCCTGCTCCCGAGACCGATGCACCTGCAACAGATGCTCCCGAGACCGATGCACCTGCAACAGAGGCTCCTACTGATGACGATAAGAAGGATGACGAGGAAGAGAAGGACGGATGCGGATCAAGCGTTGCGCTTTCTGCTCTCGCTATCGTAAGCGTTATTGGAACAGCTCTCGTTATTAAGAAAAAAGAGGACTAATTAAGTAATTAATAAGTCAACTTAATACGATAAATTCCCCCGACCGAATTTCGGTCGGGGGTTATTTTGTTTGCGGTTGATGTTGTAATGACTCAGCGCACAATGTACGCACAAACCCAGATGGAAAGTTTTGGTCAAGCTTTTTCAAAAGCTTGCGGGGTTAAGAGGGGCAGAGCCCCCGAAAAAACGGCGCTTTTCTTTTTGCAAAGCTTTTTCTTTTGCGCCTCTTGTGTCAAAAGAAAAAGCGATACTAAGAAGTTAGTTAGTGTTAGGGTGCAGCGCACAATGTGCGTTACTTCTTTGTAGATCCTGCCTTGCTTCGCTCGGCACTTTTTCGTCTGCGTCATCCTGAGCGCAGTCGAACTCCGAACGCAGTGAGGAGCAAACGGAACGCAGTGACGTTTGGGATCTAAGACGAAAAAGTTCGACTCCGCTTCGCTCCGCTCAGGATGACAAATAAAATCGAGGGCAGCGTACACATATAGCTCGACCAAAGCCATAAGGAAAGTTTTTGCGGAGCTTTTTTCAAAAAGCGACATAACACCTGACATAAACTAATTATAAAAAGGCGAACCCCGAAGAGGATTCGCCTTTTAAATTATTTCCCGATTACTTTGTAATTGTAAATTTGTAGGTCTTGAGTACGTCTTTTCCTGCAGCCGTGTCCAAAACGTAACCGGTTAAGATCAAGAAGTCTTCATTACCTGCAACGAAGGTAAGCTTTCTTTCAAAGGTTCCGATAGCTTCACCCTTTTCGTTGTAGTAAGTATAAGTCTTCTTTGTTTCCTTGTCGGTTTTTTCTTCGTTTTCAATAATATAGTATCCGTTGGAAGAAAATTCAAAAATGGAATTTGAAAAGTCATTGAAGTTTCCGTCGCTGAAGCGAGTGTATTTTACGCTTCCGTTATCGTCTATAGCAGTGATAAACAAGGAATTACCAAGCTTTGTATAAGTAGCTGAATTAGCCTTGAAATCATAAACCTTTTCACCCTTTAAATTGTATATAGCATCGTTTTCAATCAATATGTGTTTATCATCCATTAATTTTGTTGCATCAACGGTGCTGAGAATAGACTGATTTTCACCGTTGTCGTTAAAGAGATATTTTCCACCGTTAAGAATGGTAACACTGAAGATATCGTCGGTTACGGGTATCGGGAAGTCAACGATCTTTTGGTCGGGAACAACTACTTCTGCAAGGATCTCTCCGCTATTGGAAAGAGTTACGATCTTTGTGTTGGCAGCGCTCATATTTATGGTTTTGTCTTTTGCGATAGTATATATTTTAGCAAGATTTTCAACGGAGTCTGCGTAATATTTTTGTCCGTCAACTCTGCTGAGAGAGGGTTCGATCGCGCTGAAAACGTAATTCGTTTTTTCGAGCTCGGTAACTCCGTCCTTGCTAACGAGAGTTGTTGTGATGTCGAATTTATTTTCTGCGCCATATCTGTAGTCGTATTTTTCTGCAAATTGGTCGAGAGATTTCATTGTTTGAACCAAAAGATTTCCGTTAGCGAGGAAGAATACTTGTGATTCGCCGTCTTCATACAACGGAGCGGAATACTCAAATACTTTATTAAGGTCTTTGTCGTAAACTGCGTAGGTGTGACCAGAGGACTCAAAATAGAAATCTCCGTAGAGACTAAGATTTGAAAAATTAGGAGCTTTGGTTAAACCGAAGTCTTTAATAAGCTTAGGCTCAGCATCTTTGGAAGTTTTGTAAACCTTGCCTCCCTTAACGATAAGTCCGAGCTTTGCGTAGGTTTTACCGCCATCTGTTTCGTCAAAGTATCTTTCGATTACGGAATTGTAAACTTTTGCATAGGCAATATTAACGTAGTTTCCGTTTTCATCTTGACCGTAATTGTATCCGGTATAGTCAAAGTTGCGGATGTTGTTGCTACAAAGCTTTTTGAATTGATCGTGTTCAATAGTTCTTGCTATTGTGCCGCTTGCATTGTAGATAGTGAGGGTGTAGTTTATAAAAGTATCGTCAACGTCTGCCTCATCTTCATTAAAATCGTAGATCGAGCAATTAAAATTGTCGGATGTATAGATAGAGCGGAGCGATTCGGAAGAGCCGTAATAACTATCTACGGTTACTTTTTTTATGGTAAGTACCGCAAAATATTCGTCGCTGAATGCATCGATGTGGTTTTCAACGGTAGTTTCGATTTCGGTTGAATCGTAATAGTTTTCGCCCTTTTTGGTTTCTACGGTTTGAGTGTCATTGAGAACCAAGATTTCATTCGTGGTGTTTACGTTATAAATGCGAATGTTCTTTTTGTAAGTATTTGCGGAATTATCGCTTGGTTCAACCTCGTTGGTAATTATAAATATGCCGTCGGCACGTTTGTATTCACCTTTGAAGTTGATTTCACTGTAACCTGTAATAACGCCATTTTTTTCGTTATCTGCTGTCCAGGATTTATTCATAATTTCGGCAGCGTTTACTGTAGGCAAATTTTCTTTTTTGGAATTGTCACAAGACACAAAGAGTGTTGATGCACAAAGAAGAAGAGCCATTAAAACAGATAAAATTTTGATCTTTTTCATAAGTATCTCCTTTTGATTTTAATAGAGGTGAAACACCTCGTAGTTTATTGTAACATTTACCCAAAGAAATGTCAATAGCTTTGATGAATTTTACTAAAAAACGGTCGGCTGAGCCGACAGGCAATCAGCGCACAATGTGCGTTACTTTTTTGTAGATCCTGCCTTGCTTCGCTCGGCACTTTTTCGTCTGCGTCATCCTGAGCGCAGTCGAACTCCGAACGCAGTGAGGAGCAAACGGAGCGCAGTGACGTTTGGGATCTAAGACGAAAAAGCTCGACTCCGCTTCGCTCCGCTCAGGATGACGAATAAAATCGAGGGCGCTGAAAATAAAAAACACGCCCGAGCCTTGTATTTCAAAGGTCGAGCGTATTATGTGCGTAAAACATTTGATATAAACTATCTTATTTTACCAAAGAATATGCATCCTCGTCGCAGATAACTGTTACATCGGGGTGGAGCATAAGAAGAGTAGAGGGGCACAATGTGCTTACTTTACCTTCAAGGGTTTTCTTGATAGCTTCTGCTTTGTTCTTACCCGAAGCAAGAAGAATGATCTTGCGAGCCTTGAAGATCGGGCCCATACCCATAGTAAGCGCCTGCTTGGGAACATCGTTTGCAGATGCAAAGAATCTTGCGTTTGCATCGATAGTGTCCTCTGTGAGGTCTGTGAGGTGAGTACCGTAAAGAAGCTCTGTATCGGGCTCGTTGAATCCGATATGACCGTTTCTTCCAATACCGAGAACCTGAACGTCTGTTCCGCCCATAGCTTCGATTCTTTCATCGTAAGCCTTGCAGAAAGCTGCGGGATCAGATGTTGTTCCGTCGGGAACGAAGGTCTTTGTTTTATCGATGTTTACCTTGTCGAAAAGATTGTAGTTCATAAAGTAGCGATAGCTCTGATCGTGCTCGGGAACGATGGGGTAATACTCATCGAGGTTTACAGAGCTTACTGCAGAGAAATCAAGTTCGCCTTTGTTGTACATATCGACAAGACAAGCATACATTCCAACAGGTGTAGAGCCTGTTGCGAGTCCGAGAACGCAGTTGGGCTTGTTTTTAATAACATCAGCCATAATTTTTGCTGCTTCTGCAGACATTTCATCATAATTTTTTGCAACAATAAGTTTCATTGGTTTTTCCTCCAATAGAAAAATTTAGATTTTTTAATGTACCGTAATTATTATATCACATATTTTATAAAAAAAATAGTATTTTTTAAAAAAAACACATAAAAAATTTTTTTTGGCAGAAAATAATTTAAATAACGCGAGGAGAATTTTTGGATTTATGAAGGGTTTTTGCTCAGAAAAACGGCTTTGCTGCCGTGTTGCGGTAGGCTGTCGGGATGCGGTTATCGGTAAAATAAATTTTTTTGACGAGAGCTACACAGAGGGCTCGATACTCTGTGTCAGAGGCGGCGAGGAATGTGATTTTTCACAGCTTGTATTCTGTCCGCCTCTTGCGGTGGTCGTTCTGAACTGTGAAAAAAGCTCTTCGATAGGTCTTTTCTGTTCGCTCGGTGTACCTTGTATAATTATTGAAGATGACGATCTTTCGGGCGGAGCTTTTAAAAACCGTGTGGCGCTTATCGATACCGAAAGGGGGATAATTACCTTTGATCCTTCGATCGAAACCTTGAATTTTTATTCAAAGGATTTCAGACGCGAACGCTCTTTTTCACGTTTTGGATGCGAAATAGGTTCTGTTCTTGAAGCGCTGCCCGAGCTAAGCTTAAAAAGCGATGCCGATAGGGCGGAGAGCTATTTAATTCCGTCAAGGCTTCTTTTGAACGGTGAAGATATTTTTGATTCCGCGCTTTCACTTTGGGAACGCTTATCGCCCGAGCTTATTACAGTTGAGCTTTCGGTGGGAAAAAATGAAAATGAAGAAAAGCTTTTTTCGGAGATAGTTGAACAGCTTTTCAGAGCATCTGTTTACGGCGGATTTGCTATATCGGTTTGCGGTTTTGATTGCGACGATGTTCTTTTGAAGTCGCAAAGAGCTATCCATAAGGCTTTTTGTCTGCTTGAAGGAGAGGGCAGGGAATTTAACGGATATATTCCGCGCGGAATAACGCTTTCTTCTCCGATCCGTGTTATGTCAGAGCTTCCGATAGCAAATCCCGATTTTATTATTTTGGATATTGACAGTATTTTACCTGCGCTTTTTTGTCTTTCTCCCGAAGAAATAATAAAAAAAGAAAAAGCCCTCAAAAAAGAGCTTTTTTCTTTGCTTGAACGTTATTTTTCTCATTTTGCTCCTAAATGCGATTTTTTTATAAAAACCAAGCTTTTTGTGGGAACGTCATTTCTTTGTGAGTTGGTAGACTCGGCTAATATAAAAATCGTATTTTGTTAGGAATTTTTGTAAACTGTTCGTTCGCCGCCTATGAATTTCGGACGGGTGCGGGCGCAGACGATATACGCTTCTCCTATTTTTGATACCGAAAGGCGAACGGGAACGGCTACAGCTTTTAAGTGCATACCTATAAGAGTTGAGCCAATGTCTATTCCCGCGTGAGCTTTTATCGATTCAACGGCAACGGGATCCTTCATTTTGTTGTAAACTGCTGTCGCAAAAGAGCCTCCTGCCTTTGGCTGCGGAACAGCGCACACTTCGTCAAGACGGTATTTTTCTGCGCACTCGCGTTCTATTATGAGCGCTCTGTTGAGATGCTCGCAGCACTGTGCCGCAAGAAATATTCCTTTTTGGGAAAGTATCGGATAGATAGCATCAAGTAAAGCATTTGCAGCTTCGGGTGCGGAATTTTTTCCGATAGTTCCGCCGATCATCTCAGAGCTTGAGCAACCGATGACTAAAATGTCACCTTTGTTTAAGCTTGATGCTTCGAGAAGCTCGGTTATTGCAATTTTTGCATCGTTTTTGATTTTTTCTAACATAATTATTTTCCTTTATGAGGGTAAAGTTTTAGCGCACACATAGCTCGACCAAATAATGCGGTCGGGCACTGTGTACATCTTGCAAAGAGCGATTCAGAAAAGTTTTTGGTTTCGCTTTTTTCAAAAAGCGAACGGGGTCAAGAGGGGCAG
>CALAXC010000199.1 GCA_937894775.1 uncultured Clostridia bacterium
TTCTTAAAGCCTGTTTTCATTTGCTTTTGCCTCCTTAATCATTTTAAGAAACTTTATGTTCGTTTTTTGGGGTTTCACTTTCGTTCCGCTCCTCTTATACCTCATAAAAGGTCTTGTCGGGAGTGGCGATGGCGGCTCTTTGACCGTCACCGCTCGTGTGGGTGTTTTGGGTTATTTGGTTTTATTTACTGATAGTTAAAGCGCTTGTGCCGTTTGCAGAGGTGATCTCAACGGTGTAACCGTCTGCATTTTCAGCAGTAAAGCTGTAGATCACCATTCCCATCACTTCCTGATCTTCAACTTCTTCATTGATGTTAAAGCCTGCTGCCTTGACCTTTGCGGCATAATCCTTGATCTGCTCAATAGTAGCAGACATGAAGGCAACGGAGAAGCTGTCGGTTTCGGTATTTGCGGCAAACAATTCAAAATCGGGCTTTGGGATGAGCTTGGTAAACTCGTTATCCGGCCAATCACCGCCGAGCTGTCCTTCGCCGCCATCCTCGTCCTTAATTACCCAAGTACCGTCGGGTTTCTGCACAACGGTTGTGCCGTCGGGATTTACAACGGTCATACTGCCGTCTGCGCCGAAGGAGGCTTTATAGCCGTCCTTTGCAAGATCGGAAATAATCTGCTGTTTGCTGGCTTCATCCAATTGACCGTATACGGTGTCCGTTGAGCCGTTTCCACTCATAATGGAGCCGATATCAATGTCGCCTACATTAGAGGGATCGTTGTTGCCACTCTGTGTGCCACCCTGATTATCGGTGGATGAGGTATCATCCTCTCTGTTCAGCGGTGCGTTTGTGCCTTGCTGACTTCCCGAAGGATCGTCATTGTTGCCGTTGCCGCAAGCCGCCAAGGTGAATACCAAGGTCAATGCAAGCAGCAAGGCGAAAAGTTTTGAGATTTTCATAATGTTTTCCTCCTTATTTTATCCAAGCATATCTATTACAAGGGTTAGAGTTATATAGGGACGGACATCGGTGGGGGCTTGGTAGCTGTCCTCATTTTCAGTACTGACCGGCGGAATACCCGGCGCCACCGCCTCGTTGTAATCGTGATGGTACTGGAAGCCGCTGTCGTCCTTGATCTCAGTGACGATATGAGTATAGACCACGTCCCTATATGTTCCGCGGATGGTGTAGACGATGTCCTCGATGTATCCATACTCCGTCTGCTCAAGCGCGGTAGTGTCCAGCGGCAGCTCAAAGATGGTGCGGTTGGTTCCTGACGGCAGGCTAAGCGATACCGAGACGTTTTCTCCCTCCAACGTGGTCTTTGATTCGGTGGGCTTGTTCACCTGCACCGAAACCCCCGACCAGCTAATCTTTTCTCCCGGGAGTTTTTGCTGGCTCTTGTTCATATAATCAGCATAGAGGATGTGGCGGCGGTTGTCGTAATCGGTAAGCTCGGTATCCATTTTCAGTTCGAAGTGACCTGTGTAGGTGCCGTCGATATTGCCGTAACTGCCGTCGTCCTTTATAAGCTCGATATCTGCCGTAAAGATCTTGGGGACGGTATAATCATAGATCTGGTTTATTTTCCCCTCCACCACCTGCTGATCGTTGATGCTGATCGTCCACACGCCTTTATCGCTCATTGCATCCCGTACCAATTCATCGACGCGTCCGTAGTAGGCACGCAGACGGGCGTTTGCCTGTGACATATTCACGATATCCTTGTACTTGTCCTTATCCCTCTGGAATTCCTCCCAGGAAACGAATATGCCGTTGATAATAAGCCCCTGTGCGAAGCCGCCGATACTGTCGGGGATAGGGTTAAGGAAGCCGAGACCGGGCTTTCCGTTCTGAACGATGTCCGCCGCAATACTTGCCATATCGCTGCCGCCCACTCCGGGCATTGTGAGGTTCAGAATATCTGCCACCTTGTCAAAGCCGGACAGAGCGAGGAAATTATCTTTCAGCTGCGCCATATCCTCGTCGGTGAATTTCAGCTTTTCCTTAACGGCGGCGACCAGCACCACGTCGTTGACAGCGTTTTGCGGATCTTTGTATCCGTCCACGGAGGAACAAGCGCGTTTGAGTACGTCTATGATCTCATCGTCATCCAATGAGCCGCCCACGCCGCAGGTGCCGTTCAGCTTCACAGACATGCCGTCCGGCATGGATACCGTGAGATAGGCAGGATAGCTGCCCTCCAATTTCGGCACGTCGGGACGAAGATATTCGAGCCACGATTGCTCCTGCAAGGTAAGCGCCTGTGCGGGAACGGCTGGGATCACAGCTAACGTCAGGCAAAAAACAAGGCAGAGTGTCAATATTCTTTTCATACGCTTCATTTTCTACCCTCCGATCTTATCCGCAAGGGCGTTGATCTGTGTCAGCAGATCGCCCTCGGCATTTGCCTTTGCGGTTGCTATATAGGTTTTGGCAGATTCGTTGTCGCCGTTTGCGGCACTGAACAACGCCGCCATATAGTTGATAGAGCCGTCGCTTGGGAACACGTACAAGCCCTGATTCAGAAATTCAAGGGCCGATCCGCTGTCTCCCGCATCGATGGCATAAGCCGCCGCACTGCTGTACAGCGTAGGCTCCAACGGATTGGCAATGAGAGCATTCAGCGCACATTGCAACGCCTCCGTCGGGCGGTCAGAGCGTTCCTTTGCCATTGCCAAATGGTAATAGGGCGAGAACTCCGCACCCGTGCGCTCGGCAAGGAGCTTGGTTCTCGGCGTGTATGCCTGATACACGGTGTTTTCAAGTGCAGATACATCCTCTTTCAGCTTGTAAAGCTCAGCCACCGTCATATTGCGCAGATAGTAAAAATCGCGCTCGGTGTACATTGGGTTGGCTTTTGCTTTCGTGTAGCATTCCTCGGCTTCGGCATCCTTTCCCTGAATGGTAAAGAGCAAACCTTCAAAGTAGAAGGGTGCGGCAGAGCCGGGACCGGCTCCCACAATAGCATCCCAATCCTTATAGGGAGCCGTGCCGATGACCTGACTGAGATTATCTCCCTCGCCCATAAGCCAGAGAACGGTATCGATACATAGCCGCAAGGAGGAAATCTCCGCTTGGGCAACGCCGTAAAGATACTCGCTTTGGAAGGTCATGCCCACGTCCTCTTGCTCCGCAGCCCAAACGAGACGGTTGTTTACTTCCGTCATTAACTGCTCATGAGCCGGTGCGTTTGGATCAACATCCTGAACGCCGGGATCGTCGCTTGTGCCGCCGAACAGATCCTTTATACTGTCGCAAGCGCAAAGAGAGAGCGCAAGGACAAGCACAAGCAAAAGCGATAAGATTCGTTTTGTCAATTCGTTAACCTCCTTTCACGGATTCAAAGCAAACGGGCGGTGGCGGCTCGTTTTTACCGTCACCGCCCGTGTGGGTGATATGTCGTTATGTCTTACTTCAAGATCTTGAACTTGCCGATCACGGGAAGTTCTTTTGCTCTGCCGTTTACGGCGTTCATAATGCCGATGACCAGCATCACAAGGAACACAAGGTTCACGAGACCGAGAAGGGTTCCCACGAGGGAGC
>CALAXC010000200.1 GCA_937894775.1 uncultured Clostridia bacterium
TGAAAACAAGCTCTATCCCGATACGGTGGAGGTGCTTGAGGGCATTACCGCGCGCGGCGGCCGCGTTTATCTTGCGACCAGCAAGCCCGAGCTTTACGCATTCAAGATCGTCGAGCATTTCGGAATTGACTCCTACTTTTCCTACAAGGTAGGCAACACGATGGAGGAGACGCGCTGCGCCAAGAAGGACGTCATCAGCTACCTGTTTGAGCAGACCGGCATTGAGCCCTCCGAGACTATCATGATAGGCGACCGTGACTACGACGTGATCGGCGCGCACGCCTGCGGACTTCCCGCGGCGGCGGTGCTTCACGGCTACGGAGACCGCGAGGAGCTGTGCAACGCCGACTATATTCTTGAAAGCTTCACCGATCTTCTTTATCTTTAAAATCAAAAAGCTCTGCAGAATTTCTGCAGAGCTTTTATTGTTATTTTTTAAAATTCTCAGACCACTGAGGCTTCCTTCATTTCCTCGGCAGCCTCGGCATTTTTGTTGACCTCTATAGGATCGTGGAAGGTGGGAACGACGCTCTTCATAGCATCGGAGATGCTCTCGGGCGCAAGCTCGTCCTTCGCATTTTCAACGGCTTCCATAAGGATCTTGATCTTCTCGTCAACCTCTTCCCTTGTGTAAGGCGTATCGGTCTCGATAAAGATCATATCGTTATCGGTCTTTTCAAGCGTCTCGGTCTTGATAAGAAGCTCCTCAAAGAGCTTCTCTCCGGGACGGAGACCGATCTCCTCGATCTTGATGTCCTCATCGGGCACGAGTCCGCTGAGCTTTATCATATTAACCGCAAGGTCGTAGATCTTTACGGGCTTACCCATATCGAGAACGAAAAGCTCGCCCTTCTTAGCCATAGCGCCTGCCTGAATAACGAGCTGGCTTGCCTCGGGGATAGTCATAAAGTATCTGATGATGCGCTTATCGGTAAGAGTGATAGGTCCGCCGCTTGCGATCTGGCTCTTAAAGAGCGGAATTACCGAGCCGTTTGAGCCGAGAACGTTACCGAATCTTACTGCCGCAAAATTGGTCTTGCTATCGGTTCTGCACTGAATGCAAAGCCCGAAGTGTCTGTAAGCGTGGAGGAAATGGTAGCTAAGCTTTCCTCTGAAATACATATGGAATTTGAAGATACCCCGATATATAACAGTGCATATATTGAGGGGATAGCTAACCTATATGAATTTGATTGCGGTGAACTGTCAGGATGGATGTATAAGGTAAACGGTTGGTTCCCGAACTACGGATGCTCCCGTTATCAGCTAAAAGCAGGAGATAAAGTTGAATGGGTATATACCTGTGATTTAGGTGTTGATGTTCGCGGATATTACGCCGCAAGCGGTAATTGATAGATGGAGGTTCATTTATGATACAGAGCTATTTTGGAAACGGTAAAGGGAAAACTACCGCCGCTATCGGTGCGGCTATTCGCTGTATTGGTTGCGATCAAAAGGTGTTGGTCGTTGAGTTCTTGAAGAATAATGATTCTGCTGAATTTAAGGTTATGGATACTCTTGAAAACATAGATATATTGTTTTCAAACGAACATTATGAGCTTTTTGATAACGAAAAGTCGGAGCTTACTCCTAAATTTAAAGATGCCTATACAAAGCTTTTGTTCGAAGAAACCGCAAAGATAAGCAAGGATTATCAAATGATTGTGCTTGATGAAGTTCTTGATGCAGTTGCGTTTGGATACATAGAAGAAAAAGCATTTATAAAACTATTAAACGAATGCAAACAAAAAACAGAAATTATACTTACAGGGCACAAATTGCCCGAAAGTATAGCGAATGTGTCTGATTATATATCAGAGATAAGAGAAATAAATCATCCGTACAATTTGGGTGCTCCTTCACGAAAAGGAATTGAATACTAATATGAACGAATTTAAAACATATCACCCGATTGTGAATTTCGTATACTTTGTGTTTGTAATCGGGTTCAGTTGCTTTTTTATGCATCCGATAGCCTTGTGTATTTCACTTGCAAGTGGTTTTACATATTCTGTGATGCTGAAGGGCAAAAAGTCAATAAAAACAAACTTAATATATATGCTTCCGATGCTACTTATGATGGCACTTATAAACCCTGCCTTCAACCACGAGGGAGTTACCATCATAGATTATCTTCCAAGCGGAAATCCGTTGACATTGGAATCCATTATCTACGGACTTTGTGCGGCTACGATGATTGTGAGTGTTATCTGTCATTTTTCTTGCTACAATGAGGTTATGACAAGCGATAAGTTTATCTATCTGTTCGGTAAAATCATTCCGGCATTGTCTTTAATAATCTCAATGACACTTCGCTTTGTACCGAAGTTTGCATCACAGCTTAAAGTGGTAACAAATGCTCAAAGATGTATGGGACGTGATGTGAGCAATGGCAGTATCATAAAGCGTGCAAAGAACGGACTTAATATACTGTCAATTATGACAACTTGGTCACTCGAGAATGCCATTGAAACTGCCGACAGTATGAAATCCCGTGGTTACGGAATACCTGGAAGAACTGCGTTTTCTATATTTACATTTGATAAGAGAGATAAAAAAGCATTTATTTGC
>CALAXC010000201.1 GCA_937894775.1 uncultured Clostridia bacterium
TGAAAATTGCCCCCAAAAAAGATACCCTTGTCCGTCATCATCACTCCAAACATCCATATCATAAACGATTACTTTTTTGCCCGATAAAAGATTGCAGGTTGCACCGTCACGAATATAAAATTCCGCCCCTGGCAATAATGCAATATCCTGATTAATATCAATTATTCCACCTGTAATATCCACTGTAATATTTCGATTAATTGGTAAAACCATTTTGCTCGTATCAAGTGTTACATTCCCAGCCTTCCCTAAATTCATCGTCATAGAAATATTACTTACAGATACATTACCATTAGCAGTAATATTCAATCTGCCAGTGCCTTCTATATAATCTTTAGTGATAGAACCCTCGCTCAACACAAACATTGCATTGTTACCGGAACCAATAAACGGAATATCAGAAGCTTGTGTGCCTGCCAAAGTCACTGTAAGTGACATGAATGCTTTTTCTATTGCAAAAAGCAAAAATGTGTGATAAAATCATATGGTCGGAGCAATAGCTCCACGCCTGCATAGTTAAATGGATATAACAAACCCCTCCTAAGGGTTAGTTATGGGTTCGATTCCCGTTGGGGGTGCCAGAAAATTCCGTACACGTAAGTGTGCGGAATTTTTGATTTTAAAGTAAGATCTGCTATTGAGGCGGATCTTGCTTTTTGTTGTAATTTGAAAAACAGAGCGATATCAAAGATTATTTCCTACTCCATACCACATTATATTATATCAAAAAAAGCCAATATAGTCAATATATTTTTTCTTGTTGCATATTACAAAAAGGTATCATTGTATTTGTCAAAAATTACAATTTTTAGTATTTTGTGATCAAAAGCAAAATAAATACCGCTCTGACATTGGTTTTAATATCGGAGCGGTATTTTATTGTATAATATTTTTACTGTTTTTTAATATTATGCCGTTTTTTATAATCCCATTCGCTTCATAAAAGCTGCTTTATTATTTACGACCTTGCAGGGAATTGAAACTGTAGTAGTGCCGTCACCCGCAAGATATACATCTTTTGCTATGCTTATAGCTTTACGCAAGGATTCGTGTCCGTTTGAATTATAGCGCGCTTTTACGTTAGATGCGCAGGACGGCCAAAACAAAATAGGAGCATTGATGTTGCTGTAAAGAGTTTCAGTTCCAGGGTACGTTCCGTGGTGCGCAAGCTGAACCATATCGGATTTTAAATATGTACCGAAAGCGGATGTGAGGAATTTAGGTACGTCATCACAAGCATCTCCAAGTAGCATAGTGGTTTGTCCCGATACAGTGATCCTTACTATCATAGTTGTATAGTTGACATCGGAAATTTTTGAAGGAATAAAGTCCTCAACCGTGTGAAGTATTTCTACTGTTGAAGATCCAAAATTATATATTTGTCCGGTATGAGGCTTAATTACGTTTGTTTTTCTGTTGATGTATTTTTCTATAATGGGCTTGATAGTTTCGGAATTTCCGTATTTGTCAGAACATTTAGTGAAATTGTACATTACATTTTCGATTCTGACCTCATTGGAGTGCTTTTCAAGAAAGTCATCAAATGCATCCTCGTGGTCGGGGTGAGGGTGGGATATTATCCATGCGGCTATAATTATATCGGTACCCTTTGCAAGTTCTTTGAGTTTTGTATAAAGTGCATCGTTAAGGACATATCCTCCGTCGTAAACGATAAATTTACCGTTTGGCAGATGGTATATCATACCGAGTCCCGAGCCTTTTTCTGCGCCCTGTGTAAGTAATGTTACAGAGGGATTCTTGTTGCTTTCGGCGGTTCTGTCGATATCTTTGCTTGGAATATCCGAAAGGGGACTTGAGATAATACGAACTGTTTTTGTACTTGCAATAAAATAAACGGTAAGTGCCATTGTTCCTTTGGTGAAGGTGTAAAAGTAGTTTCCGTTTACATTGTCGCGCTTGGAATATTCTGTATAACCTTTTGTTTTTAATGTGCTGCAATAGTCCTTAAATGTGTTAAGATTGGTATTTTTTGCGAGCAGCATAGTTGTATCGTCTTCGCAATTATATGATGTTGTTGTCGTGGGGTAATTTGGAACATCTTCAAGCTTGAAGGGATTCTTTTTTGATATTGAAAAGCTTTTGCTGATCCAAAAAGCATTATCGGAATTTGATTTTATTGCATCGCAAAATGCATTTACAAGCTCGGTACCTTCTTCTCTGGTTGAGAAATAGAAAGCTATTTTCTTGCCGAAAAATTTTACTCCGTAAGTTCCGTTTTCGGTGTTGCCGTAAACGTTTTGCGATTCGTTGTAATTTGTAAGTCCAATGAGTATCGCATATTCGCTTGACGGATGTTTTTCACCTTCTTTGAGATAGTCTGTAGCCGATTCGAGAGTGGTGCCTGTTTTGCTTTTGATAGATGAGCGGAGCTTCGAATATACGGCTTTTTCTGTGTCTGTGGGATTGTCAGGCATTACTGCTTTAAATGTGTATTTTCCGTTTTGGAATAAAAGATAAATATTTGACGGAAGCTTCTCTGTATTTTTTTCGGATGATTCGTTATCATTGTTTGAAGATGCGTTGCTGTCGGTTGCGATATTGTCGGTGTTATAGTTCGACTCGTTTGTTTCTGCATTAAGATCTATTTTTGATGAACAAGCGGCAAATGCTGTTATGATTGTCGTCGCTGAAAGACACAAAGATAGAATTTTTAAAGCAACTTTCATTTTTATCTCCTTTGCAATTTTATAATTTTAAATTTGGGGGATAGATCTCATCCTCTTTAAATTTACGAAGCTGTTCTTCCACAAAGGGTCTGTCCTCTATATAGGTAACTCCAAACCATTCGGAAACGGTAGTGAATACCTTTATCGACAGTTCACCGTCGGTTATTTTTTTACCGACAAAGGATGGAATAGGATATTCCGATCTTATATCATCACTTTCAAGCGCTTTTAAGAATTCGCTGAAAGAATTTTCCATCATTCTTAATATACAAGGTGTAAATCCCCACATATTCATAGAAACCGGTATATCCGAGTCTAATTTTCCCGCTGCTTCATCGATAATATCACCGTTTTCGAGGAGCGATATATTCTGCGTTTCAACTATGTCGGTAAGCATTCCCGCTTGGGTTTTGCATACGCCTCTTGTAACCGAACCGTTTTTGCTTACGGTATTTTTTAATTTATAAGCCACCATAGCTCCACAGTTATCCGATACGTTATCGAGCGCTTTACTCATAACGCAAAATGCATCTCTGCCGTAAAAATCGTCGGCATTGATTATTGCGAAAGGCTCGTTAACTATATCTTTTGCCGAAAGCACCGCATGTACTGTTCCAAAGGGCTTTATACGATTCTTTGGAATGTTGTAAAAACCAGGGATACTTTCAAAGCTCTGATAAGCTGTGAAAATTTCTATTCCGTGAAGCTTTGCATCTGCCGAAAGCTCATCTATAAGTCCTTGATATTCGGGTTTTATTATAAATATTATTTTGTTAAATCCTGCGTTTATGGCATCGAAAAGTGAATACTGCATAAGTATTTCACCGTCAGGACCTATTCTGTCTACCTGCTTATTTCCACCGTAGCGAGAGCCAAGTCCTGCCGCCATTATGATAAGAGATTTTTTGTCAGCTCTCATTTGCATACTCCTTGCATTTATTTGTATACATATTATACTAATTATACTAATACACCATTATAAATTATAACACAGTTTTTTGCTGTTGTCAAGGAAAAGAAAAGGATACCTCAATTACAATTTGAGGTATCCTCTTGTGGAATAGGCGGATTTAAGCAAGAAGTGTTGGTCTTGTCAAATCTGATAACCTATCTACAGAAATGTGAATTATTACGAAGGCTTCCAATTGGAACGTGTAGGTGTCCAAGTTGAGAAATTTTCAAATGTGGTATTTGCATCACCGCCTACGTAATGACTTATTCCTGATTTATTAAAATATGTTTTGTTGAAGCTTACGTTATATACGTTGTCCCCCGATTTCCAGTCGCTTGTCTGGATAGGCCAGAGAACTATGCTCGGAGTGACGTATTGATAAACGATACCCGCATTGGTGTTGCTGTATCCGTGATGTGCGACCTGAACGATATCGGCATCAAGCTCGGGACCGTAAAGAGTTTTGAGCTTTTCATTGGAAGCTCCCTCTGCATCAGCAAGGAACAGAGCTTTCTTTCCGCCAAATTCAACCATTGAAACAATAGAAGCATTGTTGTGTCTTGAGATCTTATCAGGCTTAACAAGATCGTGACAACCGAGAATGGTAAGCTTGAGGTCTGCAAAGAAGAATACCTGTCCGGGATGAGCTTTTACTGTTTTTGTTATTTTGAGCTTTTTAAGCGCATCGGGCATCCAGGTAAGACGTTTAGGTTGATTTCCGTCTTGCATATCCGAATTTGCCGGTTGGCTGTAAATAACCTGCTTTATGGTTATGTACTTGGTGTATTCGGGATGTTCTGCAAGATCGATAAATGCGCCTGCGTGGTCGTTATGGATATGAGTTATAAGCCAACCCGAAATAACTATGTTATCGGGATCGTCTGCAAGCTCTCTGAGCGTTTTGAAGAGTCTGTTTATCGAAGGATCTCCTTTACACTCATTAGAACCGGTACGGTTTGCACACATGCCTCCGTCAATAATGAAGAATGTTCCGTCAGCAAGCTTGTAAATAAAGCTCATTCCTCCGGGATATCCTGCATCGGAAATGCCCATCATCGTAAATGATGGCTGTCCCTTTGCTGTGTACACGTTTTCAGACTTTATCCCGGGAAGCTCTATAGTTTCGCGGCTATCCTCAATGATCCTTATTTCAGAGCTGTTTTTGAGAAACATAACGTTTATTATCTGATTTTCGGTGATAAACGTGCTGAATTCGTTATCTGCTATACTGTTGATAGTGTAGAGCTGGAATCCTAACTTAACAAGCTCTGTTGTATAAGTGTCATATTTTGCTTTTGTAGCGTTATTTACAATATAAAGTTCGGATCCCTGACCCAGATCAATAGCGCTTCCAAGCGATTTACCTTCGAAATTCGGCAACTTTATGTAGGTATCAAGTGCGGCTGCCTGAGCACTTAAATTCCAAGTAGAATCTATCACGATTTCCTCCGAAGATGCATTTGCGATTTTTTCTTCAAGCTTATTCAAAAGCATTACCAAGCTTTCGTTGTTATAATAAGCTATAACGTATTTGTTGTTGACGATCTTTGCAACCGCCTGTCCCTTTTTTAACGATTTCATTGTGTCTTGTGACTCGGGGTATGCAGTGTTTCCGACGAGTATTGCGGCAGAGTTGTCAAGTGTAGATCCCTCTGATACAAAGTCGGTGCTGTTAGAAACCGCTTTTGACGTTTTTGACTTGAAAGCCGCCTTTAAACGGTTGTAGAGTGTTTTATCTGTGTCTGAAGCAAGCTCAGAACGGATCATTTTTGCAACGTATTTTCCGTCTTTGAAAAAGGAAATGATGCCTGCCGGATCGGTTTCCTTTTCTTTATCGGTAGCATCTGAAGTGCCTGGCTGTGTAGCATCGGTGCTTGATTCACTGCCTGGCTGCGTTTCGAATAATTCGTTATTGTTGCAGGAGAAAAACGAGAGTGTGAACATACAGAGCAACAATAGAACTGTTGTTATTCTGATTATCGTGTTTTTCATTTTTTCTCTCCTTATGTATTTTTAATAGGAGGATTATGCTTTTCCGTCGCAGCCGAAAACTTTCATCTTTTTCATAGTTTCAGCCTTGATTTCTGCAACCTTGAGGTTTCTCATTTCGAGATATCCTACGTTGCCCTCAAGTCCCTTCTTGCAAGCGCGTTCACCTGCGAGGCAGAGGTCTGTGAATATGTTTACCTTAGCGATACCGTTCTTTATTGTGTTACGGAAATCATCGTCGGTAAGACCGCTTCCGCCGTGAAGTACGAGGGGAGTGTCAACCTCAGCTCTGATAGCAGCAAGACGGTCGAGATCGAGGCAGGGTTTCTTCTTGTAAGCACCGTGAGCGGTACCGATAGCAACTGCAAGTGCATCAACACCTGTAGCTTCGATAAATGCTTTTGCTTCTTCGGGTGTGGTGTAGTTGTTTTCCTGATCGCCTTCAACGTCTGCGCTTCCAACGTGACCGATCTCACCTTCAACGGTTACACCCTTTGCGTGGCACATTTCAACTACCTTACGGGTAAGCTCGATATTATTTTCGGGATCTCCTGCGCTTCCGTCAAACATAATGGAAGTGAATCCAAGATCAAGAGCCTCGATACAACGCTCAACGGTAAGACCGTGGTCGTAGTGAAGAACTACCGGAACTGTTGCGCGTTCAGCGGCTGCTCTTACAGAGGGAGCGATGAGCTTAAGCTCACCGTAGGGAAGAAGAACCTCTGCTGTACCGATGATAACGGGAGCGCGAAGCTCCTCGGCAGCAGCGAGAACACCTTCAAGCATATCTGTATCGGTGGTGTTGAAAAGACCTACCGCATATCCGCCCTTCTGGGCTCTTTTAAGAACGTAATCAAGATTTACAAGCATTTTTTTGTACTCCTTTTTTCCTTTGAATTAAAATTTATTTTATTTTAAATAAAATCAAACTATTTCATAACCGATTCCGAGAAGGTCGGCAAAGTATACGAGCTCTTCAACACGAGCACCGTAAACGAGTGCGCTATGGTGAGTAGCACCTACGCGGCTGATATCCTCAAGAAAATTAGCGATAGGCTTTTTAGGCTTCATCCAGCCGCGAACACGTACTTCAAGAGTATCGTCGTCGGGTCTTACCTCTACCATATCAACAGCAGAAATTATCATGCGGAAATCGTTGCTTGTTCTGTAAAGGTTTACAAATACCGCATCGCCGCCCTTATATCTTCCGTAAGATACAACGGGATTTTTTGCATCTCCGTATATGAAGGGGATCTCCTTCATTCCGCACTTACCTGAGGTGAGATTTGGGTTGTATTCGCCCATATGTGAGAGGAGAAGTGTGTTACCCTTCCAGTCGGGGCAGAATATTTCTATAAATGCTACTTCATCGTAACCCTGCATAAGCGCACCTACGAGTGAAGCGGTAAGAACATCGCCTTCGCCTGCGTATCCTGTGCCGCGCGCCATAGCCTTGCACGCTTCCATAAAGGGCATTATTTCAAGTCCGGTCTCTTCGGTTATCTCTCTGAAATTAACCGTCATAGCCGAAAGCTTTTGCTCTTCGATCCAACGTCTTACAGCAAGACAGTTACGAACGGTGCGTTCGTGCGATTCTGAATCTACGGGTTCGATCTGATAAAGGTTTTCGAGATCCTTAGCCATTTCTGCTTTTACGTCAGCTTCTGAAACCTCACTTCTGTATTTTGCGAGCTCGCCTTTTTCGGGATATACTATTTTTACACCGAAACGGTCGAGCATTTCCTGATCTTCAACGAGGAAGTCGCCCATTCCGTCAAAGCTTCCGCCGATGCTTCCCGTATTCGAGCCGTTGAGTGATTTTGCCGCAACGGCCGCACGGATAAACCCTGCGGTCTTATCCATTACATCGGAATGGTCGATGTGACCTGCCGCAATAGCGAATGCCTTGCTGCGTCTGTTGAGCATACTGCACATATCCATAACGCCGTGAATTCCGTGACAAAGGCTTATTTCAAACTGTTCTAATGTCGGGCCCATTGAGTAGGTTTCGGTAGTGTCAAGAACTACGATAGGAAGATCGGTTCCCGCAAGAGCATCAATGCACTCAAGCGAGGGAGAATAAGCTGCGTGCCAAGTAACGATTGCTTTGCAACCCTCAGCTTCGAACTTTGCAACAGCTTCTTCAAACTCATTTTTTATACGGCAAAAGGGAACTGTAACTACGTCAAAGTTTCTTTGCTTGAGTTCATCTACAAGCCTATCGGCAAACGGCTCAAGTCTTGGACGAGCTTTAGCTCCGCTTCCGCAATCGTCATAAAGCTTAATATAGAAAGGTAAAAAACCTATTTTAGTGGTGTTCATTGTTTTTTCTCCTTGTGATTTTCAAAATTTATTTCAGATTTTATACCCGAAGAGCTTTTCGGCGTTTTTGTACATAAGCTTTTCTATGTCATCGCGCGTAAGACCGACGGCTGTAGCGGCTCTCTTGAATGCTCTGAGCTCTTCATATACGAAGGTTGTTATTTCGGTCTCGTCACTTTCCTTCATATGCGGATCTTTTGAAACGTCACCGTAACGTCCTCGCGGTACAACGTTTACGTAAGTTCCGTTTTCCTCGATTCTGTACATACGCATCTTTGAAAATGGCATATCGGTACCGAAGAGGATCCTATCGGTGCTTATTGCCTCAAACATTTTTTGCATAGCGAAGTCAGAGGTGTTTGCTGAAAAATCAAAATAAAGATTTTTTGTGTGCTTAAGTATTTCAAAGGCATCGCCTACGTCAGACGGAATGTATGCGCGTCCTACGTGAGCGACTATTACCTTTGCGTTCGGGTATTTTTCGTCTATCTCCATAAGCTGAGCGAGATTTATCGGGTCGCGTAAACGGAGATTTCTTGGAATGTGAAGTATAACTGTTCCGTGTATCTTATCCATAAATTCAAGCTGTCTTGGCGTAAGAAAATCAAAGATCCTTACTTCAGCGGCAGGAATATACGAGGGAGAGTTGTTCTGATACGGCTTTATTCCGCAGAAGCCGTTTTTCAATGCTTCAAATATTTCAGCTTCATCTGTATCCCAATTTGTACAGTACAGAGCAGGGTGACCGTATTGCTTTGCGCATTTTAACGCATAATCGTTCCCTAACTTAAGATCACAAAGAGGGGATGCCATTATAAGTTGTTTAACCTGCTTTCCGGGAAATACCTTTGAATATGTTTCCACCATGTTTTCATAGGTCATATCGGGCGCGACTATTGAGGTCCAGGTCACGCATCCTTTTTGTCCGCCCTTTCTTGTTCCCGGTTCCCATATATGCATATGGGCATCGAATATTTTATCGGGGAGAAAATCGCAAAGTTCTTCTTCCCATACTTTTTTGTCATAAGGTGTTACGTCGATTCCAAACATAAGATCTCCTTTATTTTAAAGCCCAATCACAGTATTTTTGGTATTTGTCGGCATAAAATTCTGCCGCATTTGTATCGGACTCTATCGGTATTCTTCTTACAAGCCTTGCAGCTTCGGTGAGTGAACTGAATTCTCCTGCGCTTGTAGCTGCTATGATAGAAGCTCCGAGTGCGGGAGCATCGGGCTCCGCCAGACGGCATATCGGTCTGTCAGAAAATACAGAAGAAACAATACCTGTCCATAAGCGGCTCTTTGAAGCTCCGCCCGAGATAACGAGCTCTCCGTTTTTGGGAAATCCTGATTTTTCAAAAGCATCTACGATAGCTTTTGCTTCAAATACGGCACTTTCCATCGCTGCGAGCGCCATATCTGCCGGAGCATGCTTACCGTCGAGCTCGAGGTCTTTACATATACCGTCCTTGTGAGGCATCGCGAGGTTTGGGGGAAGAGGACATACAAAATAATCCTTGTTCTTTATTCTGCTTGCCTCGACTCCTGCCATTTCTATTTCAAGGTCAAAATGTGCGGCTGTACAATTACACTGTTCGGCAAGATGTCCAATAGCCTTGCCGCATCCCGCAAGTGAAGTCATAACTCCGTATCTTCCGTTGATCGGATGCTTGCAGGGAGCAGGGTATGGCGGTTGTTTGATAGGTTCGTTTGTTACACCGAAAAGCACCCACGCCGTTCCCGTAGCTATTAAAAGCTGACCGGGCTCGGTAACACCGCTTCCTATTGATGCGCAATACTGATCGTGCGCTCCTACGTAAACCGGAATGCCTGCGGGAATATTACATTTTGCCGCTATTTCGGGCAAAAGCTCTCCTGCAAGGCTTCCGCAAGGCGCTACCGTCGGAAGCATATCTTCGCTTATACCGAGAAAGTCAAGAGCCTCGGGAATATAACATTCGTTTTTATAGTCATAAAGACGTGTAAGAACTATGTTTGTTGCGTCTGTAACGTAGTTTCCGCAAAGGTATCCTGTAACCGATTCGAGAGTAGTATAGAAATGCTTTGTATTTGCAAATACTTCGGGTTTATTTTTCTTGAGCCAAAGTAATTTTGCGATACAATCGGAAGGAGTAGGTCTCCAACCTGATTTGTCGGTTATATTTTCGTAACCGAGAGCGTCTATTACTTCCTGATTTTCAGCTGTCGCTCTTCTATCCATCCAGGTAAGCGCATTGTAAAGCGGTTTGTTGTTCTCATCGGCGGGATATATACTTCCTGCTTGTGATGAAAATGAGATTCCTGATATTTTGCGCTTTTCTTCTTCGGACATCGAGGAAACAGCCGATCTGACTGCCGTTATAACTGCGTGATTCCAGTCGTCTGCGCTCTGTTCTGAAGAATCGTTTATTGGATAGTAAGTAGGGTAATCAATATTTGCTTTTCCGATGATAGCATCGGGGAGGCCCGGTTCGGCTATCTGCAAAACTGCAGTTTTTACCGAGGATGAGCCAATATCTATGCCGAGAAAATACATAATTTTTTCCTTTTTGATCTTTGAATCTTTTTAAATATTTAAATTTAAATAATTATTTAGCCAATATTTCGTCAAGAACCTTGAGGATGTATTTAGCGGTAGCTTCGGTTGTGATAACCGGAGGCTTAAAGAGAACTCCGGGAACGCAATTTGCTTTGTAAAGCTGAGCAGATGCATCGATGCAGGCTTCGTGAAGCTCGTGCGTGAATTCGGCAGCTGCTTCTACCGTGTGGAAGTGAAGCGCTATGTTATATCCCTTTCCGCTTGCTTTTACGAGCTTAGCGGGATATTTATCGCAAAGCGCCTTAAATCCGTTTTCAAATATGTTTGAAACTCTGTCAAGCTCGTCGCCTGCTTCCTGAACGTATTTCAAGGTGATAAGATAAGCGAGAGAAGCAAGTTCTTCCTGACCGTTGGTAACGAGCGCGCCGAATTGGTTAAGTGTATCGTATTCAGCGGTCGTTATGATACGGCTTGCGGGATATTCACCGCCCGGAAATCCTTTTCCGATAACCGCAAAGTCGGGGTTGATCCCATACTTGCGGAAGAGGAATACCGTATCGTACCACATACCTGTCTGTATTTCGTCACAGAGAGTAGGTGTATCGCAAGCGTGACAAAGATCGTAAACCGCTTTAAGATATTCGGGTTCAAGCTTTGTAGCGCCGTAGTTCATCATAATTATCTCGTGAAGGAAGCCTGCGGTCTTGTACTTTCCGCTATTATATTTATTAAGCTTTTCTTCAAAATCCTTTACGTCGTTAGGACGTACAGATACTACCTTCCAAAGATCTCCTGCTTCTGCTTTTTCACGGAAATCTTCCCAAAGACCGCGGAAGGTCTGAGTAAGAACTGTTGTACCGTGATAGTTTCCCGTGATTCCGTCAGCTACGTCAGCCATAATAAAGAATACGGGTGTTTTTCCTGCATATTTAGGAGTGGGAAGCTCGGGAGAAAGGTGATAGAATCTTGAAAGCATCATCTTTACACCTGCCTCTACTGCGAGAGAACCTGTTTCAAGATTGATTATGCGGTTGAGCACTCCTTTTTCCTTCGAAGCTATTACTTCGTCAATAGCCGCATCGTTGTCATCTGCAATTCCGTTTGCGGCTGCAACGATCCTTCTTTCGTGAAGTCTTGTTATGTATCCGCGTGTATTATTGTGAGTTGCATTGAGAACACCGAGCTTTCTTGCGTTGTCTATAAGCTTATAGCCTGCAAATGCGTGTCCAAGAGATGCATGATAGTGTTCGCTCTTTCCAATGAGATAAAGCTTTCCGTCTTCACCGAGTCTGAAGCAACCGTATCCGCCAAGAGGAGATGCATCTTTGTTTTCTGCTTTTCTGAAAGCATCTGTGGGAGCACCGTCATTGTTGTCGGGAGTCATAGGTGTTATTACCTGAGTTCCGACCTTGTCGAGCAGGGCATCGTTTTTTGCCTGAGCAGCTTCGTCATAGAAGCTTACTTCTTCGTTTGCGATAGCCATAGCTTCGTCATAGCTCATTTTGCCAAAAAATTCGTTTGCTCTCGCGATACCCTCTACATAAGATGAGCCGAGAAGCGAAGTGAGTGAATATTTTACGTTTTTAAACATTTTTATCAAACCTCCGAAAGTGATACTGCACGGTGTTCTTTGTGCGAAACGAGAGCCGCTGTCTGAAGCTTATGTGAAAGCGCTGTTTCCTCGGGACGTAAGCAACCGAAGGGAACTTCGATTCCCGAAATCTCGCACACGAAAGTTGCCCACATCTGAAGAATCGAATCCGAGAATCCGAATTCAAAGATGCTTCCTGTTATTGTTGGGATCATAGGCTTTGAACCAACATCAACTCTGCACCAAGCCTGCTCGCGTCCGCGGGGCTCGGTATAATAGAATGCATTGGGATCGTCGGTAGAGAAGCGTGCGGACTGCTTAAGACCGTCTATCTCTATGTTCCAGGAGTTTGTGGCTCCGGGACACATACGTTTCATCTCGATTATCATAGGAAATTCTCCGTCACCGTTTTTAACGTTGCAAACGAGATGCGCATTATCCCAAGTGAGACAGGGAACAGTTCCTCCCTTGCCGTCGGGACGTTCCTTTACTATGTCGGAAAGATATGCCGAAACGGTTTCGGGTATCCAGCCCATTCTGAACGGAATGTGCTCTGCGTGAAGTCCGAGATCTCCCATACATCCATATTCACCGTTGATATTTATCATACGCTTCCAGTTGATAGGCTTGTTTGTATCCATATCACTTGAATGGCGGAAATTAGAGCGAACCTCTATAATCTTTCCGAAAGCTCCCGATTCTATCCAACGTACCATTTCCTGTGCGCCCGGGAAGAATGGAAATTCACTTGAACAGCGAACTGTGACTTCGGGATGGTTCTTGATAGCTTCAAGGATTGCTTCGTTGTCTGCTTTGTCTATTCCAAAGGGTTTCTCTGCGAGCAAATGTTTTCCCGCATTGATAATGTCTATGTAGAATTTTTTATGAAGATTATGGGGAACTGCACAGTATACAGCGTCTATATCGTCTGCAGCAAGAAGCTCGTGATAGTCTGTAGTGCTGTATTTTACTGTATCGAAATTGTCGGTAAAGTAGCGGCGAGCATCCTCATTAAGATCGCACACACCTACTATTACAGGCTTCGGGATATCCTGAGTAAGCTGACACCAACGCGCAACAGCGCAAGCGAATTCTTTGCCCATAAGTCCGCAACCGATAACCGCGAAGCGAACGTTTTTCTTTTCATTGCTCATTATAAAAAACACCTTTCTGTTTTTAGTTTAGGTTTATGAGAAAAAATAAAGCAAATTTTTCCTCATACACAGTTATTATATCACTTTGTCCACGACTTTTCAAGATGTTTTTCATATTTTATATATATTTATATATAATAAATCATAATTTTCACGTGCGCGAATATAAATGTAATAGAATTTTTAAAAATATTTTTGGGGGTAAAATATGTTTGTATATTCGCTAAAAGCAAGTACGCTTAAATTCTTTGCTGTAGTTTGTGTAGCACTTACCGCTCTTGTTATGATGATAACCTTTATTCCAAGCTATGACGGTGGAGAATTCAAGTACATAACCACAGGAAATGAAACGGATATAAATTATTCAAAGATCAAAACAAATGAAGACAGAATAGCTTTTTTGCAGCAATTCGGCTGGAAGGTTGATGAGAGACCGATCGAAGAAACCGAAGTAACCATTCCTGAAAATTTTGACAAGGTATTTACGGGATACAATGAAATACAAAAGCGTCAGGGACTTGATCTTTCAAAGTACAAAGGCAAAAAGGTTATGAGGTATACTTATGAGGTTATCAACTATGAAAACGGAAACGGAAAGGTTTATGCAAACGTTATAGTTTATAGAAATAAGGTTATCGGCGGAGATATTTGTTCGGCTAACGTAGGGGGCTTTGTTCACGGGTTCAGTAAATAATCAGTAAAATAAATTATATTTGCAGGCGGGCTTTTAAACCTAAGGTTTAAGGCTCGCTTTTTTATAATGTACAAAGAATGTGATGAAATTTTATTAAATATGCTAATTGAAAAAGCGTGAAAACGGTGATATAATGAAGTAAATTATAAAAAAGGAGCATTATATGAAATTTACATTTTTGAAAATACTATCATTTATTCTTGTTGCTTGTATGTTTATTGGTGTCTTTTCCTCGTGCGGCGCACAGAAAAACAATGATGATCTCTTGAGCGGTTCTGATATCGATAAAGATACATCGACGGGTGATAATGTTGATACTGAAAAGTCAACCGATCAAGAAGATAAAGAAGATAAAGGAGATAAAGGAGATAAAGGAGATAAAGGAGATAAAGGAGATAAAGAAGATAAACAGGAATCCGAATCTGCAGAAAAAGAGCCTGCAGATGCTCCCGAAGAAGAGCTGAAGGCAGGAGAAATATTGGTTTATTCCAATAAAAACTATAAAGTGAAATTTATTTCACACACACCTTTTGTTCCTTTTGAGGATAGTTTTTACAGCAGCTTTTGCAGCCTTTTTAAAAACAAAGTTGGTGCCGAACCGGACTACGGTACAGATTTTATTGTTCCAAAAAAACAACCCTACAGCGGTCCTGCTATTCTTGTTGGAGAAACACTTTATAACGAGTCGAAAGAGGTATATAAAACACTTAAGCCCAATGAAGCAAAGGCTGTAGTTTCGGGTGATAAATATGTATTGGCATATTCTTCGGAAGCCGCGTGCTTTGCACTTTTTAATAAAATAAAAGCTGTATTTAAGGAAAAGGCAACAGCTGACAGAATAGTTATAGATTCAAGCTGGAATATTTCTCTTACTGTCGATCCCTCTCAAAGCAGTGCAAGCAAGGTGCCAAATAAAGTAATGGCGGTAGATCAGGCGGGAAAGCGTGTTGTGGTTTACGATCTTGATAAATATTCATCGGGAAAAACTCTTGACGATCTTGAGGTGTGGTCGCTTAAGGCGGGACATGCCGCAGGACTTAAATACCGAGAGGGAAGTGCTTTTGGAGATGTAGTGATAGTTGCGGGTGACCGTTCGGGCATATATGCATATCCTTCGGGAAAAACAATATGGTATACCGATAATCCAGGAAACAATACTCATTCTATAGAGCTTTTACCGTCGGGAAATATTGTTCTTGCAAATTCCACGGGAAACAGTTTAAGATTTTTTAAGTCTTCGGCTATTAAAAACAATGATTCTACAACAGCGGCAAAATATACCGATTATCCTCTTGAGGGGGCACACGGCGTTTTGTGGGATCCCGAATACAATGTTTTGTGGGCGCTTGGAAGCTATGATCTTAAGGCGTACAGTCTTCAGGGATCGGGGGCTAGCCAAAAGCTTGTAGAAAGGACCGATCTTAGCATAAAATTGCCTTACGGCAGATATCACGGTCACGACCTTTCTCCCGATTATACAAGCAAACGTTATCTTTATATTACGGTAAATTACTGTGCTATGAGGTTCGACAAGGTTACGCGAACGTTGAGCGATGTTTTTCCGTATAGCGGTTTGACTAATGATACTGCGATAAAAGGCTTTTCAAATAATGCCGCAAATCATTTCTTCGTTACGGGTACAGCGGGCGGAGCAGGATGCTTCTGGGATAATGAATGGTATGAGTCATGGTGTACCGATACTATTTATTATTGTGCCGAAAATGACGGAGTGGTAGAGAAGATCGCTTTTAAGTCTAAAAAGAGCGCATTTTATAAGGCTCGTGTATTCTGCGGAGCATATCAATAATTTAAAAAATAGGGGCTGCGTCATTTAGCGCAGAACAAAAACACATGAAATAAAATTAAATAAAAATCAGCTTAAACCGTGAAAACAAGCATGGTTTAAGCTGTTTTTTGT
>CALAXC010000202.1 GCA_937894775.1 uncultured Clostridia bacterium
AAAGCTCGACCAAAACTTTTATTTCACCTTCGGTGTGCGCACCCGTAAGTTTCTCCACAGACTGAAACGGAGTCTGTTTGATGCAGACTCCGTTTCTTTATCATTCGTTCAGATTTGCCATCTCGACAAGTTCGACAAATTCTGCCTGATAGGGGTCGGCGGTTTCCGAAGCAGCGAGTTTCAGTACAAGCTCCCTGTTGGCATTGCCCAGATAGCTGCTGTCGCGCAGAAGCATACCAAATGCTGCAACTGCCGAGGCGAAGCGGAAGTCATCCGACATCTTCTGCGAGATATGCGCTTCGGTGACAGGGTAGGCGAGCAGTTTGCTTTTGTTCTCATCCGGCTTCTTATAGCGGACGGAAACGGTGCAGTATTCGCCGTTTTGTGAGCCGGCATTGTCGTCGGCGTATTTGAGGTCGGCAGAGGAGAAGTCCATAGCGCTGTCGAGCGTCGCGATTTCATAGAGCGCGGTCACAGTATGTCCTGCGCCGATCTCGCCGGCGTCCTTGGTATCGTCCGCGAAATCCTCGGCGGCAAGCATCCGGTTTTCGTAGCCGATCAGCCGATAGCCCTTGATATATGCAGGATTGAATTCGACCTGAAATTTGACGTCCTTTGCGACGGTTACAAGCGTACCGCCCATTTCTTCGACGAGAACGCGTTTGGCTTCTGTTTCGCTGTCGATGTAGGCATAGCAGCCGTTGCCGTTATCCGCGAGCGTTTCCATTTTATTATCCTTGATATTGCCGGTTCCGAAGCCGAGTACGGAAAGGAAAATATCCTTTTTACGATGGTTTTCGATCAGCTTTTTCAAATCGGCTTCGCTGGAGATACCGACATTGAGATCACCGTCACCGACTCCTCGGAGTGCTTCGATGACAACAAGCTCTACCTCATGGACAGGATCGAGCAAGAGCCGAATCTCAAGGTCAGGAGCCTGCTCGAAAAGGACATCACCTTCCTCGATGCGGTGCAGATGGAGATGTCGACGGCGCGACAGTTTATCTTTACGGCGCGTTGCCGTAACCTCAAGCCGTCTCAGGTGTTCAAGAGAGCCAACGAGATCGAAAAGACCATCTCCGAGCAGGGCTTCGAGGTTCACCGTATGAAGAAACAGGAGATCAAGAGATTCCTCGCTCTGTATTTTGAGGCATCCATGCAGGGCGAGCTGATGTCGGATGCCGACGGCATTCAGTATCTCGACGAAGAAGGAGGCGATGCGTAATGTTTAAGAGAAAGCCCAAGGTGCTGACCGAGGAACAGTTGGAGGAAATCCGCACAAAGGACTTCTTCGACTGTATCCTCCCCGGCACGATCAAGTTTATGACCGACCACTATATCGTAGGCGACAGCTATCGCTCGGCGTGGGTGATCCGTGAGTATCCGCCCTCCACCGAGGAACTGGCGATCCTCTCGTCCCTTGCCGATAAAAGCGGTGTTACGCTCCGCATCTATCACCGTCTCGTCGAACACATGGAGCAGAGGCGCATCATTCAGAATGCCACCCGCAAGAACAAGATGAAGCGAGTTGCCGATGACGTGAACGATGCCATCGAAGCCGAGGGCAATCTTCAGGATGTGATGGAGCTTGCCGCCACCCTCAACCGCAACAAAGAGCCGCTTCTGCATTGCTCGGTGTTCATCGAGCTGAAGGCCAAGAGCCTCGAATCCCTCAAGGAATTGCAGAGCGAGGTTGGCATGGAGCTGACCCGCGCCAAGATTTCGGTGGACAGACTGACTCTCCGACAGAAAGAAGGATTTTTGTCTGTTCTGCCCGTGGGCTCGAATCAGTTCGGATCGCAGTATGAGCGCGTACTGCCTGCAAGCTCGGCGGCAAACTTCTATCCCTTCAACTATTCGGGCAAGACCGACTCCCACGGCTTGTATATCGGGCGCGATAAATACGGCACAAATATCCTTGTGGACTTCGACAAGCGTGCCGAGGACAAGACCACAAGCAATATCCTCATTCTCGGAAACAGCGGTCAGGGCAAGAGCTATCTCATGAAGCTGTTGCTCACCAACCTCCGTGAATCCGGCAAGAGCATCATCTGCCTTGATCCCGAAGCGGAATATGAGGATCTGTGCGTAAGCCTCGGCGGTTGCTATATTGATTTCCTTTCGGGAGCATATACCATCAACCCGCTTGAACCCAAGGCGTGGAGCGATGGCACGGAGGACACCGAGGGAGACTCCCCCGAAGCCTTCCGTAAGGTAACGCGCCTGTCACAGCACATCGCATTCCTCAAGGACTTTTTCCGTTGCTATAAGGAATTCAACGACAGTCAGCTCGACACCATTGAAATCCTCCTCGCAAAGCTGTATGCGAGATTCGGCATCACCGACTTCACCGACTATGATAAGCTCCGCCCCACCGACTATCCCACGATGGAGGACTTCTATC
Organism: uncultured Clostridia bacterium; assembly: GCA_937894775.1. GTDB lineage: Bacteria > Bacillota > Clostridia > Oscillospirales > CAG-272 > HGM12713. The sequence goes on from CALAXC010000202.1 coordinate 2,405, forward strand.
ATCTGTGCGAGGAAGAATATATGACCTACGATAAGCAGAGGAAATACCTCTATACCGAGGAAACTCTGCAGGAGGTCTGCCTCGGCATCAACTCCATGTGCGTCGGCTCGGAGAGCAAGTATTTCAACGGTCACACCAATATCACCGACGGCGACTTCCTCTGCTTCGGAGTCAAAGGACTCATGGACAGCAACAAACGCCTCAAGGATGCGATGCTGTTCAACATTCTGTCCTTCATGAGCAATCAGCTCCTCGGCAAGGGCAACACCGTGGCATCGGTGGACGAGCTGTATCTGTTCCTCACCAATATGACCGCCATTGAGTATATCCGCAACTGCATGAAGCGCGTCCGCAAGAAGAACTCCTCTGTGGTGCTGGCGTCGCAGAACATTGAGGACTTCCTCATTCCGAGCATTCGTGAATTCACAAAGCCTCTGTTCAGCATTCCCACGCACCACTTCCTCTTCAATGCCGGACAGATCAATCCCAAGGAATATATGGATGCCCTGCAGGTCGAGCCGAGCGAATTCGAGCTGATCAAGTATCCCGAAAGAGGAACTTGTCTCTACCGTTGCGGAAACGAGAGATATCTGCTTCAGGTCAAAGCTCCCGACTATAAGGCGGCGCTCTTCGGAAAGGCGGGTGGGCGTTAATGGCGGCACCCGCCCTCATACCGATCATCAAAAAGGTTGCGACCTATATTGCGACAAACCCGAAAGCACTCAAAAAGGTGGTCGGGATCGTGATCGGCGTGGTGGTGATCATCGCCATGCCGATCATTGCTCTCCTCGGAATTTTTACGGGAGGTGTGGATCTCAATATAGACCGATTGCAAGAGATGATCGTGGAGAACCAATCCTCGGCATCGGGCGTGATGACCGAGATCGAGGAAAAGATGCTGTCCGCAGGATATAGCCATCTGAATGTCAAGGAAGCGCAGGCGATCTATTCGCTTGCGCTCTTCACCCGTGGCTCGGAGGAAGGATTTACGGATACGCTCGTCGGATGCTTCTCGGAAGGACAGAGTGATGAGGATCTCATCAGCAAGGTCAATGCAGCCTTCGGCACGAATATCCTCGCCTCGGATTTTACCTCTGCCGTGCAGAAAATGCGCGATGAGCATATAGAACCCGAACCGCCTCCCGAGGAAACAGAGCCACCCGACACAAATGAAACGGAGGTAACACCAAGTGGATAAAAAGAAATTAACGGCAGAGCAAGAACACAAAAAGGATATTGAGGAAACCATCGATCTCATCACCGCCGAGGATTTGGTGGAGCAAGCCGTCTATGCCGCCAACGCTCCCGACTTTCTCTCCGAGGAAGAACAAGCGGAAAATATGCTTGAAATGCTCGGCGCAAATATTATGGACGAGGGCTTGCAGACGGTGGACTCGCAGAGTCTGATTGCTTCTGCCGTTGCCGATCTCGTCATCAAGCAAAGCATCGAGGATCAGACCGAAGGTCGCTATACGCTGACAGCCGATACGCTCCACAAATTATCGAATGGCAAGATGATGGCTCCTACGGTCATCGAGGATCTTCTGCTCGATAGAAAAGAGATCGAACTCATCGAGGGCAATTGGGAAACCGATGAACTCTATCTCTACCTTGCGCCGGAGTACGTTCGCATGGAGGACGAGAGCGATCTGCGAGTGCTGAGCCAAGAGGAAGTGGAGGCTATGTGCGCCGACCATGTCCTATGGCTGAACGATGCAGGCGGCAAGCAAGCCGACTTCTCAAACTGCGTGATCCGAGGAATGGATCTGTCGCTGAAAAATCTCATGAACGCAAACTTCAACGGAGCGAAGCTGGCAGAGGTCAATCTCTATCGCACCGAGCTGAATTTTTCCGACTGCGAGGGCGCGAAGTTTTATAACTGTCATGCCGAGGGTGTGTACTCCGAGGAAGTCAGCTTCAAGGATGCGGTGTTCCGCAACTCACAGCTCTTCGGCGGTACGTTCACGCACAGCAATTTCAGCAACGCACAGTTCAATGCCTGCGATCTCTGCTACGCAAGCCTGCAAAACTGTTGCCTCGACGGAACAGACTTCGGAGATTCCATCTGCGATCAGATGAGCCGTCACGGTTGCAGCTACGATGAAGAAGCGTGGACGGCTCACGCGCTATCCCCCAATCTCAAAATGTAAGGAGTGATCCCTATGAAGAAAACAACCATCAGCGTGTCCTTCGAGGACGAGAAGCTCTCCGCGCTCAAGATGTATCTTGAACAGCGTGGGCAGACGGTCGAGGGCGAACTCGAAAAGGCTCTCGACACTCTCTACGCCAAGACCGTGCCTGCGGGTGTCCGAGAGTTCCTCGATCTGCGTTCGGGAGTCACGCCGACTCC
>CALAXC010000203.1 GCA_937894775.1 uncultured Clostridia bacterium
TTTATCAAAATATATACTCGACTTTAATTTTTTATAGGATTGTCTTAACAATTCAATATAGTCTTTGCTCAATTTAAACATCCTCCAATTTATGAAAGCTTTTCAAAACAAATATCCGCGAGAACGATCGGCGTTTCTTCCGTATCTTCCTCTCCCTTCCATGCGACAACAAATCGCACCTCGGCAGATTTAGGCGAATACCCTTTGTCTTTCAACTTCTCGAGCGTCTCCACAAAAGCTTTCGATAATTTCGCGACACGAACATCTCTTCCGTTCAACTCCGCGACAAGATATACATCGTCAAGCTTTAGTTTTGCACCGCTTCGAAGATTGAATATAATCTCCTTCTTGTTTTTGAAGAAGTCAAGCACTACATCTTTATGAGTGGTTTGAAGCATAATCTCGCTAGGCTCACCATATTCCGCGCCATCTACTACGTGTTCTACTCCATCGATACGATATTTATCGAACAAAGTTGTATTCGTATGGATATAAAGATTGCTTTTGGCTCGAGTCATGCCAACGTATAATGCTCTACGCTCCGCATCGGTCTTACCTGCGGAGTTTTTCAGCATCATATACACGTTATCGAACTCTCTGCCTTTGGATTTATGAATGGTAGATACATAGATGACTTCCTGATCCTGCTCGTCATAAAAGTCCTCGAATTTCGATTCATTTAAGAATTCCTCAAAATCAGAACGATACTTCACGGAATGAGTTGCTTCAAAGTCTAAAATCAACCGTCTTACATTATCAATGCAAGCACTGTTATGATAACCCGAGAACAACTCCTTCTTCGCAGCTTTCCATATTTCGTCCGATATAACAGGCGAATGAAGATTACGGTCTATGGCTTTAAGGAACACTCGGATTTCAAGAAGGTTATAAAGTCTAAATCCGTCAAGTGACTGAATCAGTTTTGCTCTCTTTCCATGCTTCAGCAAAAGTCCGAGAATACGCAGAGCTTCGTCATTTGTGTTTGTAAGCACACACGCCTTGCCTGTTTTATATGTTGCAAGCAACTCGTTAACAACAGCCTCTTCCATATTGGCACAAGTGTGATGTGTGATTCGCACGACTCCGGCTTCTTCTGTTACAGCTTCAATCGGAGCAGACTTCATTCTATCTGTGATCGATTCCGCAAATGCATTCGCCAAATCAATAACATTGGTATTGCTTCGATAATTCTCTGTCATCTCGTACTTGGTAGCGCCATAATGCTCAATCAAGGTTCTGAGATGCTCGGAATTAGATCCGCGGAACTCATAAATATTCTGATCATCGTCGCCAACGGCAATCACTCGCATATCGTCGTTAATCGTCATCAGGGCTTTGACAAGCTCAAATTCGTGCTCGTCCATATCCTGAGCTTCATCGATAACCAAAACACTCTTGGTTATCTTTCCTTGCTCAACCTCGCCATTGCGAATCATCTCGGCAGCATCTTTAACGACGTTGCTCGATGCTTCCAATGTTCCTATTTTGCCGAGAAGATCAAAGCAATACGAATGGAAGGTTTTGATTTCCACGAAATTGGCTGCATTGCCGATCAATCCAACCAAACGTTTCTTAAATTCGGTAGCCGCCGCACGAGAGAAGGTTACCATTAACAACTGCTCGTGTTTTACATCCTCAAGAAGGAGCAAGGATGCAAGCTTGTGTACAAGCACTCTTGTTTTTCCGCTTCCGGGGCCTGCCGCAACCACGATATACTTGGAGTCAGCATCATTGATGATTTCGGCTTGCTTATCTGAAAGCTCGCCAAAGAGCTGATTGTACTTTTCGGGCGTAATATTACGCTCGATTTCTTTCGCTCTATCTCCTTTGAAATAGGTCGCAATGAACTTCTTGAAGTCCATATTGAAGTAGTCCTGAACGAATTGCAATGCAGCATTATAGTCGCGAACCATAAGATTTGCGTATTCGCCTACAATGTGAATTTGTCTTATCTTCTGCTTGTAAAACTCATCAAGCAAACGATAGTCGTCAACCTTGTATTTAATACGGTTATCCTTAACAATTCGCTTGATTTCCATACCGTTATACAGTACAAGGAAACCACCCTCAAGCTTTAATGCTCCGATTTTTGAGAGATACAGAAGAGCATCTTCCACATCAGAAAGAGCAACAGGAATATCGCTCACTTCCATTCGCGGCACAGCTTGATACGCCTTGAACAAGCCTACAAGTGAAAATTCCACAGGCTTCTTTTCGGCATCAGCATCTCCATCCGGCGTTGCTTTAGAATAGAGCTCACCGAGAATGAATCGACAAATCTCTATTCTTCTCTCAAACTTGTCCATAAGTCGTTTAAGATCGAGCGACGGAACAAGATTCACCGAGAAGCTATCTCTATTTTCTTCTTTGGTTATATAGTTCTTAATCGTCAAATAGTGAAGGAGCGTTCTAATGTTCTTAACATTAGAGGTCGTGATTCCTTCATTTTGAGCTTCTTCGTTCAGCTCTTTGAATCCGAATGATGCACCTTCATCCGTAATCTTTGAAAGTATAAATCTTTCAAGTTTTGAGAAACGATCAAGAACAAGCGTTGATTTGTGCTGACTGTCCGAATCGTAAATGTATGCGGACATATCGCTATAATCCTCAAGCAGTCCTTCCTGACGCATGAGGTTTATCGATTCAATAACAGACTCTTTTTCGATTCCGAGAATATCCGCAAGATAGTCCACGCGCGACTCTGCATCTGCATTGCCTGCAGTCGCGATGCTACGGCTTGAAATCAAAGATTTCACAATGCGAATAGCCGTATTCTTTTGTTCTTCCGTAAACAATTCGGAGCTGCGGATGCGGTAAGATGCCTCGGTCATATCCTTCGCGCGAATACTGGTTGCATATACCTTCGGAACATTTCTTCCACGCACAATATATCCTGCTGTTTCAAGTGCAGATACAGCAGTTCTGACACGCGTTTCCATCTCTGCTCCGGCAGAATCATCCCAACCTGCCTGGCGAGCAATTTCAAGAGCAGAACAGCAAACATTCGGTCTGTTCTTCGTCAAATCTTTAATTGCTTTCCAAACCTGCTGGATTTCGCTGATACTGAGCTTGGTCTGGTTGAGAAGGATAAAGTGCTTATCCAAATCATTGTCATTAAAAAGAACGTAACAATCAGCCTGCAAAGAAGGATCTCGCCCTGCTCTGCCTGCCTCCTGAACGTAATTCTCAAGAGAATCGGAAATATCGTAGTGAACAACAAGCTTAACATCGCTCTTGTCAACACCCATGCCAAAAGCCGAGGTCGCCACAATAATCGATACCTCGTTATTCATGAATGCTTCCTGATTGGCAATCTTATCGTTAGATTCCATTTTGCCGTTATAAGGAAGAGCCTTAAATCCGTCGCTTGTCAGTTTGCTCGCAAGCTCAAAAGTACGCTTTGTTCTTGAAACATAAACAATCGTCGGGCAATTTTTCTGTGCAATCAAAGCCCTGAGTGCATTATACTTTTCCTCGTCGGTTTCTTTGTGTAAAACAGTATAATGCAAATTTTCTCTCGTTGCGGTCGATGCAAATATTTCAAGATCCAAATCAAGCTTTTTCTTGAAATAATCACAAATATCCGTAATAACCTTTTGCTTCGCTGTTGCTGTAAAGCACGACACAGGGATGGGCTTTTTGTCGGTTTTCTTTTCCTTCTGAAGCTTACGAATAAAATCTCCAATATAGAGATAGTCCACTCTGAAATCCTGCCCCCACGCTGAGAAACAGTGAGCCTCATCAATAACAAATCTCACAATATTGCGCGACATCAAAAGGCGCTCTATGGTTTTAGAACGCAACTGTTCGGGCGATATATAAAGAATTGATGCTTTACCGCTTGCTACACGGTCAAGTGCATCTGCACGTTCGATGGGATTGAGCATACCGTTTACTGTAACAGCGTCCTCTATTCCCTTTTCTGCCAAGTTATCCACCTGATCCTTCATCAAGGACTGCAAAGGAGAGATAACAACGGTTAAGCCGTGTGTAGCCTTACCTGCCATCAAAGCAGGCAACTGGAATGTAATAGATTTGCCTCCGCCAGTCGGGAATACAGCAAGTAGAGATTTTCCTTCTACTGCTGCTCTTGCCGCCATTTCCTGAAGCGGTTCTCCGTTGTATGTACGGAAATTATCAAATCCAAATATTTTCTTAAGTCCTTTGCGTACATCAAGTGCATTTCTGCAATAATCGCATCCATCTGCACAAGGCGTATTGCACAAGAACTTTATCACATTTTCAATCTTAGGGAAATTGTAAAGCAACCACGGAGGCGTGGTGGAGCGATAATCATCACATCCAATCAAAGCGAGCGCATATGCAAGCTCCTTAGGATAATGCTTTACAAGAATATCAATATCTGCGTTCGCACAGATTTTATCCTTATATTCATCGAGAATCATCTGTGCCATTTTATATGCGTAGGGCTTAAACTCTACATAATCAAAGAAGCCTTGAAATTCTTCAAAGTTATAAAGAAGTCCGCAGAATATCTTTTTCTTTCCGGGAGAGAGTTGATAAAAAGCATTTACTTCATCAAAGAAAAGAGTTTGGGCTTTCTGACTATCATTTACTGGATTGTTCAGTTCTTCTACCTGAAGCTTATCATCTTTCAACAGTCTGTGGTACGGTCTTTTCGGGAACAGCAGAGGAGATAAATATAACGTGTCAATGATTTTCTTCGGTACTCTACCATCCACCACTGGCGCAAGATATTTCATATCATGGTGCACCACATTATGACCACACAAGAAGTCCGCATCTGCCGCAAAGGCGCAAAAATCCGACACGGATGCCGTGTGCAAGGTTCCCTTGTCACTACGCACCGCGCCTATATCATGTATTTTTTTGTCATCGACACCAATCTCGGTGTCAAAGAATACTACGCTTTTTGCCATATGCGGCCTCCGATTGATTTTAATTAACTGTTGCTTTTATTCGAGCTACCAATTTTTCTACAAGTTCATCATAATCGTTATACATTACTGTTGATTTTTGCGCAACATCAAAATGGAGTGGATTTGTACCTTGTTCTCTATTGTCATAGAGATGTATTACCTCTTTTCCAAGGGCATAAGCATATCCAGCCTCATAATATGCACCGTCACATCTAATGCTCAAATCCACAACGACGAATTTTGATAATTTTATTTGATGAAATATTTCTGGCATTATCCAGTTATTCGTTTCATACTCACTCATTATTCTCGGTTCATATCCAGCGAGAGCAATAGCTTTTTGAATGGCTTCAATTCTTTCTTCATTATATTTGAAATGGACGTTTTTGATTGCAATCTCATCTTCGAAAGACTTTATTTCTTTGGCGTCGGCAGCTTCCTTGATCGGGTTGTCAGTGTTCAGGATCTTGTCGATTCGGTCCATTGATGCCATTCCTTTCGGTATGATGTAGCCGATTCTTGCAAGTTCCTTAAGCGGTG
>CALAXC010000204.1 GCA_937894775.1 uncultured Clostridia bacterium
AGCCTTCCTGTTCGCTCAAATTACATAGATATCACCACAGGAAAGTATCTTGCAGGTCCCGACAAACAAGTCTTGCAGATTATTGAAGATGCACTTGAACCTAAGGATCGTACTGATTTGACCATTGCATACAGAAAACTTCGCGAGAAGTTTCAAGCGGAGCCTAACATAGAAGAATTGAACAAAAAGGTTGCCGAGAAATACCAAGATATTTCCGACAAAACCCTATCTCTTGATATAGACGTAGCATCAAAATCTAATTGGGAAGCAACTTTCACTACGTATTTTGATGATGTTCCTTTTAGTCAAATCGGCAAAGGTGAGCAGAGCTCATTCAAGATTAAGCTCGCACTTTCCTCTCAGAAAGACAAATGCAATGTTGTTCTTATTGAAGAACCCGAAAATCATTTGTCTTATAGTAATATGTCGAAATTGATTGATGACATTGTGGATCTCAGTACAGATACTCAAGTTATAATTTCTACCCACAGTACCTATGTACTAAATAAGTTGAGTTTGAAACGAGTTGTGCTCTTACAAAACGGAATAACAATGAGTTTTTCAGATTTGGCAGATGATACCGTTGAGTATTTTGAAAAAATGCCCGGCTATGATACGCTTAGACTGATTCTTTCCAAACGTGTTTTCTTGGTTGAAGGTCCGTCAGATGAATTGATTATTCAAAAGCTTTATAGACAAAAGCACGGTAAACTTCCTATCGAAAATGGCGTAGATATTATATCTGTTCGCGGCACATCGTTTGCTCGCTTTTTGGAAATAGCCAAAATACTTAATACCGAAGTGTTAATCATTCCCGATAACGACGGAAAAGCAAGTAGCAGGTTAACCAAGTATTCTGCATTTACAAGTAGCACAATTAAGCTTGCTATGAGTAATGATGATGCCTTGTTTACGCTTGAAAAAATACTGATTCATTGTAACGGCAGGGATAAGCTGAATAAAATTCTTGGCAAGAAGTATGCAAACGACGAGGAGTTGTTTGACTATATGAGTGATAACAAAGCGGATTGCGCATTAGCTATTTTCAAGAGCGACGAAACAATCTCTTATATAGACGAGGTGCAAAATGCCCTGTGATAATATAGCTTTAATTGCAGCCGCAGGATCAGGCAAGACGACATACATCGTTGATGAGGTTACGAAGAATACAACCGATAAGATATTACTTGTCACATATACCATTGCCAACACCCGAAAGTTAAAAAAGGATATTGAAGCTAAGGTGGGAGTTGTTCCTTCCAACGTGGAAATAATGACTTGGCATAGCTTTCTCTTACAGCATTGTATTCGACCATTTAGAAGCGTTGCATACGGCAAAAGAATTGAGCGAATTGATTTTGAAACACAAATTACAAATCGAAAAATCCCTGAGAAAAACACAAAAGCGTTTTACTTTTCTTGCTATAATGCTCTATATAAAGATCGTGCAACGAAGTTCGCTTTGAAGTGCAACACCCTCAGCAATAACGCAGTTATTGAGCGTTTGGAAAGCATTTATTCGCTTATATATATTGACGAGGTTCAAGATATGGCTGGCGAGGATTTAGACTTGTTGGCTTTGTTATATGCTTCTAAAGCAAGAATAGTTGCCGTAGGTGATATTCGCCAAGCAATATATTATACGTGTAATGCTCCGAAAAACAAAGGGAATCGTGGTAGCAAACTACTTGACTACTTCAGAAAGCTTGAGAAGAAAGGACTTCTCTCCGTTCGGTTTAGAGATTTTTCTTATCGGTGTAAACAAAGTATTTGTGATCTGTCGGACTCATTGTTCCCAAATATAGACGAAAAGACTAAGTCGCTCAATG
>CALAXC010000205.1 GCA_937894775.1 uncultured Clostridia bacterium
CCCGTTTTGTCTTTATTAAAATCACTCTGTTTTCTCTATCAAATCCCCTACCTCGCAGCACAGAACCTTGTAGTCACACGACTGCATACCAAGGGCATCCTTGAACTTGCCGACTATACGGCACAGACCGATGACATCAACCGCAAAATCCGTGACCTGCGAATCGACCGCAGGCAGATACTTGCCGAAGATGAAACCGATGAAATGATAGACACCCTCAAGGAACTCGAATCCATCATAGAGGAATCTCATCTCGGCACAGACTTCGATGAGGAACTCTTCGGAGAGATCGTGGAGTCCATCACCGTAAATGACAGCACACAAATCACCTTCAAACTCATGGGCGGCGTAATGCTGACCGAAAAAATCCATAAGAAAGGACGGTGCAGTGTCGCATGAAAAACAGAAGCCTGCCATTCGGCTACCAATATGAAAACGGTTGTATCATCATACACCCGACCGAAGCCCCAATATTGCAACAGCTTCTCCGTGATTACCTTGACGGACAATCCCTGCTGAACATAGCCAAGCGGCTCAATGCAGAGCAGGTCGAATATATGCCCGGTGTCATCGGTTGGAACAAAGCCCGAATCATGCGAATCATCGAGGATAAGCGATATATCGGCGGCAACGGATATCCGTCCCTTATAGATGAAGAAGCTCATGCCGAACTGCAAAGTAAAAAGGCAGAGAAAAACAAGCTCAAGGATGTTGACAGACAGGCAGACATCTTCAAGCTCTCCGTGCCTGTCCTATGCCCGAAATGCGGTACTGAGATGAGCAGACGCCACGATAGCCGAAATAGATGTTCTGACACATGGACTTGCAAAAACGGCGATTGCCACACCATCGTGCCTGTCGCTGATGACAGTCTCCTCAATCAGATCACTGAACGGCTCAACCGAGTAATTGAAAACCCCGAACTGATTCAGGAAGTAACAAATCAGCCATACGAGCCAACATTAGAGATCAGAAAAATAGAGAACGAGATCGGTCGAGGAATGGAGATGGCAACCATAGATGTCGAATCTCTCAAAGCCAAGATGTTGGAGAGCGTCTCTCTCAAATACATGACTCTGCCAACTGAACGAAATACTGCAAACCGACTGCGAGTGGACTTTGAATCAAGGATTCCACTCGCAGTTTTTTCAGCCGATCTAACCAACCGCACAATAAACGCCATACGGCTTGCCGAG
>CALAXC010000206.1 GCA_937894775.1 uncultured Clostridia bacterium
GAGATAATACTATGAAGCATAAATCAATTCTGCTCGTAGGAGTTGGCAATTTCGGAAAGCATATTGCGAGAAAATTCAATGAGCTTGGACACGATGTGATGGCGATAGATCAGGACGAGGAACGCATCAATGACGTGATGCCACTCGTAACGAGCGCACAGATCGGCGACAGCACCAACGAGGATTTTTTGCGCACGCTCGGTGTGGACAATTATGACGTGTGTATTGTGACCATCGGCGGCGATTTCCAAAGCTCGCTTGAAACAACGTCCTTGCTAAAGGAGCTTGGCGCGAAAAAGGTAGTATCCCGTGCCGAGCGTGACGGTCAGGCAAAATTCCTTCTCCGCAACGGCGCGGACGAGATCGTATATCCCGAAAAGCAGCTTGCTTCTTGGATGGGAATACGGTACAGCGCAGACCATATCCTTGATTATATCGAGCTTGACGGCGAACACGCCATATTTGAAGTCACCGTGCCGAAGGAATGGATCGGTATGACGGTAGGACAGCTTGATATCCGCAGAAAATACAAGATCAACATTATGGGAATTAAAAAGAACGGCAAATTTTCTGTTTCTATTACGCCGGATACGGTGCTGACCGAGGATAAGACCTTAATGGTCGTCGGAGAATATAAGGCACTGCAAAAGTGCTTCCGCATATAAACGCAAATCAGAAATCTAAAAAGGAGGTGGCATAATGGTAGTTCGGGATATTATATTGGTAGTTGCGGTTCTCGGAGTAATGGTTTTCGGCTTTTTTGTAATGAAACGCCTTGACAAATTCCTTGACGAGAACAGAAAACGCATTGAACAAGAGGAAAAGGAAAAAGAGCCGTCCTGCGTTATGCTTACCACCGATATGACGGATGAAGAATTAATAAAGAATATTCGTACATATGAAAAACAGCGCGGAGATGCTTATATCACCTTATATCAGGACGAGGATGAGCTGTACGACGAGCTGTTTGACGGAAAACGGTAGATTTTTTCATAAATTTATGATATAATGTATGCAGAAAGTCTTGCGATGCAAGCCTTTGTGCTACGCACTACCGCACCTTGTGCGGCTGCATAATTGAATCAAGTCGTAAAAATGCCCTTGCAAGCAAGCATTTTTACTTGTGATATAATAATTGAAAACAATGTACGGCAGCTTGGCAGAACATCCTGTTTTTGTCAGTTACGTACAGCTTGCTATGTGAGTGAGGTGAAATGATTGCGCTTCGTTGAATACGGGAAAGAAAACCTTGAAAAAATCGTGCTTTTGCACGGTGGCGGCTTATCGTGGTGGAACTATGAGGACGTAGCAAAGTCGCTTCAAAATGAATATCATATCATTTTGCCAATACTGGACGGTCACGCCGAGAGTGATAAACCTTTTACCACAATAGAGGATAATGCTAAGGAGATTATAGAATATATTGACACGCGTTGCGGAGGCTCTGTTTTACTGATCGGTGGTTTATCCTTGGGAGGACAAATTTTGTTGGAGGTTCTATCCGAGCGGAATGATATTTGTAAATATGCTATAATTGAAAGTGCGCTCGTCAGACCGTCAAAACTAACATATTCTATGATCAAGCCGGCGTTTGGTAGCTGTTATGGCTTGATAAAGCACAAATGGTTTTCCAAACTTCAATTCAAATCACTTAAAATTAAACCCGATTTGTTTGAGAGTTATTTCAAAGATACTTCTGCCATATCAAAAAAAGATATGATTGCTTTTATGCAAGCCAACTCTTTGTATTCTCTAAAGGAATCGATAAAGAACTGCACCGCAAAGGTTCATATATTTGTTGGTGGAAAAGAAAACAGTTCGATGATAAAATCTGCTGAAGATATTCATAGAGCATTGCCGCAGAGCTTGTTGCACGTACTGCCCAAATGGTATCACGGTGAGTTTTCCATAAATCACAGTGAGGATTATGCAAGCAAAATAAGAGAAATCGTCCACGATTGATTTATAAACATATGAAATAAGAAATCGAATTCAAGAATAAGGAGGAAGGGCTTATGAAAAAAACGAATACGAAAGAGCATATTCTCGTATGCCTTTCCTCAGCCCCGTCAAATGCGAGAATCATAGAAACGGCAGCTAAAATGGCAAAAGCCTTCGGAGCGAGCTTTACGGCATTGTATGTACAAACACCTGCCTCGGAGCTTATGCTTGATGCGGATAAGGCTCGTCTTGCAGATAATATTCGCTATGCCGAGTCACTCGGAGCGAATGTGGCGACCGTCATCGGAGATAACGTTGCATTTCAGATTGCCGAGTTCTCACGGCTGTCGGGTATCACCAAGGTCGTTCTCGGAAGAAGCGCGGCTCCTAAAAAAGGACTTTTCAAAAAGCAAACGCTTACAGATCAGCTTATCGCACTTGCCCCGAATCTTGACGTACATATCATTCCCGATATGACGGTCAAGCAGAAGGAGCAAAAGGCTCGGTTGTTCGGTAAGAGAACACTCTTGTCTACGCTGAAGGACTTTGGAATCAGTGCGCTCATTTTGGCAATCGCATCTGGAATATCCTTTGGGTTGCATTATATGGGCTTTACCGATGCCAATATCATCACGGTATATATTCTCGCTGTTCTCGTTATATCGGTGCTGACTGAAAATAGATTTTGTTGGGTTATCAGCTCTGCCGCAGGCGTTCTGCTGTTCAATTTCTTCTTTACCACACCAAAGTTCTCTCTGATGGCTTATGACAAGGGCTATCCCGTAACCTTCGCAGTGATGCTCGTCGCTTCATTGGTAACGGGTAGTATAGCCGCGAGAATGAAAAGCCACGCCAAGCAATCGGCACAGACGGCTTACAGAACGAAGATACTGCTTGACACCAACCAAATGCTTGCTAAAGCAAAGAGTTCAGACGAGATATTTGAAATAGCCGCCTCGCAAACGAAAAAGCTGTTAGCACTTGATGCCTTTGCGCTTCGTGATAATGACCTGTCAAAGCTCGGCATCACAGGCACGAGCCTCTGTAAAACCGAGTCCTGCACCTATTATCCCATACACGCAAGCAATACGGTTTACGGAGCGATCGGAATACAAAGCACCAAAACGGTCGATGCCTTTGAAAACAGTATTCTGCTTTCGATCCTCGGAGAATGCGCCTTGGCACTTGAAAGCGAGAGAAACGCGCGAGAGAAGGAAGCCTCTGCGATCCTTGCAGAGCAAGAGAAGCTACGCGCAAATCTGCTCCGCACCATATCCCACGATCTTCGCACCCCGCTCACGTCGATTTCCGGTAACGCAGACAATCTGCTTGCAAACGATGAGGTGTTCGACATAGAAACACGCCGACAGATCTATACCGATATTCGCGAGGATTCCGAATGGCTCATCAGCCTTGTGGAAAATCTTCTGTCGGTATCCCGTATGGGAGATGGCAAGAGCGATATACGGATGTCTGCTGAGCTTGTTTCCGATGTTATTGATGAAGCGGTCAGACGCACCGAGAAAAATGCAAGCGAGCATAAGCTCACCGTCAAGGAAAACGACGGAATACTGCTTGCACGGATGGATGCAAGGCTTATCGTTCAGGTCTTGATCAATCTGATTGATAATGCGATCAAATATACACCGAGTGGTTCTGAAATAGAGATCTCAGCAGTCGAAAAGGACAATGAAATTGCAATTACCGTAGCGGATAACGGACACGGAATTGCAGACGAGATAAAGCCCCGTGTGTTCGATATGTTCTATACGGGTGCTGAAAAAATTGCCGACAGCCGCAGAAGTCTCGGTCTTGGACTTGCGCTCTGCAAATCCATTGTAAATGCTCACGGCGGTGAAATTACAGTAAGTGATAACAAGCCGCACGGTGCGGTATTTACCTTTACATTACCAAAGGAGGAGGTGGAGATCAGTGAATAAACCCTTGATACTCGTAGTCGAGGACGATGCGCCCGTTCGCAATCTGATTACAACGACCTTAAAGGCGCACGACTATAAATTTATAACGGCACAGAACGGAAACAACGCTATAATGGAAGCATCCTCGCACAATCCCGATATTGTTTTGCTTGATCTCGGACTTCCCGATATGGACGGCGTTGAGGTCATCGAGAGAATACGCACATGGTCTGATATGCCGATCATCGTCATCAGCGCACGCAGTGAGGATAAGGACAAAATTGATGCCCTTGATGCAGGCGCGGACGATTACTTAACCAAGCCATTCTCCGTAGAGGAGCTTTTGGCAAGGCTTCGTGTTACGCAAAGAAGATTAGCCTCGAACCGTAACGAAGGCGCAAGCTCGGTGTTTATAAACGGTGCTTTGCGAATCGACTATGCCGCAGGCTGTGCATATCTCGGTGAGGAAGAATTACATCTGACTCCCATCGAATACAAAATACTGTGCCTGCTTGCAGCAAACGTCGGGAAGGTCTTAACGCATACCTTCATCACGCAAAAGATATGGGGTGCTGCGTGGGAAAATAACGTTGCCTCTCTCCGTGTTTTTATGGCAACGCTACGCAAAAAGATCGAATCAACACCCGACTCACCGCAGTATATCCAAACGCACATTGGCGTTGGATACAGAATGATGAAAGTGGAATAAAGGAGAACGCTATGGCAGCATTTATTACTATCGAAGGTCTTGGTCTGTTGGTATGCGTGCTTGGTATCATCAATATGACGGGCAACATTTCCTCTCTCCATTGGTATCATAGACAGAGAGTAATAGAAGAAAACAGAAAACCGTTCGGCAAGCTCGTCGGTCTTGGAACGCTGATAATTGGCTTAGCACTCATCGTGTTCGGTACTTTGTTCTTTATCCACGAATACACGCAGCTTCTCGCACTTGTCATTATAGGCGTGGTCGAACTGATTGCAGGTATCGTTGTAGGAATGGCAATCAGCTTCTATGCGATGAAGAAATACAACGGAGGGATCTTTTGAATTATGGAGAGCAAAACCATCGGAATTATACTTTCCGTCAAAAAACAATGGTGGCTGAAGGTAAATACAAAGCCTATCCGAAAACACGCTCTTGACGGAGCAACGTTTCCTCATATTGTGACGGTTAAATACACCGTGGAAGGAAACGAAATAATCAAGAAAAAATGGCTCAAAGCGTGCGTCACTCCGCCGAGCGTAAATGATCAGGTGGCGGTTATTTATCGAACGGATAAGCCGACTAAATTCAGATTGGATTTTTAAGAGGAGGGAGTATAATATGGGATTTTGGATATTTATATTGGCAATGAATCTACTGTTTCCCCTTATTATGATCGTTATGGGCAGATATTTTATGAAGAAATCCCCGAAAGAAATCAATTACATATTCGGCTATCGCACGAATATGTCTATGAAGAATAAAGATACTTGGGATTTTGCGCATAAATATTTTGGCAAGCTTTGGTTTCGCCTTGGGTGGTTGCTGATTCCGATTTCCGTTATTCCGATGCTGTTTGTAATCGGAAAGGGAGAGGACATCATCGGCACTGTCGGTATGGTTGTTATGGTGATTGATTTAATCCTTTTGATTGCCCCGATTTTTCCTACCGAAAGAGCATTAAAAAAGATCTTTGATAAAGACGGCAACAAAAGGAACGGTGATATAGAGTGAAAACAAATTAGAAAAATACACCTACATCATATAAAATCGTAACAATAATTTCTATTCTTGCAAGTCTGTCCACTGTTGTATTGACAGTCTTGCAGATGTTTGATATTTGGAATCAAGCTATAAATATCTGCGTTCCTATGATGAGCGTAACGATGCTTTGCCAAAGCTATATGCAATGGAACAATAGCCGTAAGGTTGCGTATTTTAGCATCGTAACGGCAGCGTTTATATTTATTTGTGCGATTATAGTATTTTTTCTTTAATCCTTATAACAATTAAGCTACCGACTTGCCGGATCGCACATACTATTTTTATACCTACAAGGAGGTAAACAAATGAACTATTCAGAAATCACACCGTATATCAAGGAGCTTGCGGCTCTTTCAGATACAAGCAATCACATCGTCCCCGATATGTACGCACAGCACGACGTAAAGCGCGGTCTGCGTGATATAAACGGCAACGGCGTTGTTGCCGGACTTACCGAGGTATCGCACATCAAGGCTAAAGAAATCGATGCAGAAGGAAATGCCATTCCGTGCGCAGGTCAGCTTTATTATCGAGGCGTTAATGTTAGAGATCTTGTAAAGGGGTTTGTTACGGATAAGCGTCCCGGATTTGAGGAAACAGTATATTTGCTTCTTTTCTCAAAGCTTCCGACCAAGGATGAGCTTGAAGCGTTTTGTGAGCAGCTTTCGCTCTATCGTTCCTTGCCGCCATCCTTCGTTCGTGATATGATCCTAAAAGCTCCCGGCAAGGATATGATGAATATACTTTCAAGAAGCGTGTTGGCACTTTATGCCTACGACGAAAATCCCGACGATATCTCCACCGAAAATATTCTGCGCCAGTGCTTGCAGCTCATAGCGGAATTCCCTCTTCTTGCTGTTTACGGATATCATTCCTTTCAGCATTATCACAACGGTCAGAGCTTGTTCATCCACTATCCAAAAAAGGAACTGAACACGGCGGAAAATCTCCTTTACATACTCCGCGAGGACGGACAGTATACACCGCTTGAAGCGGAGTTGCTTGACCTTGCGCTCGTTCTTCACGCCGAGCACGGAGGCGGTAACAATTCAACCTTTACAACGCACGTGGTAACGTCGTCGGGAACAGATACCTATTCTGCGATTTCCGCCGCGCTTGGCTCACTGAAGGGTCCGCGCCACGGTGGAGCAAACATTAAGGTTATGCAGATGTTCGATGATATGAAAGCGAACATTGATACAAAAGACAAGGATGCGGTGAAGGATTATCTCGTCAGACTTCTTGACAAACAAGCGTTTGACAAGGCAGGACTCATTTACGGTATGGGACACGCAGTTTACTCACTCTCCGATCCAAGAGCAGACATTCTGCGCTACTATGCCGAGCAGCTTTCGATAGAGAAAGGACTTCACGAGGAATTTGAGCTCTACCAAACGGTTGAGAAGATGGCTCCCGAGATCATTGCTGAAAAGCGCAAGATGTATAAGGGTGTCAGCGCGAATGTGGACTTCTATTCGGGTATGGTCTATAAAATGCTCGGACTGCCTTATGAGCTTTTCACACCCATCTTCGCCATTGCACGAATCGCAGGATGGAGCGCGCACCGTATGGAAGAAATACAGAACGCGGGTAAGATCATACGTCCTGCTTACATAAACGTAAAAGAAGAAACAGAATATGTATCCTTGAAGGATAGATAAGAACAGCCCTCGTTCCATAACGGAGCGAGGGCGAAACCACTTAAAAAGCAAAAAGCAACTGTCGGTTGACACATTGAAAGCCCTCGGTTGGTGGTATGCAACCGTGCTTTTTGATACAATAAAGACACGATGAAGCACAGTGCTTTACGAAATTTTCAAACGAGGTGTTTATATGATTTTAGCTGACAAAATTATCAGATTACGAAAAAAGAACGGTTGGTCGCAAGAAGAACTTGCCGACAAGATGAACGTATCCCGTCAAGCCGTTTCAAAATGGGAGAGTGCGCAGACAATTCCCGATTTAGAAAAGATATTGCAGCTTGGCGCGTTGTTCGGCGTTACAACGGACTATCTCTTGAAAGACGAGATTGAGGAAGAAGAATTTTCAAATGATGACTCTTCAGACACAACTGTAAAGAAGATTTCTATTGAAGAAGCTAACACATATCTTGAACAGAGAAAACGCGCCTCTTGGCATATTGCTTTTGCCACGTTCCTGTGTATCCTTTCACCTATTGCTCTCATTGTACTGAGTACGTTATCAGAGCTACCCAATCCAATTATGACGGAAACAACTGCGGGTGCAGTCGGGTTAATTGTTCTGTTCGCGTTTATTCTGTGTGCCGTCCCGATCTACATTTATTGTGGATTTAAGAATGAGCCGTATGCTTTCCTTGATAAGAATATCCCTTTTGAGCTTGAATATGGAGTAAAAGGAATGTTGACAGAACGAAAAAGGAAGTTCAGAGATACTTATATTAAGTTCAATATCATAGCAGCTTGTGTGTGCATTTTTTCTCCGATTCCGTTGATCATTTCCGGTTTTACTGAAAATGAGCTTCTTGTTATAATGATGCTCGCCCTTTTGATGATAGTTGCCGGAATAGGCGCAAGTATCTTCATTGTTGTTGGTGTTCAGAACGCAAGTATGCAGAAGCTCTTGAAAGAAGGAGAATTTACCGAGAAAGAGAAAAAGAGAACGAGCGTAAAAGAAGCGGTAGGCTTTGCCTATTGGGGTGTTCTGACGGCAATATTCCTTACTTGGAGTTTCCTTACAAATCATTGGCATATCTCTTGGTTGGTCTATGCAATAGGCGGCGTTCTATTTCCTATCGTTATGATGTTGTGTAATTTAGTAGCGGATAAAGATAAAAAGGACTAAAATATGCCCTCGTTCTAAAATGGATCGAGGGCATAATCATTTACGCTCGATTACAACAAAAAAACACAGAAATCTCGTAATGTTAAGAAAACGGGCGGCTTTTCCAACATAAATTGGTAGACTATTTATCGTGACACCGGTATAATTATGGTAAAAGGAGGTGAGCGTATGGAGCTTGGAAAACAAATCTATGAGCTACGAAAGAAAGCAAATCTTTCACAAGAGCAGCTTGCGGAAAAGGTTGGTGTATCAAGACAAACCATTTCAAAATGGGAACTTGGAGAAACTGCGCCTGACATCAAGCAGGCTCAAATTCTGTCGCAGATTTTTAACATAAGTTTGGATGAACTGACCGGCAACGACACAAAGGAGGTTATTTACGAAAAGGTGAGTAATACGGAAAAGCTTGCTGGTTTGATAATAAAAATAATCAAGATTTGGGGAATCATTATTCTCGCTTGCTTGATCATTGCAGTTGTTGGCATCATTTTGTTTGGATATGTGCGCGAGGAAGGTTCAGTTGAATTTGAAAACAATGTGGAAAAAGTTACATTTACAGAAGTAGTCGGTGAAGAAACATATATTATTACGATTGCTTCTGATGGCTATTTTGAAGGCATTGGAATGTCGGATGAAATAAAGGAAGATCTAATGGAACTTATAGTTGTGGGCGATCTTCCTAAATCCGAGGATAATATTA
>CALAXC010000207.1 GCA_937894775.1 uncultured Clostridia bacterium
AACCTAGGTAATGACGGAGTCAGAGTCCGTTGCCTTACCGCTTGGCGATGCCCCACAGCATCGATTATTATATCACAGTATATTTTGTTTGTCAATACTTTTTTTGAAAATATTTTAATATTTGTTATCTATTGTCTTTTATTATATTTTGTGCTATAATTGGTTATACTATTCTAAAAAAACAAGGAGTTCTTTTTTATGAGCAATAAAGAGCTTTTAAATGAGGCTAAAGAAATTTTCGGTCACGATTATTATGCCGCAGGGCTTACAGGAATAGAAATACTTGACGTTGATATCGGCTATGCTAAGGTTTCGCTTAAGCTTAACGAAACCCATAATAATGCGCTCGGTCACGTTATGGGCGGGGTTTATTTTACTATAGCAGATTATGCTTTTGCTATAGCTTCTAATTTTAAGCAGAGCCCGACCGTAACTCAGACCTCGCAGATAGTTTTTCTTTCTCCTATAAAAGGAGATACCATTTTTGCCGAGGCTATGCGTATTCGTTCGGGACGTACCACCTGCTTTTATAAAATAATCATAACCGACGAAAGCGGTTCGCAGAATGCTTATATTACAACAACGGGATTTATTCTTAGCGAATGATCGAGGTGTCTATGCTTGATCTGCTTTATTTTGATACCGATATTGCTGTTTGTGTAAAGCCTGCGGGTGTTCTTTCCGAGGGCGATGACGGTAATTCTATGCCGCATTTGCTTTCTCTTGCGTTAAAAGAGCGCGGATATACCGCGCCCTCGCCTTACGTTGTACATAGGCTCGACAGGGAAACAGAGGGAATTATGGTTTTCGCCTTGAATTCCTCCTCTGCAGCCGCGCTTTCTCTTTCCGCGCAGAACGGTGATATGAAAAAAATATATCACGCGCTTTGCGTAGGTTCAATTGAGTCTGACAGCGGTGTTCTTTGCGACCTTTTGTTTTATGACCGTTCACGCGGTAAATCTTTTGTTGTAGACCGAGAGCGAAAGGGTGTGAAAAAAGCATCGCTCGAATATACTGTTCTGCGTCGCTATGCTGACAGAACTTTGATCTCGGTAGAGCTTCACACGGGGCGCACTCATCAGATCCGTGTTCAGTTTGCATCTCGCGGACACGCTCTTTGCGGCGACCGACGCTACGGTGCTTCGGCTGACTACGGTAACCGTCTTTGCCTTTGCGCGACCTCGCTTTCTTTTACTCATCCAAAGACGAAGGAAAGAATGAAATTTGAGATAGAGAATCCTTATAAATAAATAACGCCCGCAGCCTGCGGGCGTTATTTATTATGTAGTTAATTAGTCTTTAATAACCTTGGCGAAAAGAAGGACCTCGATAATAATACCTGCAATAACATAAACATCAATCAACGCTCCTATTGCGCGGAGAAGTATACCGAGAATTGCACCTAAAACCGGAATTCCTGTGAAAAGACCCGCAATAGCGAGAAGAACAGTACCAACAATAGCTGCAACGATATAAATGATTATGCCAATTACCAAGTCTTTAGCTTCGGTCTTGTATTTCCACGAAATCGGGAAAATCTTCTTAAGTAAATCCATAATATGCCTCCATAAACATAAAATTTAATTTGCATCTTTATTATATCGCTTTTTCTGTTTCTTGTCAAGTAAAACTGTTAAATTTATTTATTGACTGTCTGCTTTTATTGTGATATAATTTTATAGAAGTTGATTTTACGAGGTGAAAAATGAATTACGCAAATCTGCACACTCACAGTATTTATTCTGACGGAGCGCATACTCCGAGAGAGATTATCGAGCAGGCAATATCTTCTGAAATGACTGCTATCGGTATTTCCGATCACAGCTACACTTTTTTTGACACGAGATACTGTTTGGCAAAGGAAAAGAACAGCCAATATATAAACGAGCTTCGTTCGCTTAAAGAGGAATACAGGGGAAAGATAGAGGTTCTTGTAGGAATTGAGCTTGACGGTTTTTCGAAGGGTTATGAACGTTCGGATTTTGATTATATTATCGGTTCCTGCCACTATATAAATTTTGACGGAGAATATATTTCTGTTGACTCCAATATAGAGGGTGTTCGTTACGGTATTGTGAAATATTGCGGCGGCGATGCCCTTGAATTTGCAAGGCGTTATTATAATACTTATACAGAGCTTATCTGTTCTATGCGACCTGACATTTTGGGGCATATAGATCTTGTCGCAAAGCTGGGAGCGGTCGATGAAAGTTCGGCTGAATACCGAAAGATGGCGCTTTCTGCGCTTTGCGATGCGCTTTCGGTATCTCCGCTCATTGAAATGAATACGGGTGCTATTTCAAGAGGATATAAGGCGCTTCCGTATCCTGCATCGTTTATGTTTGAAGAAATCAAGGCAAGAGGCGGAAAGATAATTCTTTCTTCCGATTCTCATAATAAAAACACATTGACATTTTATTTTAATGAATGTCTTGAGCTTCTTCGGGCAAACGGTTTTAAGAGTATTGTAACTTACACCGACGGTGCTTTTAGGGAAGTAGGGATCTGATTTTATTGTGCGCTGATTGTTCGTAGATCCCGCCTTGCTTCGCTCGGCGCTTTTTTGTCCGTGTCATCC
>CALAXC010000208.1 GCA_937894775.1 uncultured Clostridia bacterium
GGGAAGAAGAACCTAAAATAACAGTGGAGGACAGAGACACAATGGCGGGGGAAAGAAATTTTTTTAATGAAAATAACACAAACGAAAATAATTCTGATTCATCAGAGCGATTTGAAAAGGAACCGTTTTTGGCAGAAAATACGGAGTCTATTAATCCGTACATAGGTATGAATGTGCCTTTAAACAACGAGAATGCTTTTAATGACCGTGAAAGGCCTATAATGGGGTATATTCCGGAAACAAGTATGCGAAACTCGGATGCACGTCGAGGACAAATGGGCGGTATGTCCCAAAATCAGTGTGAAACTATGATGGTTGGCGGGTATTTATGTGAGCAGAGAGGAAATCTGGTACGGGTGGAATTTTTGTTTGGAGAAAACACGCATATTGAGAAAACCGGAGTTTTAAAAAGTGTGGGCAAGGATTTTATAGTTCTGACCGAGACCGGCACAAATAACAGTATTGTATGTTCTATGCGGAATATAAAATTTATCAACATATATAATATAATTAAGAAGGTGAATTTATGAGACTTAGAAATAATAAGAATGCAAAAGATATTTTAAATAATTCAGAATATGTAGTAATTGACATAAAGAAGAGTAATTAATCCACGTATTGTGGGTTTTTATTTTTGTTATGCTATAATGAAATCAGACGGGATTACCGTTAAATTTTGCAAAAAGGAGACGCCACTATGTTTAACGTAAAAGAAGAGCTTTTAAAGGCTATGGAAATGTTCGTTCAGAAGGAATACGTTCCCGCAACGGCTGACGGCATTCAGTTCTTCGGATGCATGGATTGTTCAAACTCCTGCGCTGAAAACTGCGCTGTTAAATGTAAAAAGAACGGCAAGAAATGAGCCAAAAGTTCGTTTCCGAGCAAAAATCCAAGAACATTACACTGGTGCTCACGCACCAGTGTAATCTGGATTGTGTCTATTGCTACGAGCATCATAAAAATTCCTGCACTATGTCGGCTGAGCTTGCTAAAAAGATCGTTGATGACGAGCTTTCGATGAATGACGGAGTTTCTATGGTTGAATTTGATTTTTTCGGGGGAGAGCCGTTGCTTGAATTCGATACTGTCAAAGAGGTCGTAGAATATACTGTTAAAAAAGAATACGATAAAGATTATATCTTCTTTATAACCACTAACGGTGTTTTGCTTGACGATGAGCGCAAAGCTTGGCTTAAAGCTCACGCCGATGCTCTTCAGGTAGGTCTTAGTCTTGACGGAACTAAGGAGATGCACGACAAAAACCGTTGCTGTTCTTTTGACGATATAGATCTTGAATTTTTCAGGACTACATATCCCGAAGAATCTGTTAAAATGACTGTTTCAAAAGAAACCTTGCCCGATCTTGCAGAGGGTGTTATTTTCTGCCACGATGCAGGCTTTGACGTTTCCTGCAATCTTGCTTACGGAATCGATTGGGACAGCAAGGAAAATCAGGATATTTTTGCATCGCAGCTTGCAAAGCTTGTCGATTATTATCTTGAAAATCCACAAATAAAGCCTTGTGCGATACTTGATATAAACCGAATCAAGAGTCTTGCTTCTCAAGAAGACCGTTCCTACCGCCTTTGCGGTGCCGGATACGCTATGAGAGCTTACGATTGCGACGGTACTTGTTATCCTTGTCAGTTCTTTCTTCCTATTTGTGTTGGTGACGAGAAGGCTAAGGCTTCGCTTTCGCTTGATTTTTCGAATTTTATGCTTGCTGACAATCAGATAGACGAAAAATGCAAGACTTGTTTCATTCGTAACACTTGTCCTACTTGTTACGGAAACAACTATGCTACCACAGGTAATATTTACCGCCGTGATATGCGTCTTTGCAAGATGAATATTATTCAGTTCCAGGCTATTTCCTATTTTGCGGCAAAGAGATTTGAAAAAGGTCAGCTTACCGAGTACAAACCCGACGAGCAGGCTGCTATTTTAAAATCCGCGCTTGCTATTTTGAAAGAGTTGAAGCTATGATAAGCGATAATTTTTACAAGCGGACCGAAAGATTGATCTTGCGGACGCCCACTGAAAAAGATGCTGAAGCTCTCGCGAGGGCTCGCAGCACTGAGTTTGTAATGAGGTATAATCTCTATACCGAATGTGACGGGGATCAGATAAAAAAAGAGCTCGCCGCATATGAGCACATATTACTTGCCGAAGCTGACACTCAGCGGATAATCGGATGTGTGTCTATGCGTGACGATCCATTACGCTATCACGTTGCTTCTGTTACTCTTCACGCCTGGATCGTAGAGGATTCCGCCTATAAAGGTTATATGCTTGAAGCCTTAAAAGAAATAATTGATCTGCTTTTTTTGGAAAACGAACGTGTTTCGGTTCAGATATTTTCTCAAAACACGGCTTCGATCAGACTTGCCAAAAAGCTTGGATTTCAAGAAGAAGGATTTATCGAAAGGGCTGTAAAGAATAAAAAAGGCGAGATCTTTGACGTGGTTTTGATGTCTTTAGCGAAATGGGCGACCTAGCAGGTCGCCCAACTAAGTTTGCCCGTTCGGGCAAGTGAAGTTTACTTCGTAAGTGAAGTTATCCTACGGATAGTGAAGTT
>CALAXC010000209.1 GCA_937894775.1 uncultured Clostridia bacterium
TTACATCTTTATTATGTTTAGTCCCACCAAGTATCAACATTGTAATGACAGAATATTGCTTGATTTTTCTGCAAAGTGACTTTATTTCAAGAGAAGTAATATCACCATCAATAACAACAATATCTTTATCAGGTTTTGCCAAAGCTAATCCAAAGCCTATTGATGAAGCAAGTCCCATGGTGGACGCCCGTTTGCCCGATGGCTCCCGAGTGAACGCTATCATACCTCCATTGGCTATTGATGGTGCGTTGGTCACGATCCGGAAGTTTGCCAAAAACAAATTGACAACAGAGGATCTTATCGATTATGGTTCTTTAACTGATGAAATGGCCCAATTTTTGTCATTTGCAGTAAAATATAAGCAGAATATCATTATTTCCGGTGGTACAGGTTCCGGAAAAACAACTTTGTTGAATGTATTAAGCCAGTTCATTCCTTTGGATGAACGTCTGGTGACGATTGAAGACTCTGCCGAATTGAAACTGACTCACCGGATTTCAAAAAATATGCAGTTCCTGTTGTTTTAGGAAAAGACGATTATACCAACAGACTGAGATTCTATGTCGAGCATATAATAAAGGGCGTTCCGATGAATGTGGACAATGCCGATTTGCAGATGGGATATATCTCCTCAGACGAGGCAGGAAGATTTCTCGCATATATTGCAGAGCAGGACTTTTGCGGTGCTGTTAACGGCAGTGCACACGGTACAATCTCGCTTTCTGAAATTATGGAATATATGAGTATGTCGCGTTCCACCGCATACAGATATATTCTTGAGTTGGAAAAACGAGGACTTGTTTCCTACTCCGGCAAAAACACCTTGGAAACTGAGCTTCAACGCAAAATGAGATGCGGATTCAAACGAATCCCGATTATCGGAGAGATCGTGTGCGGTTCTCCCGAAGAGCAAGAGGAATACGTCAGCGGCTATCTTGCTATCCCCGAAGAATGGATAGACGGTGAATGTTTCTTGCTTCGCGCATACGGAGATTCAATGATCGATATCGGAATTGAGAAGGACGATCTTATTTTGGTCAAAAAGACTGCTACGGCTGAAGACGGACAGGTGGTTGTTGCACTCACAGAAGAAGGCAACACGTTGAAAAGGCTGTTTTGGGAAGACGGTCGTCCCAGACTTCATGCGGAAAACAAAAAATACAAACTGAAAAACCGAGATATTTACCCCGAAACACTTTCGATTCAAGGCGTCGCATTAAAGGTAATAAAAGATGTTAATTAAGATAAAGGAGAAATATGACGAAATATCAATGCCCTGTTTGCAACAAGAGAGCCTGCGACTCCGCAAAAACTCTTTCGCTTGCCAAACTATCCTCAAGCAACGAAACACAAGCTGACGTTATCATCAAATGCCAATGCTGCAAAAGCAGTCTGGCAGTTAACGTTACATCCGGCGCTTTCACTCTCGAGCATATAAAACCTACGGAGAGTACAAAATTTAATAATACCTAAAACTTCGTACATAGCACGATGTAAAACATACGAGCATGACAAGTAGCAATAAAGCTATTTGTTGTGCTTTTTTATTTTTTCTGAAAGGAGGGATCTGATGGGAACAGCCGAGAGAAGACTGGAAATATTAAAATATCTCTGCAAGTACAGACGGGCAACGATGCCACAGCTTGCAGAGATATTCGGTGTTTCCGTCAGAACCATCCAGAGAGATATATTGGAGATCGAAGCGACCTTCCACGTACCGCTCGACGTTCGCTGCGGAAAATACGACGGAGGTGTATTCGTGGTTGGTGATTACATCTTTGACCGCGCTTATATGCACGATGAGGAGCTTGCGCTGCTATCAAAAGTGCAATCTATGGTGAAGGATCAGTTATCCGAGCAAGAAAATGCCCTGCTCTCTCAAATCATAAAAACATATACAAAAGCAGCATAAATATTTTAACAATGACAGTGCCTGTCCACATTGAGTTTTATAATACAGATACAGCCGGGCTAAAAAACAAAGGAAAGGAGAAATCTCATGGAAGATGCACAGATCGTTTTGGAGAGGCATGAGCAGCAAATCAAAGCCATTGAAAGAGACATCTCGGATCTAAAGGCAGTGCAAGCAGAAATTCGCACAATGAATGAAACTCTCGTTACTCTTGCCACCGAACTCAAACACACAAATGAACATCTGGCACGACACGAACAGAAGATCGATGCGATCGAGAGTCAGCCCCGATTACGAATGCAGCAGATCGTTACGGCGATCATTGCGGCGCTGGCAGGCGGACTGATATCTGCGGTTATCGGAATGCTGCTTGCATGAGAAGGAACGGTATGGAACTGAAAGAATTTATCAAGCCGGAGCTTCTCATACTGATTCCGGTACTGTACGTTGTCGGAATCGGACTTAAGAAAAGCAAGCTACCCGATAGGCTTATTCCTCTTATTTTGGGTGGAATCGCTATCGTTCTGTCTGCCGCGTGGGTGATCGCAACAAGCGACATATCCACATTAAAGGACGTTGCCTATGCCCTGTTCATTTCCGTAACGCAGGGTATCTTAACTGCAGGTGCCGGCGTTTACGTCAACCAACTGTACGTTCAATCAAAAAAGAAAGATTAAATCTAAAACTAAAAAAGGAAGGAATTTGTTATGTTACACCTTATTCTAATTACCGTATGCGTTCTGTTAAACGCTATTTGTCTTTGGGCCATTCAAATCCTGTTAAAGGATAGGGATGACCTGAGTTGGAAGTATTTTCTGAAATATCTTCTCGGTGTTCCCGTAGGAGCAGGACTATCGCTTCTTCTCTCTCCTATCACCGTTCAAAACATCATCCTATTTGCCTTGATGGGCGGTGTTGTGGGAGAACTACTTTCCCTCTTTGTTCTCACGATCAAACAGACTTACAAAAAGGATACCGTTATTTCGTATTACGACGACGGATCTCCCGCAAAATTCTTTATTACAGGAGACAAACACCGTCATTTTGACCGTGTCAAGGAGTTTTGCCGTGAAATGAATACGCGTCGAAAGGACGTGCTTATTATTCTCGGAGATTCCGGCTTCAACTACTACGACGACAAGAGAGACGATGAGTTAAAGAAAGAAATCTCGGCTCTCAACATTACTTTGTTCTGTCTGCACGGCAACAAGGAAAACCGCCCTCAAAACGTCGGTACATACGGTATCCGAAGCTTTTGCGGCGGTAAGGTCTATTACGAACCTAAATATCCCAATATTTACTTTGCCATTGACGGTGAGATCTACACCTTCGAGGGCAAGAAGTATATGGTGGTAGGCGGTGCGCACAGCGTAGACAAAATGCGCTGTCTTGAGGAAGGCTCTCCATTCTGGTATGATGAAATGCCTGACGATACCGTAAAGGCAACCGTTGAGCAGAATTTGCTGAACGAAGAGAACAAGATCTACGGTATGATGACGCACACCTGCCCGATCGACTATCTTCCCACCGAAATGTTTATGTCCACAAGGCAAAACGCCAGCATCAAGAGAAAGCCTCGCAAAGCAAAGTCCAAGAAGCTTTTCAAGCCTGATATCGACCGTTCCACAGAGATCTGGCTTGGTGAGCTTGAAAAGAAGCTCGACTACGAGGTATGGTTCTGCGGTCACTATCACGTTGACAAGCAGATCGATAAGGTTCAGATGATGTGGCGTGATATCCGACCCTTGCATATGCAGTTGTTTGGTGATGAATAATGTCCTGCCTGACAATATTCCTTTCCCCGCTTAATCTTCTGCTATTGATTATTGTTGCCGGGCTTGTTATCGGCAAAGTACGAGTGAAAGGTATTTCACTCGGTATCGCGGGAATCCTGTTTGCTGCCATGTTCGTAGGTTTTCTGATGAATTTGCTAATACCGGAAGAAAGCGGCAATATCATCCTAAACGCAGGAAGTACACTGAAAACATACTCGAAGCTCGGCACTTCTCTGTTCGTTTCGGTGATTGGGTTGCAAACAGGGTTCTCCATCAAAAATCACTCCAAAGAGTCTGTATTCGCTTTTTCAATAGGTGCGCTTATGAGCGTATCGGGAGTATTGGTAATGATTCTTGTTTCTCTTTTGGATAAAACGATCAGCTATACTTCTCTTCTCGGTATCCTCTGCGGAGCGTTAACAAGTACACCCGGATTGTCCAGTGTTTGCGAATTGATTGAAAGCGGAAGCGAGAGTGCGGTATTTGGATACGGTGGTTCTTATATGTTCGGCGTGATACTCGTTGTATTCTTCTCTCAATTGTTTGCAAGTAGGCACACCGATGAAATAAATCGATCCTCACCGCAACAGGACGTAAAAAGCAAGATATATCCCGAATTGATCCTGATCTGCCTTACTTCGCTTTGGGGAAACATTCTCGGGAATATTAAGATGGCATCTCTATCCTTTGGTACGACTGCTTGCACGTTGATGGTAGGACTACTCGTTGGGTATATTTTTAGGAGAGCATCCAAGACGAGCTTAATTTCACCTCTGTGCTTGAACGCTTTCCGAAATTTGGGATTAGCGCTATTCTTTGCGGGAACAGGTTTTTCAACTGGATCGCAAGATGTAGCTTTTGATATAAGAGCGATTCTGTATGGAATCCTCATAACGATTACCGCTATTATTTGCGGATGGGGATTGTGCAAACTTATCCAAAGGAAATATCCCTTACAGCAAGAATTTATTATTGCGGGTGGAATGACAAGCAGCCCTGCCTACGGCGCTCTTTCGAGCTTTACCACCGAAGCATCTGTCAATTGCTTTTCGTTTTCCTACTTTGGAGCATTAATTACGTTGATCACCGCGATACAAATAATTATATAAAACAAGCAGAGAGTTGACACAACAACTGTCTCCTCTCCGCTTGTTTCCTTATTTTAAATAATTGTCTTTGCCGTATAAATACAACTGAGAAAATTTAATCTTCTTGCTTTTATAATACATTTCAACTTCGTGCCCGGGGATCCATATTTCAGCATCGGATATTTTCTGCATAACAGCCTCAATTATCTGAACATCATCTTCCCTGTTCGGCACTCGATTCCGTTCCGTACGAATCCCTTTGTATGCTTCGTAGAGCCATTCTGAAATCTGAACTCTTTGACGTTCTTTTAGATGATCAAACGTTTTGTTCATCTGCAACAACTTACCGTTGACTATCTGATGGTTCTTCATCCCTGCTCTCCTCGCGCTTTTTGAAAGGCTTCGATTATCTGCTCGTCCGTCTGCAGAACGGATATCTTCATATTATTACGTTATAATGCGTATCCGTATAGTCCATAAGACGGTATCTTTGTGTGTTACCGACCTGGCGAACATTGTGACCTTCTTTTTTCAGAAGTTCGATCAATCGGTCCTTTGTAACGTAGATAGAGCCGGTAATATATCCGTTATCGGCAACAGCCCTACAAAACGGGAACTTTGAAAAGCCGTACATCGATGTGCTATTATGATCCGGTCTCACCTCAACTGTATCAATCCCATATACCTCTTTTAGCTTATCCCATATCTCTTCTTCGGTACAAACCATGCCGTACGGTATAGCGGAAACCATGATGTAATATGCAAGCTGAGGGATATAATAATACTTTCCGTTCACACCAAGCTTGCTTTCAACCTGGGGTAATACAACGTATACGTCGTGAACGGTGGTCTCAGTATCATCATGACCCTTTCCGAAGAACAAATACGGATCTAACTGCAAGACCTCACAGACAGACAAAACGATTCTTGCACTGCTGCCGGAAAAAGAGCACTCTCCGCTTTCGACTCTTTGATATTGGCGCAGCTGTATACCCGCAGCCTGGGCGACCTGCTGTTGAGTCAAATCCAGTTCCTTTCGCCGTTGCTGCAGCACATGGCAATCCTTCATGGACTGAATCTCAAATTCCATACCATTTACAACATCTGTTTCAAATACGAATTTCTTGAACTTCATATCAGCACTCCCCCTTTGCTTTTTGTGTCGTATATATTATACGACACTTTTGCATTTTCGTCAAGAGAAAGCCAAAATAATTTTCAAAATTTCGATAAGTGTCAAAAATGCTCTTTCACGCAGCAAATCTGATATTAAAGTTGATTCATCTGCTATATGAAGCACTTCCGGGGCTTAACACAAGCAACATAACAAAAGCAAGAAAAAGTGAGGAATGTACGGAAGATGAAATGCAATGTATCGCCTATATATTGGATTATCTCTGCGATAAGATGGACGAGGATATCTTCTGGATCGTTTATGAAATATGGCTAGCCGGGCATGACCTGTTCGTTAACGCTCTTTGGGAATGCAGAGTCTTACATCACAAATAAGCTACAGCATCATCAGCTTTTCTTTCATGCATCGTGTCCATTTTAAACCGGCAAGTTTGCTTTCAATAGCCGAGTTTGCTGTGTCAATAGCCGTATTTACCATATCAATAGACGAATCTTCATCATCAATAGCTGAATTTGCATTATAATTTACATTCTTCAGTATGACCTTGAACGATGGATCGGTAGAAACAAATCGGGGCATATAACTATCCATATATTCGGGAAGTGCCTTTGTCGCTTCAACAATTTTATGAAGACCAAACCCACGACGCTCCATATATCTCATGCAATGTAACGGATCTGCAATAATGGGATTTCTTCTCGCAGAGGTAAAGCAGTGGGCAATGCAATGCCTTGAAACATATTCCAAGTGTTCCGTCAGGGG
>CALAXC010000210.1 GCA_937894775.1 uncultured Clostridia bacterium
CGGAGAGTACACATGGCTCGAAAACAAAAACGGAGGTGTCAAGCAGAACTATTTCGACCTCTTCCCCAATGCCACACTCTCATATGCTCTCAACGATCGTAGCAGCAACATGCTTATAGCACAGTACTCGCGCAATATTTACCGTCCGTCGTTCTCGGTGTTGAACAACTATCAGGTGCGCATCTCGGAGTATACGACCGTTATCGGCAATCCGAATCTTACGCCCCAGTACTCCTCGAACCTCTCGCTTACATATGTGTTGAACTATAAGTATACCTTCTCGTTGGTGGGACAGTTCGTGCGCGACGTGATACAGCAACAGATGTTTACGCAACCCGACTCGGACGTGATATATTACCAGCATGTCAATTCGGCCGAACAGAATTCGTATGGTGTTGCGATGAGTCTGCCGTTCGAGGTAACCAAGTGGTTCTCGTTCAACTACGACTTGCAGATGTTGCAGATGGATACAAAGAATGTGAACAGAATACATAAAACCACAAACACCATTGACAGTATTGTAAAGATTTTTGCCTTTGTTGATTGTTTCATGATTATTTCTCCCTTTTAAAAATTTATATTTATTTCATTTTGCTTGATGGCATATTAAACCCCAGTTTATGATGCAATTCATATTGCCGTTTTACAATTTTAGAGGTCTCCGTATAAAAAGGTGCAGGCCCCTCAAATTCAGTATCGCCGACGGTCATATCGGCCCGGATTGCAGAATCGTAAATAGATCTTCCGAAAAACGGGATTTTAATCTTCGCCAAAGGCGTTAGAAACCTTGCGTGGTATTCCACCTCTGCCGCAAAGGAATAGAACGATGTATTTCCCGTGTGGGTTGCGAGAATTGCCAGAGTTTCTTGCTCGGTTAGTTCATCGCGATCCTCAAGGTATATGTATTCATTATCACAAACAACACGCCACGCAGCTTTGTTCAATGCCTCAACAAAGCGTGGAAGTCTTGCAAGCTTTGCGGAAGTTTTATATGAAATACTCTGCTGAACGATTTCTTTATAAAAATCGGGAACCTCAAGTTTTCCCTCACTCGCATACGAGGCAATCGTCTTTACATATCTATCAGCCACAAGATAAGCGCCCTGGGACTCTGGATTTTTGAAATACCTTTTCAGTGCTTTATGATGATGCTGACCTCTGTAAGCTACTACACGATTTACCTCAGCATTTAGTTTTCTCCTGTTTTCATCGGAAGGATCTGCAAGACAATCAAGCAGCCTTTCGCTTTCAAATGAAATAAAGGATATTGTCACACCCGGAGTGTCACCATCCGCCGGTGAGCCATCCTCCGTATCGTGCTCTTGCTCTCTCAGTTTCAAGAGGCTATAGGTGTAATCGTTATCGTTTGGAACAGCATACAGAAACCAATCATCGAAAAACTTATCACACGCAAGACTTTCTCCGCTCGAATCGGGAAAGTCAAAAACGCCTTTCGTTGCGAGTATATTCGCTATAGACTTATAAACCATATAAAAGCCATCGGAGGTTCCCAAAATATCATGCTCATCAATACACATATCTGAAAGCAAGCACTTAAAAATATTTGGTATGTTTTTATGCGACATTTTTACCTCCTTCAAGCAGACAGATATAACAATCCCACTTTGACTACATTATTATATTATTGTGGGTATGACAAACCTCTTACAAATCAAAGTGTTTTGGCGCATACACCACGATTTTATCAATAAACTCGTGTATAAGTTCAGGTATCAGTTCCTTGAACGGTGAATTGTATTTTATGTATGACAAAGGGTGTGCGAGAAATCGCACACCCTTTGTGGTATGTAGTTAATTATTCTTCATCGGTTTTTTCGTTGTTCTCGGTTGTGGGAACTGCTGTCTTCTTTTTTGAAACGCAGATCCAGATAGCAGCAGCCGAGGCAGCAAGTGCGAGGATAGAAAAGATTATCGCAAGCGAGCCTTCGCCGAAAAGAGAGGCAACGGATCCATTGGAAGCGGCGGTATCCGCAAATTGCGCCGCGCTCTTGTTATTAAAGGTTGCTTCTCCAAAATCGCAATCAACAAAGCTCAGACCGGCATTAGCAACATTGAAGAAGAAAGTGTCGTCAAGCCCCAGCAAAGGTTCGTTGTAGCTGAATTTACAATTGGTAAATGCGCTATTAAATCCACCGGCACAGTTTCCATAGAAAGCAAAGGATTTGTTTTGGGAAAGATCCGAATCAAATGCGTTGAAGACCGTAGCTTCAGACTCGATCAAATAAACCTGATTATTGTCGGAAAAGGTACACTTTTCAATAGTTAGGTAGCTGGCTTTGGAACTGATAACGGAAGTATATTTAAGTACATTACGGCTGACATAGGTTTCCTGTGCATAGCCGTTCTCTAAGAATTCGGTCTCTGTAATAGTAACCTTGCTCCCGTTCGAAATATCGATAATAGAGTAGGCAGCGAAACATGTTGTACCGTCATTTGTAAGCGTTAAACCATTGCCGATCACTTTACAACCTTCCATAATCAGAGTACCGTCATCAACGTAAACTGCCGCTCCGTGTGTGCTTCGTTTAAATCCCTGATTATTTTCAAACGTTACGTCTGTGAAAACAGCGCTTCCATCATCGATGTAAACACCCCCGCCATACACAGCATTGTACGATTCGTTATGAGAAACACAGCCTCCGTTCATAGTAAGAACTGCTCCATCATACACAGCGATACCCGCACCATCGTCGTCATCGACGCGGTTGCCGACAATATTTACGTTGTTAAGCGTTAACTTCGAGTCGTCCTGCATATGGATACCGCCTGCACCGTTGCAGCTCCAGCCGCCGGTGATGGTGCCGTTATTGATGATAACGTCGGCATTATCATCAATATAGATAACCTCTCCATCGTATTCCCATTCCTTAAGATTGCGGTTGATGGTGTGATTGTTAAGGTTGAGCGTGATTCTGATGTCTTCTGTGATGTGGATGGTGCTCCACTCAAATCCGTCACCACCGTCGCCAAACTCGCCGTCCTCGTTGGCGGTCCAATCGGTGTAAAAGTCAACAACGATACGGTCGTATCCGTTGTTCTTCATTGTATCTTTGTCTTCTGCATAATCAACGGCAGCTTCCCAACCTTCTTCAAAGTTCTTGAAATTGCCGTTTTCAATTGGCACAATAGTGCCGTCCCTCTTCTGTGCGCTTACACTAAGGACAACTCCCTCTGCAGGTGCTTCTGCGGCAAATGCGGTGATTGAGAGCGCACCTGCCAACATACAGATTGTCATAAGGATTGCAAAAATTTTCTTCATAGTAATTTCTCCTCTCAGTTTTTCGCTACTGATAGTACCATTTTGAGTGATCGTAGTATCAGTTTATCATATGAAGCGTTACAAATGTGTTACAAATTAGAGGGAAAAACCAAAAATGCATAAAGGGTGCACGATTTCTCGCACACCCTTTGTGTCTGTATTAAATTATTCTTCGTCGTCGGTTTCAGTGTCTGTTGCTCCGTTTGCTGCTACGGGAGCTGCTTTTTTCTTGTTGTAGTACACAACAAGGAAGATAGCAACGCCGGAAGCGATGAGAGAGAGGAACGCAACGATCATCGAAAGTGATCCTTCACCGAAGAGGGAGCCCACGCCCTCTACCTTGCCCTTGTCTTCAAAGTTAGTATCACCGATTGCACAATTGTTCATTGCCAACGTTCCCTTAGTTTCCACTTGGATATCCGGCGCATTATCAATAGAAGCATTCTTGTTAAGGGTACATTCGTTCATATTAACCTTTTCGCTGTCGTTGTCAACATAGATAACGACGGACGCATTATCGGTAATGGTAACCTTATTGATATCAGCATGCGAATCTTCAAAGTAGAGCAATTCCTGAGGGTTATTCTGCGTGATCTTACCGCCCTCCATCGTCAAGCGGCTATCTTCGAAATAAAAGAGGCGCGAGTCACCATAGCAGTTATCTTCTCCGTCCGAAGCGTTATTCGTAAAATCTGTATCGGTAATAATAAACTTCGAGTCATAGCCTGCAATAACAGATTTTGCATTATATCTTCCTTCCTTTGCCACCGCGTTGCCGGATACAATGCATTCATTTATTGCTACGGTACTTTCAGTAGCATAGATAGCCACGCCTTCCGCCGCGCTATCAAACGTATAGTTGTCGCTCAAGGTTACTTTGTTTAGCGTTACAGTGGATTCATTTGCATAAAGCGCGCCGTATGGAGAAATCTCAATATCGAAGACAGTAGTGCTTGAGCGCATAAAGTTGTTTGAAATGCTTCCCCCGTTCATAATAAGATTAGCACCGTCGTACACGGCAATAGCCGCGCCGTCATCACCCCTGACAGAGTTGCCGTCAACCTTTACATTATTCAGAACGACTGTTGCATTGTCCTTGATGTGAATGCCGCCTGCGCCGTTGTTGCTCCAGCCGCCGGTGATGGTACCGCCATTGATGATAACGTCTGCATTCTTGTCAATGCAAATAACCTCGCCGTTTAACTCATCTGTAGTCAGCGCGCGGTCGATTTTGTAACCGTTCAGATTGAAGGTCACTCTCACATTCTGGGGAATGTGGATCGCATCCCAATCAAAGCCCACATCGTTGTTAAAATTATCGGTAAACTGACCCTCAACGGCAGTCCAATCGGCATAGAGATCAACCACAACACGCTCCTTGCCTTTCAAGGATTGTGCGCGTGTCATTGCGTCGGTCCAGCCATACTCCAGCTTCTTGTAATAGTCGACCGTGCCAAGGGTGCCGTCAGCTTTCTGCACACAAATGCCCATTACTGCGCCGGTTGAATCGGTAGAAACGGTTTTAACTTCGTACTGAAAAGTAGAATCTCCAAAGTTGCAGTTATAAAACGTAATGTCATCCACACAATCTTCGTCAACCCAAATCGTTTTATGATCTTGATCTATGGCGTTGTTGTTGAAGGTGCAGTTTTTTATAGTACCGGAACTATCGCTGGCACTAATCACCAAAGTTGTATTGTCCACAACTGTTACGTTCTCAATGTAGAGCTTTGTATCTTCCGTATGAAAAGCATAAGACGAACTGGCATTGTCATAGATTCTTGTGTTCTTGACTTCGAGGTAATGCTCAGCGGTAAAATTATCGG
Organism: uncultured Clostridia bacterium; assembly: GCA_937894775.1. GTDB lineage: Bacteria > Bacillota > Clostridia > Oscillospirales > CAG-272 > HGM12713. The sequence continues at coordinate 5,107 of CALAXC010000210.1, forward strand.
TTGGCATTGAAACGATGCTATAGCCCGCGTTGCCGTGTATGTCGCAACCGTCCATATAAATATTGCTGTTGTCCTCGATTGCCAAAATAAGATTAGAGCCGTAATTTGCATACATTTCACAGTTGGTGAATTTAAGATTGCAGTCCTCGCCATAAATGTAAGCAATAGCACCACCCATGTACGAACCGTGGCCCGTACCGTTGTTAATTATTTTTACATTGTCAAATTCTGCAGTGATACCGCTGTCGCCAAGATAAACAGCGCCGCCCCTGTGGTGAGCAAAGTTGTCGCGAAGTTCGCCGCCTTTCATAACCAGCTTCGAGTTTCCATAAAGTGCGATACCTCCGCCATAATCTTCAAGGAGTCCCTTGTTATCAACAACGCACACATCGTTGAGATAAACTCTGGCGCCGTTCACGTGGATGCCACCTGCGCCGTTGTTGGTTCTGCCGCCGGTAATGGTACCGTTGTTGATGGTAACGTCAGCATAGCTGTCAATGTACATCACCTCACCGTCTGCTTCGCTGTCGGCGAGATGGCGGTGGATTTTGTGACCGTTCATATTCAGGGTGAAGTCTACACCGTTCTGGAAGTAGATGGTATCACGTTTGAAGCCGGGGCCGTTGATCCAGTCGTCGCTGAAGCGACCCTCTTCGTCGGAATCCCAGTCGTCATAGAGATCGACGATCACGTGAGCGCCTGTGTCATCGGCAAGCTCCATTGCCTCATTCCAACCTGTTTCAAAGTTATCGTAATCCGCGACAAAGGTGGGCTCATTACTGCCACTCTGTCTTCTGACACGCATAACTGTGCCGGCAGCGGGCTCGTCTGCGGCAAATGCGGTAATCGAGAGTGCCCCTGCCAACAAACAGATCGTCATAAGAATTGCAAAAATCCTCTTCATAGGTAAAA
>CALAXC010000211.1 GCA_937894775.1 uncultured Clostridia bacterium
GCGTTACCTTACGATAAAGATGCTCTGTAGAACGGTCAACAAATTGCGATTCCAAACCCTTGGCAATCTCCTTTGGTGTGCCGTTTGCCATTGTATCTACCAATGTTTTGGTCAATTGATTGATCTCCTCAATAGGGAGCGCTTGCGCTGTTCTTTCTTCTGCCAATAGTTTTACCTCCTATTTTTTATCAAGTAATTTGATTGCATTTATTAACGTATTTTTCTTGATATTCCTTGATGCCCTTGCAAGGATATTTCGGACAATCACAACACATTTCAATACTATGCTCCTTGCAACATTTTATAAAAGGGCACTCTTTGCACAAATAGAATATATCTTCCGAGCGACCGCCGAGACAATGAATATTTTTAAGAGGAATATCAATTCCAAATTCGTTTTTGTAAAAACTTTGCGATTGTTTACGTAAGTTTTCATCATTGTTAACGGTTGCAAGATATGTAAGACAGCGAGCACAATCATGACCGCAATAGCAAGCCGTTTTTTTGTTTTCAAAACCCATGTTTACCTCCGTTTGCGTAGTGTATTATCAAAAGAACTCGGAACGTAATATCACACAGTTTTCTTGTGTCAGTTTTCCAATCGATTTCAAGCTGTTGACCGCCGTAGGTGCTAATTCCTCTTAGTTGGTTCTCGTCAACCGTTGCTCTGCAAATACCGTTTTCATCAATGGCATTTGCCAATATATCCACTTCTGCTTGCAGTTCAGATATGTAAGGAGCAAGACCGCAACGGCAGAGCCATTCTACACGGTCAAGGTATGCATGGTGAACGCTATCTTTATCATATCCGAGAGAGTATCCCTCTTTTAGACAACCGACAGTTCCGAGAAGGTAGCCAACCCAACTGTCACCACCGACTTGACATTCGGGGCGGTCGGCGCGCATCAGCTTTTTCACGGCTTCTGCAAGCATCTTGATATTTTCTTCGGTTTTCCAAGTGACCGTGTGCGCCAAAATATCAAGGTGATAATAGCAAGGCCATTTCTCGTAATCATTAAAAACTCGCTTTTCCTTGCCACTGACCTTTTTGATGCGTGTAATATCCAAAATAGAGTCCACTTCAAGTACTCGCTTGAAGGAATCCAAAGCCAATTGTATCTGCGGCTTTATATCAATGATATCGTCATATCCGGCACGGGCGATACACGCGCAACGAATTAGATTTTGACCGTTGGCTGCATAGCGGAACTCGTCAAAATGTTTGCCTTTGGTACGATAGCAAAGGTCTGTCAGCTCGGTTGTCACAAAGGCATCCATAGCTCGATTCAGCACGAGATCATCCTTACCCAATGCCTTTTCTGCAAGCCATTTCGTGCCGACTTCTTGGTTTTCGTAAGGTCCTGCATCTTTGTTCGGTCCGTGAAAACCATTCCCAAGCCAACCGTTTTCCTTTTGGCAATTTGCTATGAGCTTGTATATCGGTTCTTCTTTGATCTGAGTGATAAGTTCCGCCTCTTCCTCTGCGGTGATATTTCCGAGAACTTCTTTCTTTACACGTAACTTGATAGATGGGTTAGCGTTTTTAAGTAAGAAATCTATTGATCTTTTCATATTGCACCTGCCTTACTCAACGCCAACAGTATCGGAAAATACAGATCACACGCAACACCCTCCTTCTTTCTCCAAGACGGGGCAATCGACGCATAATTCTTGAACATACGAAGCTGTTCTTCGCTGATACTATCCATAAAATTCTCGTCCTCGATCATTGTCATTAAAGACTCAACGAAGTGCGGATTATCATCATCAAAAACGGGATAGCTAACCGAAGCAGAACCAAGCCCCTTCATAAACCACGCGAAATCTATAGGGTGGGTATCAAAATTTCGGATGCTGATTTTTGATTTCGGCGCATTCCAATTATAGTTGAACGGTCCTACAAAATGACCGCAGTTCACATATATAACGCCGTCGCAATAGTTCTTCATAATCTCCTTACAATGAGCATAGGAGCGTCTTACCATGGATAGATTTTCTTCCGTTCTCCAAGAAAGTGTCTTTTCAAGAATCCTTATATGGTTTGCTGCTGGGAATGTTGCGCCTTTGATATAGTATCTACATGGCTCACCGCGAAATGTTGCTTTCTTTGAGAAATCGTCGGGGCTTGAATATTCAAGAGCACCACGGAATGCATTCAACGCCATCGCTATCTGCTCGGTGATCCGAGGCAGAGATTCATCCGCACCAAGTTCCACAAGCTGTTCTGCCCATATTGCTCGGAAACCACCGCGACCATGCTCATCCATAGCGTTGCCTGCTTTGTAGAAATGGTCTTTCTCGTAATCCTTC
>CALAXC010000212.1 GCA_937894775.1 uncultured Clostridia bacterium
AGGATTTTAACACCCGATTGGGACAATTGGCGCACTTGTACTTCCTTTTGTCGCATAAGCCCTCTGCCCATTCATTTTCACACACGGGCTGATAGCCGCTTTTTCCGCTCGTCGTACTTTGCCACCGTTTTGCAAACACATCCTCCCTGCCGCGAAACAGTGAACGGAACAACTCGATCTTTTCCTTTGAAGAGCTGTATTTATTGACAGAGGCAGCATGGATTATGGGTATCTCGATATTCTCTTGAGGTGCCTCTGCAAAGCCAAGCTGCCGCCGCAACTGCAAGTTTTCTTCTGAAAGCCTTTTGTTCTCACGCTCTAATTCATTATAGCGAAGCAAAAGCTCTCGATATAGCTTCTCATACATTTCACAGCCTCGTTTTTACGCCATTTTGTATTTCGTTTTATTTCCGTTTCCGACCTTTATAATCAAGCCTTTATCAAGTAGTGCTGCAATCGCAACAATTGTAGTTGTCTGCGAAAATCCGAGAGCCTTTTGAATCTCCGGGCGAGACTTAATTCCCTCTTTCAGCACAGATAACACACCTTGCTCGTTTTCGGTCAACTCAACCTTTGTTTCCTTCACAGCCGCGTTTGTATTAGGCAACGTAATCTTAAATGCGTTATCGGATATTTCTATATGAGGCTCAAGACCATATTCTCTGTATGCTTCTATAATTTTTGGCATACCCGTTCCGTAAGCTTCAATCAAGTGCAAGCGATAGAACACATCTGCGAGTTTTTTGTTTCGTGCAATTGAAATACCAAGCAAAATATCACTTTGCGAAATGCCGCGTGCAAGTCCACCTATAGAAACAAATTCTATTCTGTTATCAAAAATGCTGATAAGAGTGCTTGCGGAAAAGCTATATTCTCTGTGAACGATGGCATTCAACAATGCCTCTCTGATTGCTTCCGTAGGATATGCTCTTTTATCAACACGGTACAGACCTTCCGTATGTGCGTGTGTATGATTAAACTGATCTATAAACTGATACGCATCGTTAAGCTGCTTTAACAGCGAACCGCAAAATTCCCGCCTATCCTTAAATACCGTCTTTTGCTCGCCTTCAAAAACTGCAATTTTTACAGTATGGGTGCACTGATCGGAAAGTAACAATGCAAGATTGGTATACGTTCCGTCCTCGCCAATCAAGCCAAGACTTCTCTTCTGTGCTTCACCGAAAGGAATTTGCTTATTTTCAAAAACAAAATCTGCTTCATTGAAGGTTAATTCCTGAATAAGCGAGCGCGCCTCCTCGTAGCTATCTCCGGCGGTCTCGCGTATCATAGAAAGAATTGCGCTCTCAGAAGCAGGAACGGATGAGGCCCCCTGTCTCACATATACACCTTCCGGACGAATACCTTTAGCTGACAAATAGTAAGGACGGGCAGTACCGCGATTAACGGTGATTTTTACAACCTTCTTATCTTGAACGGTTTCTACAGTAATATCACAAAACATTGCAAGATCCGGCTTAATCGCATCTCGGATCACGTTTGACACCTGTAGCATAACTCCGTCAATATTATTGACCTCAACAGCATTGCCGTCATCGTCAATTCCGATATAAAGATTACCACCATCGGTATTTGCAAAAGCAACAAGCGTCTTTTTTATATCCTCAACATATTCCCTTTTAAACTCGGTATTCTTATCTTCCAACATATTTTACCTCCAATTTTGTTACTAACGGTTACTAACGATATTATATCAGTTATTAGCGTTACTGTCAATAGCTTTTATTAAATTATCTTTATTTTTCCATCGACCTTTTTCTTTGTTTATTGCTCCCAAAATTTTGTGGTGCGGTAATCAAAAAAACAAACCTTGTGTATCTCAAAAAGCAGATACGCAAGGCTTGTTTTGTGACCACATGTTTGACCACTTCGAGAAGTAGACTACATGGAAACAGTAGTAAACGAGAGCACGAAAATGTACGGTTTGTTTGACAGAATAGCACTAAAAAGCACTATTTAGCACTAGAAAAACATAAAAGTCGCCCTTTGGGTGGTAGAGGCCGCAAGTTCTAATCTTGTCACCTCGACCATATCGAGTGTTCATAACCAATTTGAGTTACGGACACTCGATAGAGTGCTTTCTATGGCTTTTCTTTCTGCCAAGGCATCCTTGTTGCTTTTACGCTCCAAAAGCTCTGCAAAGGCATTCTCGTCGTGATCAAGGTAGGTTGCGAGCTTGAACAGTTCCATCTTCACTATGGTAGTCTTACACCACTTTCATCGACAAAGCCAAGTGTTTGTGACTTGAGTAGGATTTGGTGGACGTTACTTCCGATGCGGCGAAGTTCTCGCGAGATATCCCCATACTCGGCAGGTGGGCGTTCTTCATTTTTCATTCTCCTTTCCTTGATTTTGGCATTAAAAAAGCAAAAAAGCCGCTACATAGCGGCACAGATATCCCGTAGAATTCATGGACTTCAAAGAGTCCAAACTACTTCGTCCTGCGCACAATATGTAACGGCTTTCGCCACGTTGTTAGTTTTCTCACAAAAAGATAATAAATTTTCCTCGCAAAAAGGATGATAAAAGATTTTCTATTCAGTTGTAAATTAAATTTCAGTGAACGCTCGCTGTGGAAAATTCTACCATTTGTTTGTACTCTCATTATACCATGACAATTTGATTCTGTCAAGGGTAGCATTCATAATTCTCAAAAGCTGTCCTGATATAGAGAAGTTAAAAGTACAATTCCAATTTAGAGAATACGAGACATATCACGCTCATTGAGCCAGAAACAAAACACTCTGCGGTTTAACCATTAGTTCCAAAGGGATATCCGCTGTAATATTGATTTCGCTTTCCTCATTTGTTACATCACCGTTTCCCGTAATTGAAATAACCTCCCCTAAATATGTAGGTTCAGGTTTTACTGCCACAGTTATAAA
>CALAXC010000213.1 GCA_937894775.1 uncultured Clostridia bacterium
TACTCCGAAGTCCTCATATTGCAAGAAACGAAGAAGCCCTTGTGAAGCCGATGAAACCGGGCGCGTTGCGCAAGAAATACTTTTCGCACCTCGGTTACGTGATAATGGTGGACTCTCGTTCGCTCATTCCCGAACGGCTTGGAGGTGCGGATTTCGACGGTGATATGGTCAAAACCATTGCCGATCCGCTGATCAACCAATGCGTCATCCGCAGCAGTACCGAGTTGCCGCTTTTGAAAATACCTACCGCAGAGCCGCTGATCTCTGATGCAAACGATTGGCACGCGCGCTTTGTCACCGTAAGGAATACCTTTTCCTCCCGCGTCGGTCAGATCAGTAACGCCGCGCTCAATCGCGGTGTTCTCGCCTACGATGAAAATACAACGAGCGAGGATAAGGTGCATTATAATCAAGATGTGGAAACGCTGGCAATACTGACGGGACTTGAAATCGACTCCGCAAAAAGCGGCATCAAGCCCGATCTTTCCGAGTATATCGAAAACAAACGAGCGCGTCGAAGTATCTTCTTGCGCTATAAGACCATTGCGGATAGTGAAGAAGCGCACAAGTGGTACGAGCCGACCAAGAACGCGCGACTCAAAAAGTATTTTGATGGCGTGGATTGGAACTCAGTCAGCTCTAATCTTGAAAAGCTCCCGTATTTTGCATATATGTTGGAGCACAAGACCGAAAAGGTTAAAACCTCTCCCGTAAGTGATGAAAGCCTGTTCGTATTCGCTCAACAGCCCGATTGGAAGGAACTGCTCGATAAAAGAACGCTCGACCGTGTGACTTCTATTATCCGTGATTACGAAACCGCCTTACAGCGTATTCGTTACGTTAATCATATCCCCTCTGAAATGAAGCGCAAGGGCGATATTTACCGCATTCTCTACGCTCGTGGGCAGGAAAACGATTATACGGTTGATGAGCTTTACTCTGTGTTTGAAGATATGTCGCCCCAAGCTATCCGTAGAGCAAGGCACAAGTTGGGGGAATATAAGTGGCATCTTGTGCCGCCGGAGGAACGGCAACATTTGCTTTACGGACTTATGGATGTGATGGGATTATCCGACTATTTGGACGTTCTCTGTGATTTCAGCCACGGAGGTTATCGCATCGTAGGCGATATTATTTGCGACCTTGACGATATGTACCGTAACAAAGGTATAAAGTCGCATATAAGCAAGCAAAAGGGAGATAGCGAAGATTTGCAAAGAATGCTTATGGGCATTGAACACGCCGACGATTATAAAGCACATATCGTTCGCAACTGCATAAATGTTATATGTCCACCGAGTAGGCGTGGCTCGCTTGATTTTGATGAGGTCGTAAAATGCGCGGTTGCTCTTGGTAAGCGACAGTTCGCGTTGGAGATATTGCCATCTACCGTTCTTAGGCTAACGCTTGACCGTAGTCACGTCTTTAAGGTGGAAGACCCGAAAAAGAAGAAATGGAGGTTTTGGAAATGACGAACGAGTGGTCAGAATTTCAAGCATATATCAAGAAGCCAATCTATTCTTCCGAAAGCAAGCACGACCTTTCCTATCTTGGCAGGTTCACGTTCAAGACCATCACCGACTTTGAGGGCTTTGGCAGAATACTGACGGTGATCGCGCGAGGATATTTGTTCCACAATCAAGACGGCAGCTTATGCGCGGAAAATCCCTACGAGCGCGTGGAATATGCGCGGAACGCTCTTTGCGCTTGGTGCAGTATTCCCGATAAAAACGAGGGCGAGCCGTTTACCAATTTCGACGCGCTATTCTCGGACTTTCCCGAGCTTGTGAACGCCAAGGGCGAGGGATGGTATTACCGCCACGTGCAGAATATCGTGAAGTTTGTAAAAAAGAACCCCGATGCCGTAAGTGAAAAGGCAAAAACAACCGTCGCTCTGATTTCAAAAGGCTTTAAGACCGAGTGGAAAAAGAAGGTGCGGCAGCTACAAGTGCCGATCTTTGCACTCAATACGAAAGCGGCGTGGGCATTGCGATTTGACGATATACTTGCCGATGCCTTGGAGCTTGGTGCACTACGAACCGAGGAATATATTTTACCGCCCGAAAAAGAAAACGCTATAAGTGTACTTGACCTCGGCGGTGTTCCGTTTGAGGTTGTATGCGATGTGATCGCCTATTGCGAAGCAAACAAGCCGAGCGACACCGATTGGGTTGTCCTCCCGATTGCCAATTTCGATTGCTATTGCGGCAATACGAACTTTAGCAAAAAGTGGCTCAGTAAAATTCCTACCGCCATCCTTTCGCGGGAGGTAAGCAACGGCGTGAGCCGCGTAAAATTAAATATCTAAAAGAAAAAATACGAGAGCG
>CALAXC010000214.1 GCA_937894775.1 uncultured Clostridia bacterium
CAAACGCCATTAGAATGACAGAGGAATACGGTAGTGCCATAACTGTCACACCAGTATTTGAAACTCCATTAATAAGTGAAGACGGAATAACTGTATCTGCAATGCCTAGTAGAAAAAAAGCATATACAGCACAAGCCCCTCAATGTTTTTTCTTAAATACCATATATGACGCTCATATTAAAGAAAGAGCAGTTAATCCAACATACGAAGGAATAGTTGACTCTTGTGGCTTGCTATTTAAAAACGGTATTCACTGCCACCTTATCGAAGGGAACAAAGACAACATTAAAGTTACAACAACAGAAAACCTAGTGCAACTAGTGGCAAATTATAACATGAGAGATTACCGAAAGATTATCAGAATAGATGAAAACAAAAAAACACCAGAGCAACCAAAAGAATTAAAACTGACACCACCAAATCAAGGAGGTCAATCATGAGATATACCAAAATAGTTAACCAAGATGCAGAAGATATAATTAATCAATGTAATCCCAAATTACTTATAGAAAAACTAAAAAACATAAGTAGCGAAAATATAAACTCGCAGATAGCATTTTATAATAGTGAATTTATTAGAGTGTATGAAACCAAATATAGAGCTTTGTTGCAAAGCATAGGTTCTACCTTTGAAACACTTGAAGTGGCAACAGCACAAGAGGCTGATAGGCTTTTGAATTTCGATTCAAAGTCTAAAGTAAAACATTCACATAAAGAGAAAAAAGGTAATCAAAATAAAGATTAAACGATTTAATATAAATCAAGTTTGGTTAGGAGAAGTAAAAATGGCTTCTATCATAGACAACAGAAATAAAACAATGCTCGACTCGCTGAAGAACTCATTGAAGCAAGCTGAGAGTGTTGATATACTGACCGCATTCTTCTACTTTTCGGGATTTAATGCATTGGCAGAAGAACTAAAGGACAAAAAAATAAGAATTTTGGTGGGCAATACTATTGATCCGAGTGCTATTGCTGACCTCTGTAATGCTGTAAAGGACAGCCCAGATGAATTGCTTGAAACCTATGCAGTTCGTGGCTATACAAGACTGAATAATTCTCAAAAGAAGAACTACTACGTAGATAGCTTCGTGGAGTTGTTCAACAAGTCGGCTTTGGCTGATGAGTTTGACTCTACCGATAGCCAAGCAATCTTCAAGATGTTCCTCGATAAGATTGCAGATGGCACTCTTGAAATAAGACTAACCGCTACCCCCAATCACGCAAAGGCGTATATTCTTACGAATATGTTTGAGTATTCTTGCTTTGGTGATCAGAAGGGCGTTGTTTTCACGGGTTCTTCCAACTTCACCTACAACGGACTTCGTGGTCAAGGTGAAATGAATGAGAGATTTAGTGACAATAGCAAGTACGAGGAATATTCCGAGAGCTTCGAAAAGCTTTGGAATGACAGTAAATCTATTGACGTTTGCGTAAAGGACGGCAATCAAGACTTTATCAATGAGTTGAAGAAGAAGCTTTGGATCTTTGCAAAGCCTACGCCGTATCAGATATTCATTCGCATTTTGTTTGAGCTTTACGCTTCTCTTGAAAGCAACGTGGTAAAATCTCCCTACGAGATTACCGATGGCAAGTTTTCCAACTTGAAGTATCAGTTGGATGCTATCAAATACGGCGTGGATTGTATCAACAAGAACAACGGTGTAATTATCGCAGACGTTGTAGGTTTGGGTAAATCCGTTATTGCTTCGGCTATTGCCCATAACTTGGATATGAAGCGAACCGTTATTATCGCGCCCCCTCACCTTGTAGATCAATGGAACGATTATCAGCAAGACTTCGGACTTCGCGGCGTCAGAGTATGCAGTAGCGGAAAGATTGAAGAACTCTATAATACATACGCTGCCGATCCTAACCCCATCCTCTACATCATAGACGAGGCGCACAGATATCGTAACGAATTAAGCGACGCTTACCAATGGTTGCATCAGCTTACCCGTTCTCACGCAGACAACAAGGTTGTGTTGCTTACTGCAACACCCTACAACAATAGACCGCAAGACCTCTTTGCGCTTATTAAGCTTTTCCAAACGCCGAGCCGTTCTACTATTCATTCTGTTGATAACCTCGGTGTCCGTTTCCACGAGCTGATTGCACAGTACAACCGCTTGGAAAAGGAAGGCAAGAAGGGCTTAACCTCGGAAATTAAATATGAGTTGGATCAGCTTAGCCAACAACTCAGAATATTGATTGATCCCGTTATCGTAAGACGTAGCCGTATTGATCTGCAAGAAATTAAGGAATATGCCGACGATTTGAAGGTTCAAGGCATTCAGTTCCCGCAGGTCGTAGGTCCCGAGCTTGTAGAATACGACTTGGGAGAAATTCGCCCGTTGTATCTGCACACTCTTGACCTGCTCAGCAACAAGTTCATCTGTGCCCGTTATAATCCTTCGGCATATCTTGTAAATCCCGAAGCCTTTATGAAGCAGTACGGCGAGGTGTTCGGTGAAATGAACATTCAGCTTTCGCAGAGAAACTTGGCAATGTTCATTAAGAGATTGCTCGTTATGCGCTTTGAAAGCTCAAAGTCTGCCTTCAAATCAACGCTTACAAGCATTCTGTCCTCTTATGAAAACATCATTAAGTGGTGGGAAAAGGGTTACGTTCCGATCAAAAAGAGTGGATACTTGTCCGAGCCCGATGATGAGGAAATCCAAGAAACCCTTGATGAAATCAGCAGCATCGATGAGCTTGGTATTGATTTGAACAAAATCAAGAAAAAGGCTATTCCGATTGAAAAAAGCTTGTTCCGTGAAGAATTCATCGAAGCGGTTAAGAGTGATATTGAGCTTTTGAAGGGTATCTATACCGAGTGGTTTGAAAGTGACGATGTTGGCATCGATCCCAAATATAACGTAGTAAAGCAAAAAATCGCGAAATCGC
>CALAXC010000215.1 GCA_937894775.1 uncultured Clostridia bacterium
AGCGCCGAAGTCGGAGAAAGTCGAGCAGAAACCTAAGAAAAAGAAAAAGCATCGCTTTTTGAAGTTTTTACTGGTACTGGTTTTGGTTATAGGGGGCATAGGATTAGTCTCTTTTCTTAAGAAAAAACATGACGAAAAAGAATTCGAAGAATATTTAGGCAGAGTATTGCGTGAGGATAAATGGGAAGTTGGTCCGGTATCTGAGGAACTACTTAACGCTCCAAGTGATGTTGATGGAATGTCTGTAATTGAAAAGGCTGGTTGTGTTGGAGGCGTTGAAGCTGGTATTGATAAAGATTTGGCTTCATCATTAGCTGCTATACAAGCTGGTGCTGATGAGTTCTACATTTTAACAGATGTTCCTCAAGCTGAACTAATAGAAATGGATAAGCAAATTGAACAGAAAGTCAAGCCCGAAGAACAAAAACGTCATCTGATCAAAGCATATCTTGACGATGAAGAGTACGAAAAGTTTCAGCTTTTCGCAAAGGCTTGTAAATGTACCAACAGTAATTTTGTTCGTCAACTTTTGGCGGGCGCGAATCTTGTGGCATTTCCACCGGATGAATATATGCGTTTGAAAAATGAGTTCGTGAACATCGGGATCAACATAAATCAGATTGCGCGTATTGCCAATCGAGATGGATATCTTAATGCAAAAGAATACGAGAAGCAAGCTGATTTGATGTTTCGGATGTGTGCGGAACTGTCCGGTATGTTGATTCGGTGCGGCGCACAAATCAATGATGAGCTACTTCAACCGAGTCCGTTTTTAACCGAACTTTTGAGAAAATATGATGTGGAAGCAAAGGAGGCGCGAAAGAAAGTTGACGCTTAAAGAAATAAAAGAACGAGCAATTCAAATACTGACGGACAAAACTTATGCGCGTGTGTATTTTACCTTGCCACAAATAGATTGGGAAGAATTGCGCCGCAGAGCTATAGAAGTTCTTACGGATAAGCGCGGCGAGCTTGGAATTCCCAAAGATAAAGTTGAAGCGATTGCCGAAATGATCTTGCCCGATATTATCGCATTCTTCCAAACAGACGAGGGCAAAAAAGTTTTTGAAGAATGGAAAAAGGAACAAGAAGAAAAACAGAAAAGGGAAGGCGGTGAAACATGAGAGGCGTTATTTACGCTCGATATTCTTCGGACAATCAGCGTGAGGAATCAATAGAGGGTCAGATCCGAGAGTGCAAAGCGTTTGCCGAACGCAACGGCATCGACATCATCGGAAGTTATATCGACCGCGCATTTTCCGCTAAAACCGATAACCGCCCCGACTTTCAACGAATGATAAAGGATAGTGCAAGCAAAACCTTTGACGTTGTGCTTGTTTGGAAGCTTGACCGCTTTGCCCGTGACCGATACGATTCAATGCATTACAAGCGTATTCTTAAAAGGAACGGAGCAAAGGTTGTATCTGCAACCGAGGCGATCTCCGAAGGAGCCGAAGGAATCCTGCTTGAATCTTTGCTTGAAGGCGTAGCAGAATATTACTCGGTAGAGCTCGGAGAAAAAACGCTTCGCGGTATGACCGAGAACGCGCTTGCTTGCAAAGTCAACGGAAGTGTTCCTCTTGGTTATGCTCCGACCGAGGATGGTCATTATCAAATTGATCCGACTTACGCTCCCATTATCGTTGAGATCTACGAGATGTATAGAAGCGGTATGACGATGAAAGAAATCGTCAATGATCTGAAAACAAGAGGTGTTCGCAACCGCAAGGGCGCGGTGATATCCGAGAATGTTGTGAGCAATATTTTGCAGAACCGTCGCTATCTTGGTGAATATATTTTCCGTGACATCGTAATTCCAAACGGCATTCCTCGCATTGTTTCGCAAGAGCTGTTTGACAGAGTGCAGGAGCGCAGGGAAACAAATAAAAAAGCTCCGGCAAGACACAAAGCCGAAGAAGAATATTTGCTTTCCACCAAACTGTTTTGCGGAAAGTGCAAGCGTATGATGGCAGGCGAAAGCGGTAAGCGCCGAGATGAAGCGGTATATCGATACTACAAGTGCTCAGGTGTTAAGCGTAAGCTTGGTTGCGACAAAAAGACAGTTCGAAAATCGTGGATAGAAGACCTTGTAGTTGAAGAAATCAAAAGACTTGTTCACGACGATGAAGCTGTCGCGTATATTGCCGATTGTGTAATGGAAATACAAGGACGAGAAAATCCCATTCTTCCGTGTCTGCGCGAGCAGCTTGCGGAAGTGGAGAAGGGAATCGGAAATCTTGTAAACGCAATTCAAATGGGAATTTGCAACGATGCAACCAAGAAACGTATGGAGGAGCTTGAAGCGAGAAAGTCCGAGCTTGGCATTCAAATCGCCAAGGAAGAACTTGCCAAGCCTATTGTTACAAGAGAGCAGATCACCTGTTGGCTCGAACACTTCCGTACCTTTGATACCAACAAGTTTGAACACCGCCGCCGATTCATTGATACCTTTGTAAATCGCATTTTCTTATACGATGACAAGATGGTCATCACGTTTAATTACAATAAGGGAACAAAGACAATAACCTTTGCCGAGCTTGAAGCTTCGGGAATAGCCTTCCACACTTATATGTCATACATGCGTTCACTTTAAGGAGTTTCAAGTGTATAAGATCTTTGATATCCACACACACATCTATCCCGATGCCATATCCGAAAAAGCAGTCGTCGCTCTCGGAAATTTTTACGATTTCGTACCGCAGGGCAAGGGACGCTATGACGATATGACGAAGCAGGATAAAGAATACAACGTCTCGGGATTTCTCGTTTTTTCCGTTGCAACAAACGGCCACCAGGTACACCGTGTAAACGAATTTCTCGCAAAAACGGCACAGGCGGCAAACGCTGACGGCTTCAAGACTGTTGCCTTCGGCGGTCTGCACCAGGACTGCGAGGATATGAAAGCCGAAATAGACTATGCGCTTTCTTTGGGTCTTAAAGGGATAAAAATACACCCCGATATACAGGGCATAGATATCGACGACAAGCGTCTTTATCCGCTGTATGAGGAAGCGCAGGATAAGTTCCCCATCTATTTCCACATCGGCGACAACCGTCCGCAGT
>CALAXC010000216.1 GCA_937894775.1 uncultured Clostridia bacterium
AACTCGTCTGTCAAAACGACCGGGACGGGTGAGTGCGGGATCAAGCGTTTCGGGACGGTTGGTAGCCGCCAAAATGACAACTCCCGTATTTCCGTCAAAGCCGTCCATTTCGGTAAGGAGCTGATTGAGCGTTTGCTCACGCTCGTCGTGACCGCCCACACCGCCGTTGCTACGCTTACCGCCGATGGCGTCAATTTCGTCAATAAACACGATACAAGGTGCTTTTTCCTTTGCCTGCTTGAATAGGTCTCTTACCTTGGACGCTCCCATACCAACGAACATTTCCACGAACTCCGAACCCGACATGGAGAAGAACGGAACACCCGCCTCGCCTGCGACTGCCTTGGCAAGCATGGTCTTACCCGTACCGGGAGGACCTACAAGAAGGAGTCCTTTGGGCATCTTTGCGCCGATTTCTTCATATTTCTTCGGATTATGCAAATAGTCCACGATCTCAGTGAGGTTTTCCTTTGCCTCGTCCTCTCCCGCAACGTCCGAAAATTTGATGCCGTTATCCGACTTGACGTAAACCTTGGCATTGCTCTTGCCCATATTGAACATCATGGAGTTCTGACCGCCCATTTTCTTCATCATGTGCTTGGAAATGAGCTGACCGATCAAGAAGAATGCAGCTATCGGAAGAACCCAATTAAAAATGATCTGTGAGAAGATACCGGGCTGCTCAATGATCTCCCCCGAAAAGTTTGCGCCTGCCTGATGTAACCGCTCGGTAAGTCCGGGATCATTGACAATACCTGTTTTATATACCTGTTTTTCCGCTTTATCGGTAAACATGATATAGTTTTCGGTTTCCACGATCTGAACGAGTCCAATATTACCCTCGTTCGTCATCGTCATAAACGTGCCGTAATCGGTTTCTTTGACTTGGGCGTTCATGATCATCGGCATAATGACCATATTCAGCACGAGAAGCACGGCGAGGGCTACGAGATAGAAATTTCGCAGCATTCTTTTCGGTTTGTTTACTTCTTTCACTTTTCAAATCTCCTTTAATACGAAAGAAAATTATTCATTTTACGACATAATTTTACGGTCGGTTTCTAAACTGAATCGAAACTTACAAAGATTTTTTCAAAAGAAAAAACGAGCAGCTCCGTTATGGTACTGCTCGCTCTTGACAATGATTTATTCTTTTGTAATTTTTGTTTTTTCAAGTGCTTTTTCCTTCTTCCAAAGGAAACTGAACGGCATCTCTGTTTTTTGCTTGATCCGCTTCAAATTCTCTTTATGCTTGTATATCATAAGCGGAAGGATAACAGCAATGATCAATGCTCCCCACGCATCTTGGCGCATAATGCCGTACACAATTGGAAAGACCGCCGATGCAGTCAGAGGAACAAAGCAAATGTAATCGGTTACGATTGCCACTACGATCTCCGCGGCAAGCATAATAAGAAACACTCGCCAGTCGAATGCAAGGATCATTCCGCCAAGGCAGGCAAGTCCCTTGCCGCCCTTGAAATTCATGTAGAACGGAAAGACGTGTCCGAGAATACAAGCCACGCCGGTAACCGCAAACGAATATGTAAGCTCGGGAAATAGCTTTCCGCAAAGCCATATGGCAAAGGTTGCCTTTGCTATATCAAACAACGCACATCCTATACCGAGTACCTTTCCAAACAGAATCAACGCATTGGATGCTCCCGCATTCTTCGATCCCTTTTCCCGTATATCAAAGCCTCGGAGTTTTGCTATAATATACGATGGATTGATTGCACCAATTAAATATCCGATTAAAATGCAAAGTATGTATTTCATTCATACCCCCATATCATTGCTTTTTCGGTAGCATAACCGCAAAGGTGGTGATACCGTTTCCGCTATTTACGCTTATCTCTCCGTTATGAAGCTCTACGATACCTTTCACAATGGCAAGCCCGATACCGTTGCCTTGCGTTGCGTGGGATTCATCGGCTTGGTAGAATTTTGCGAAGATCTTTTCCTGCTTCTCGGGTGGGATCTCGTTGCCCGTATTGCTGATCTTCACGCACAATCGGTCGCCTCTATCCACGATGTCCAGTTCCACCGCACCGCACCGCGGCGCAAACTTGACCGCATTGTCGATCAAGTTGATCCACACCTCCTTGAGCAGCTCCTCGTTG
>CALAXC010000217.1 GCA_937894775.1 uncultured Clostridia bacterium
AAAGTTTTGGTCCACCTTTTTCAAAAGGTGGCGGGGTCAAGAGGGGCAGAGCCCCCGAAAAACAGCGTTTTCTTTTTGCAAAGCTTTTTCTTTTGCGCTTATTTCGTCAAAAGAAAAAGCGGTATTATGATGATTGGTTTTGCTATCAATCAGCGCACAATGTTCGCACTAAGTCGGCTGAGCCGACAGCCAATCAACGCACAATGTTCGCACTAATATATTTCACCCGTCATACTGAGCGGAGCGAAGTCGTAAAATCTTATGGCGCGGCAATGTTGAAAATGTGTTTTTTCTTTTTTTGCGCATATTGATAAGTTTTATATGCGCCCCCATAAGTGCGCGTGATTCCGCAAATCACAAAATCGGCTTTGTCTATCATCCATTTGTTGCGATAAATTATAGCAAATTTTAAAGGCTTATCTTCAATTTCGGGATATATTATTCCGTCAAATTTTTCTTTTTGAAGGGTTAGATGCTTTTGTTGATATGCTTCGGTCATATAGGGCGTTATGAATATCAACGAAACATTTGGGTGTAACTTTTGATATTTTTTACAACATTCGTAGGCGAAACAATCAAAATCTCCATAGTCGCCTAAGTAAAAATTTACAACACGGTCGCCTACTATTTTTTCTAAAAGTTCGAGAAGCTTGGTTTCGTATTCTGCAGATGATTTAAATTGGGAATGTCCACAAAATGTTATAGTCATAAACTCCTCCTTTTCATTATATGAAGGTGTACCTACATATTATATCACGTTTGAAGTAAAAAAGCAACATTATGTAGGCATACCTTCTTATATTTTTTGGGATTTGTTGATAAAATATATACGAAGGTATAACTGCCGAGTTTTTTATGGGGGTGTTAAAGTGACTGTAAATGATGCTGTAGCAACACGTATTTTAAAATTATTGCGTGAAAAAGATATGTCTCAGTACCGTCTTGAACAAAAATCGGGAATACAGCACGGAAGCATGCAGTGCATTATGAACGGTCGAAATAAAACGGTAACTCTGAGTACTGTAATGATGCTCGCTAAAGGGTTTGATATGACACTTACCGAGTTTTTGAATGATGAAGTTTTTTCTTATGATGATCTGGAAATTGAACAGTAAAAGCCGTCTTGTGAAAAAAGAACGGCTTTTCTTATTTCCACTCATACAGAGCGAGTATTTTTTTAATTTATATTGACTTTTTGCATAATTTGTGATTTAATATATATGGAAAAATTTTTACTTTAAGGAGTAATATTATGAAAACAAAAGCAGTTAGACTTTATGGCGAGCTCGATATGCGTGTTGAAGAATTCGAGCTTCCCGAAATTCAGGAAAATGAAATTCTTATGCGTGTTATCACCGATTCGCTTTGCGCTTCGACCTATAAGGCAGTTAAGCAGGGCGTAAATCATAAGAGAGTTCCTTCCGATATTGCGGAAAATCCCGTTATCATCGGTCATGAGCTTTGCGGTGAGATCGTTAAGGTTGGCGCGGCTCTTAAAAATGATTGGAAGGAAGGACAGAAAGCTGTTGTTCAGCCTGCTCTTAAAACTCCCGACGGTCACGATCCCGGTTATTCCTTCCGTTGGATAGGCGGCGCGTCTACTTATATAGTAGTTCCTCCGATAGTACTTGAAAAGGGTTGCCTCGTTCCTTACGAGGGTGATAACTTCTTCTCGGGCTCTCTCGTTGAGTCGCTCGGATGCGTACTCCGCGGATATAAGGGATTCTATCACACAGATTATACTAATTATGTTCGTACAGACGGAGCAAAGAAGGGCGGAAAGCTCGCAATTCTCGGCGGCGCAGGTCCTATGGGTATAGGCGCGGTTGAGCTTGCTCTTGATTGGGCAGGTCTTTCTCAGGTAGTTGTTACCGACCTTTCTCAGGACCGTCTTGACTATGCGGCTGCAAAGTCGAGCGTTGAGAATGCCGCAAAGCACGGCTGTGAGCTTATATACCTCAATACTTCCGATATCGAAGACGTTGCAGGAAAGCTTCGCGAGATCTCGGGCGGCGGATTTGATGACGTATTCGTAATGGTTCCCGTTCCCGCACTCTTTACTCTTGCAGAGGAGATCTGCTGTGAGGACGGATGTGTAAACTTCTTCGCAGGTCCTGCAGTTCATAATCTTCAGGGCTCACTCAATCTTTACCGCGTACACTATGACGGAATTCACGTAGTAGGTACTGCAGGTTCTATTCCCGAGGATACCGTTGATACTATACATATTATCGAAAAGAAGCAGATCAATGCGGGCGCACTCGTTTCGCATATTCTCGGTCTTGATGCATATCCCGATGCAATTTTGGCTATGGAAAGACCTAACGGATGTAAGAAGGTTTGCTATACGGGAATCGATATTCCTATGGTTGCGCTTGAGGATTTTGCAGAGCTTGGAAAGACAGATCCTCTCTTTGCGGAGCTTGACAGAATAGTTAAAGCTAATGACGGCTTGTGGTGCACAGAGGCTGAGGAGTATCTCCTTGCAAACGGTCCTAAAATCTGATTTTGGGGGAAATTATGAAAATAATCACTCTGACGCTTAATCCCGCAATAGATATGCACTGCTATGCGGAGAATTTTGAACCGTTCCACGAAAATCTTGCTAAGATAACCTCGACCGATGCAGGCGGAAAGGGAGTAAATATTTCCCGCGCGCTTACTTTGAACGGTGTTGACAACCTTGCTTTGGTTGTGCTTGGCGAGGAGAACGGAAAGAGCTTTGCCGACAGCTTAAAGGCTGACGGAATGGAGCTTGCCGAAATATATGTTGACGGAAGAATAAGAGAAAATATTACCCTTCATACAAATAACAATCCCGAAACAAGAATAAGCTTTGCGGGATTTGTTGCTACCGACGAGATAATCGATAAAGTAGAGGAGATGCTCTGCGACGTTGATGAGAATACCATTATAACACTTACGGGAAGCAATCCCAAGGGAATGACGATCGAACGTGTTATGAAGATGGTTGAGAATTTCCAAGCTAAGGGTGCAAAGGTCGTTATCGACTCACGTTCCTTCAGTAAAGAAAATCTTTTCGCTTCAAAGCCTTGGCTGATAAAGCCTAACGAGGAAGAGATCGGAATGTATACCGATATCGAGGTTACCGATTTCGCTTCTGCCGCTAAAGCGGCTAAGCAGATCCGCGAGCAGGGAATCGAAAACGTTATAATAAGCAGCTCAAAGGGTGCTGTTCTTGCTTGCGCAGAGGGAACTTTTGTAGCTTATGCGCCTAAGATAAAGGTGGTTTCTACGATCGGTGCGGGCGACAGCTCGATAGCGGGCTTTATCGCTGCCGCAAAGCAGGGAAAGAGCTATCCCGAGATGCTTAAGAACGCGGTTGCTTTTGGAAGCGCGGCTTGTATGACAGAGGGAACAAGACCTCCTCTTGCAAGTGACGTTGCGGCTTGCCTTAGCGAAGCTTCGGTTGAAGCTATATAAAATTCGACGTGATAAACGTTTACTTTGCGAGCCTTCCCGAGCATCTTGACGAAAGTAAGATATTGCTTTTGGAAGGCCCTCGCTTAAAAGAAATTGAAAAAATAAAAAACGAGCGCGTCAGACGTGAAAAGTATTACGTCTGGCGTTTGCTCGCTTATGCTTTGAAGGATTCGTCGGAAAAAGAGCTTTCGAGTCTTTTTGTAGAAAAGAACGAAAACGGAAAATGGGAGTGTGCGGACCGTGAGGTTTGCTTTTCGTTATCTCATTCGAGGGGCGCTCTTTGCGTTGCTGTTTTTGACAAGTCGGTTGGAGTTGACGTAGAGGAGCTTCGTGCTCCGTCGAGCGATATTCTTGCGTTTGCGAGAAAAATTCTTAACAGCAGAGAGCTTTTGGAATTTTCGTTACTTGAAGAAGAAGAGAAAATTTCTTTTCTTATTTCAAAATGGACACAAAAAGAGGCTGTATTTAAGATGATTGGCGGAAAGACGTTTTCGGCTTGTGATGTTGCGACGGATAGTTTTTTTGTTAAGACCGAAAATGTGATCCTTAATGAAACAAAGTTTGTTGTGTCGGTTGCGGCGGAGCGGGAAGATGCGATTTCGCTGAAAAAGGTTGAATTGATTTAAAGGGGCTGCGTCATTTAGCGCAGAACAAAAACACACGAAATAAAATTAAATAAAAA
>CALAXC010000218.1 GCA_937894775.1 uncultured Clostridia bacterium
CTTTTTAACTATTTGAGATTGTTATTTCTTATTTCACGGACTTTTTTGGTCTTGCTAAATGTGCCAGCCCTTTTTTATTCATTTGTAGGTTCGGGCGGTTGCTGTTCTTCTTCTTTTTGCCACTGTTTTTTTCGCAGAGCTTCCTGCTCCTTTTTTGAAAGATTGTTTTCGAATACGCAGAGAGCTAAGTGCGTTACAAAGCAGACTGCCGCAAGTACTGCGAAAACTGCGGGAATAAAGGTTAAAAATTCACCGTAAAGAAGATATATCAGATATGTCAAGGGTATCGCTGTCAGTATTGTGTCTATAAAATATACGTTATAGAGCAAAAGACTTATTACAAATATTCCTAAATATATCCATCCCAGCTTTTCTAATATCTCGATGTTTTCAGAGTTTAATTTAAAGGCGAGATCCTTGTATATGGGGAGTTTCTCCTGGATATCCTCAAGCGGAATGTTGCCGCGCACTCTTATACAGAAAAGGCAGAGCATTGCGGGTAATGCCGACGTCATTTTTGCGGCGATCGACAGACGGTGGCCGCCGTCGGATCTGTCGCGTATAATACATTCTACCAGATTTCCTATCGCGTGAAGAGCCGTAAATGCTATGAAAAGTCCTTCCTGTGTGTAAAGAAAGCCTTTTTCAAACATATACGTTGTAACTATAATCGGAGCAAGTGAGACCAAGAAACATACGTGTGGAAATTTTTTAAAAACTCTGCTTATTATTACCGATATTGCAATTGTAATTACGAGGATGAGCATAAAACGGTAATCAAATTCGTTTACAAGATTAGGCGTAAAAAATTGCTGTATTTTGCTTGGAGCTTCGGTTATACCCTCTGTGCTTTTTGAATCTGAAGCCAACCAACCGAGATAGGTGTCGGTTTCAAGCGGTTCAAAAGGAAAGTATTTTTGCAAAAGGAAAAGTCCTGCTACAAAAGCGGCTATTCCCGCGCAGAAATCGGTAAATTTTTTAAAATAACTCATTTAATGATCTACTCCGTAAAAATTTACTGTACTTGTATTATACAACAAATGCCTATTTTTTTCAATAGTTTTTTCTTAAGTGTAAACAAAATTAAAAAAATTAAAAAAAAGATTGAAAAAACTTGCTGTAAATGATATAATAAATTAATAACTTTATTAAGGAGAGTGTTTATGACTACAGCTCAGATGAAAAAATATATTGCCGACGGAGGCATAAATGAAAGACTTACATATATTTACGGTGAAGCCGCTGTTGAGGCGCAGAAGGCGCGTTATTCTGCCGCTATAGACGAGTTTGCCGCTATTTACGGTGCAGATAGAGAGATAACCCTTTATTCTGTTGCGGGAAGAAGCGAGCTTTCGGGAAATCACACCGACCATAACTACGGTTGCGTTATTGCCGCATCTATCGATCTTGATATAATCGCGGTAGCTTCAAAGCGTGATGACAGCGTTATCGCTATCAAGAGCGAAGGATTCCCTGAGGATGTTGTTGACTTTTCAAAGTATTCGGCTCCCGTAGAGGCAAAGTTCGGTTCTTCGGAATCTATAATAGCGGGTATGGTACAGGGCTTTATAAAAGACGGATATGCTGTCGGCGGCTTTGATGCTTATACTACTTCAAATGTTCTTAAGGGCTCGGGACTTTCTTCTTCCGCTGCTTTTGAGGATATGGTAGGAAACATCCTCAGCCATATGTATAACGATGGAAAGGTTGATAATGTTGAAATAGCAAAGCTTGCTCAGTATTCCGAAAACGTATTTTTCGGTAAGCCTTGCGGTCTTATGGATCAGGTTGCCTGCGCTGTGGGCGGAATCGTTGCTATAGATTTTGCTGATCCTAAGGCTCCCGTTATAAACAAAGTCGACTTTGATATTTCGGCTGCAGGATATAATCTTTGCATAGTTAATACGGGCGGAAACCACGCAGATCTTACCGATGATTATGCATCTGTTCCTGCGGAAATGAAGGCTGTTGCAGCTTGCTTTGGTAAGGCTGTTCTTCGTGAGGTGGACGAGAATGAGTTTATTTCAAAGATATCCGAGCTTCGTGAAACTGTAGGCGACAGAGCTATTCTTCGCGCACTTCATTTCTTTGCTGAGAATAAGAGGGTTGCGGCTCAGAGAGCGGCTCTTGAGGCAAAGGATCTTGATGCTTATTTTGCAGAGGTGATTTCTTCCGGTAAATCTTCTTTCTGCTATCTCCAGAACGTTTATACCGTAAAGAATCTTAAGGAACAGGGACTTTCTCTTGCACTTTGCCTTGCGGAAAGATATCTCGCAGGTAAAAAGGTTGCATACAGAGTTCACGGCGGCGGATTTGCGGGAACTATTCAGGCATACGTTCCTATGAACGAGGTCGAAGGCTTCAGACAGTTTATGGACGGTGTATTCGGAGAGGGTAAGTGTATCGTTCTTCGTATTCGTCCCGAGGGCGCTGTAAGAATAGCTTAAAATATTATTTTAAAAAATTAAAAAAGACAGAAAGGAGGATCGCTTGATGGATAACGAAAATAAAGACAGCTTGCAGGAGACAGAGCCGAAAAACGGTTTAACTGATAAGCCCGAAAAGAAAAAAGAGTTTGATAAAAAGAAGCTTATCTATCTTTTTGCAACGGTTGCACTTTCTGCGTTCTTGTGTGCGTTTTACTATTTTTCGATAGAATTTACGGCAAGAAATTTTGAAACACCGATTTTCTTTCAGATAGTAATGTTCTCGTATATGGCAATTCTTACGGTCCTCGTACTGGTTTACATCATATATAACCGTGCCTTTTCGCGCAAGGGGATCACTGAGGATATGCTCCCCGCAGAGTGGACGCAGGAAAGAAAGAGAGAATTTATAGAAAGCGGGGAAAAACGTCTGCAACGCTCAAAATGGCTTTTGGTGTTTATTATTTCGTTTTTCTTTACTTTTGCGGTAGAGGCGTTTAATCTTTTTGTTCTCCCGATGATAAGGGATATGTTTTAGGTGATGTAAAGAATGAAAAAAGTTAAAATCTATACTCTTTATTCGGGCTCGGGAGGAAATTCCACTTTTGTAAGAGTTGGCGATACAGCAATACTTATCGATGCGGGACGGAACGCAAAGGCTCTTTGCGGTTGTCTTAGCAGTATCGGTGAAGAAATGGCTTCGATATGTGCTATCTTTATCACACACGAGCACAGCGATCATATATCAGCGCTTGAGGTTGTTGCAAAAAGAAATGAAATACCGATATATATGACTCGTCAGTCCGCTGTAAAGATATCGCAAGAATCGGCTGTGAGAAAGCGTATGATCGAAAAGGACGTAATTTTCAGCGAGGAGATAGGAGATATACGTATTCGCTCCTTCCGTACCTCACACGATAGTCTTATGAGTGTCGGGTATAGGATCGAATATGAGGACGAGGGCGTTGTTCACGCGATAGGATACGCAACTGATATCGGGTACGTGTCCGATGACGTAAGAGAGGCGCTTATCGGCTGTGAAGCTGTGGTGATCGAATCAAATCACGACGTTGATATGCTTATGAGGGGACCGTATCCTGCCGATCTTAAACGCAGGGTGAGATCTTCTCACGGGCATCTTTCGAATGCCGACTGTGCGGAATTTGCTCTTGATCTTGTAAAGAATGGAACAAGAGCGATAATGCTTGCGCATCTCAGCAGAGAAAATAATGAACCCGAGATCGCTTTTGACGAGGTGGCAAACGCAATATCGGGATTTGACGTAGGACTTTACGTGGCTGATCCGTTTTCACCCGTGGAGCTCTTGATTCCTAAGAGATAGGATAAAAGGAGAATATGTATGCTTAGAGTTAGGCTGATAACCGTCGGAACACTTAAAGAGGATTATCTCAAAGCGGCAACGGCGGAATATGAAAAGCGGTTAGGAGCTTTTTGCCGATTTGAGCTGATACAGCTTAAAGAGGAGCGCCTGCCGGAGCTTCCTTCTCAAAGCGAGATAACGGCGGCGCTGCAAAAAGAGGCTGTTCGTATATGCGAACAGATACCAAGCGCCGCCTTTTGCGTTGCTATGTGCGTTGAGGGAAAGCAGATGACGTCGGAGGCGCTTGCGAAAAAGCTTGAGAATATTGCTATGGAGAAAAGTGAGATATGCTTTGTGATAGGAAGCTCTTACGGCCTTTCGGACGTAGTTAAAAGCAGAGCGGATATGCGTATGTCGGTGTCAGAGCTTACATTTCCGCATCAGCTTATGAGGGTTATCTTGCTTGAAGCGATTTACAGAGCTTTCAATATTCAAAAGGGCACTAAATATCATAAATAATAAAATAACGGAGGACGGATATGAGTCTTGCAAAAAAATATGCTCTTATCGATCTGCATTTGCATCTTGACGGTTCTATATCTTTAAGCTCGGCAAGAGCACTCGCAAAAATGCAGGAAATAGAGCTTGATGATGACGATAAAGCTTTGCTTTCACGTCTTACGGTTGGCGAGGACTGTAAGGATCTTAATGAATATCTTGAAAAATTTGATTTTCCGCTTAGTCTTTTACAGACAGAAGAAGCGATCGGCGAAGCTGTTTACAGACTTTGTGAGGAGCTGTCGGAGCAGGGGTTGATATATGCAGAGATACGTTTTGCGCCTCAGCTTCATACAAGAAAAGGTCTTACGCAAAGAGAAGTTGTTGAAGCTGCGATCAGAGGAAAAAACAGATCTTCCTTTAAATCTTCGCTTATTCTTTGCTGTATGCGCGGTGATGAGAATGCAAAAGAAAATATGACTACTGTTTCGGTGGCTAAGGAATTTATCGGCGCAGGCGTTTGCGCAGTTGACCTTGCGGGCGCGGAGGCTTTGTTTTCTACTGACAGTTTCAGGGAGTTATTTGCTTATGCAAGAGAACTCGGCTTGCCGTTTACCATTCACGCGGGAGAGGCGGACGGTCCTGAGAGTGTTTATAACGCGCTTGATTTTGGAGCTTCACGCATAGGACACGGTGTTCGTTCGGTTGAAGATGAAGCGCTTCTTAAGAGGCTTGCGGAATCGGGAGTAGCGCTTGAGCTTTGCCCGACGAGTAATCTTAATACACGTGTTTTTGAGAGCATTGAAGATTATCCCATTAAAAGGCTTCTCGCGGCAGGGGTTAAGGTTACTTTAAATACAGATAATATAACGGTTTCGAATACTACTCTTGCAAGGGAATATGAGCTTGTTATAAAAGCATTGGGACTTAGTGAAGATGAAGTTGAACTTATTTTGGCTAATTCGATAAATGCGACGTTTCTTAGCGAAGAGGAAAAGAAGCAGTTGATTTAACATTATACGTATGATATTGAATGATAGGGAGGGGAAATCCCTCCCGTTTTTATTTCAGTGCACAATGTTCGCACAAAGTCGGCTGAGCCGACAGACAATCAACGCACACACATATAGCTCACTCAAAGAAATCGGGCACTGTGTACATCTCGCAAAGAGCGATTAAGGAAAGTTTTTGCGGAGCTTTTTTCAAAAAGCGACAAAGAAAAACGGCGCTTTTCTT
>CALAXC010000219.1 GCA_937894775.1 uncultured Clostridia bacterium
ATCAATGCGGCAGCTAAGGCAAAGGAACTTGAGATGGAGAAAATCGTTCTGAACGCAAAGCTTGCCGAAAGCAGGATCTCCACGATGATGAGTCAGATCCGTCCTCATTTCATTTACAATACGCTTGGCAGTATCGAGCAGCTTTGTAAGATGGATCCTCCCAAGGCAAGCGACTTAGCACACAATTTTGCAAAGTATCTCCGCGGTAATTTCGGAGAGCTTGACAACCCCAAGCCGATACTTATGTCACAGGAAATGGAGCACGTGCACTACTATGTCAGTATTGAAAATGTGCGATTCCCGGATATGACGTTCACATTTGAAATGAACTCTGAAGATTTCTATATCCCCGCACTGACTGTTCAGCCGATCGTTGAAAATGCGATCAAGCACGGACTTATGAAGCTATCCAAGGGAGGAACGGTTCATGTTGTTTCCTATGAGACTGACACGGATTATTGCGTTTCGGTGGTGGATGATGGAGTAGGTTTTGATACAAGCGTGCTGATCGACGAGAGAAAGCATCTGGGCCTTCGCAACATTCGCGAACGCCTTAAGGTAATGGTAAACGGTAAGCTGGAGATTGAAAGCACTGTAGGCGTCGGCACCAAGGTGCTGGTAATAATTCCAAAGGAGGAGAGAAAATGATTGCAATAGCGGTTGATGATGAAGCGTTGATGCTTGGCGCATTGGTGGCAGCGATCGAGGTTTCACCCGATATTACAGAGGTCGCAAAGTTTTCCGACTGTGAAGAAGCACTTGAATTTGCGAAAAACAATCCCGCAGATATTGCTTTTTTGGATATCAATATGCGCGGTATGGGAGGGCTTGCTCTTGCTGAAAAGATCATAGCTGCTCGTCCGAATTGTAAGATCGTATTCTGCACAGGATATGAAGAATACGCGATTCCGGCGTTCAAGCTTCATGCATCGGGATATTTGATGAAGCCTATTGCGGCTGAGGACGTGCAAGCCGAAATTGACAACATTAAGGGTGTTAGAAAAAGGGAAAAGCTACTTACGGTAAGCTGCTTCGGGAATTTCGAGGTGTACGTAAAGGATGAGAAGCTGATGTTCAAGCGTCTGAAAACGAAAGAGCTGTTTGCCTTTCTTGTAGACCGAAAGGGAGCAGGAATGACGATAAAGCAGATCTGTGTCGCTCTTTTTCCCGACGATACAGACGATACCAAAAACTCAGCGTATCTGCGCCAGCTATTTATGGATTTGAAAAACACGCTGAAATCGGTGGGAGCGGAGGCGGTTTTATGCCACGAGACTCCGTGTTACCGTGTTGATACAAGTCTTATCAAGTGCGATTATATCAGCTATCTTGAAACCGGCAAGCCCGAATTTCACGGCGAATATATGACACAGTACAGCTGGGCGGAGGAAACCTGCGCGATGCTTATGTTTAACTAATTTTCAAAGAACGGCAAAAAATTCTTGAAAGATTTTTGCCGTTCTCTTTTTTTGTAACACATTTGTAACGCT
>CALAXC010000220.1 GCA_937894775.1 uncultured Clostridia bacterium
GTTGCTTCTGCAGCAGAAACACTCAAGGGCAGCGCAACGATCGCGGTTGTAAGCATAAAGCATACAGCCAAAAGAAGCGCTAAGGATTTCTTTGCGATTTGTTTCATTGTTTTTTTCCTTTCTTGAAATTTGCCGAAGAAACGGTCGGCATTGATAAGGTAATGATATCATATTTTATCAATTTTGTCAATCTGTTTTATATATTTTATTTAAATAAAATTAATATTTTTATAATTTTTAGAAAGATTGCACAAATAAAAAATCCCTCATCGAAAGCATTTTGTTTTCAGGCGCAATGCTAACTCTATTCGCCCTTGGTAAGCTATATTGTTTTGCAGTGATATTCGGTATGCGCCGAGTGGTATTCGCTACACAAGGTTATGCTAAAATATCACTGCGCGGTAAAACTCTTGCGATATCAATTTTGGGGGGAGGAAAATAGAAAAAGCCGATACGGAAATAAATTAATGTGCCCCCTGTCAAGTAGACAGACTAAAAAACAAAAGAATTTACAAATTGAATAGATTCATACATCTCCCCCTGCTGCGCAGCAGGGGGAGATTTTCGTCACGCGGCGGTGGCGAAATAATACTCGCACGGTGTCATACAGTTCAGACGTTTTTGGTAGCGACGAGTATTATAAAAGTGTATGTAATTTTCAATGGCGGAAACGAGTTCTTCTCGGCTCGTAAACTTTTTAAGATAGTACATTTCAGACTTCAAAATGCCCCACCAACCCTCCATCGGAGCATTGTCAAGGCATCTGCCAACGCGGGACATACTTTGGATCATACCCGCTTCAACAAGCTTTTGGTGGAAAATCTTGTTTGTGTATTGGAATCCTCTGTCACTATGGAAGATAGGTTTCGCTTGGGGATAAAGAGCCGTTGCCTCATCAAAGGTTTCAAAAACAAGCGCATTATTGTTGCTGTCACCGAGCTTGTACGCAATAATACGTCTGTCGTAAAGGTCGAGTATTGCAGACAAGTAAAGTTTCTTCACCTCGGGACCAATGTAATACTTAAACTCCGTAACATCGGTAAGCCATTTTTCAAACGGTACGGTTGCCTTAAAATCTCTGTTCAAAATGTTCTCGGCGGTAATTTCGGGAGTGGATTTCACGTAATCCGGGCGTTTCTTACGAATAACGGATTTAAGACCAAGAATACGCATAAGACGGCGAACTCTCTTGACGTTAATTCTGTGCGGAAGCTCGTCCGTCTTTTCTCGGTTAATGTTAATACACATCTGTCTGTAGCCGAGAACTCCGTTGCTTTCTTCATAGAAATCCTTTACGTATTCCGTAATCTGAATATTTAGAAGTTCACTGTTGCTTTGCGCTCTCTTTTTCCACTTGTAGTAGGAAGATCTGTTTAATTTCAGCGCAATACACATTTCCTTGATGGAATAACCCATATGCGTATTCAAAAATTCAATGGCTATGTAGATATGCTCCTGACGCACTCCGGTCAGCGACCACCACCTTTCAGCTCCTGTAGTTTTTTTATGAAGGCGTTTTCAATTTCAAGTTGTCTGTTTTTAGCTTCCAGAATCTTCATTTCAGCTTTGAGCTTCTCAACTTCGGTCATTTCCTCGACCGGTTTTGTTCTTCCACGGTTGTCTTTTAGCTTGTCTACTCCGCCTTCCTCATATTTACGTACCCAAGCATAGATCTGCTGGTATGACACGTTGTAGGTTTCTACTGTTAAACCGTAATCCTTGTTGTGTTCAATGCAGAACGCTACTATTTCAGCCCTTTCTTCTTGTGTGGTCTTTCGTCCTTTAGTCATATAGATCTCTCCTTTGGCGTTGCTACGCTCCTTAAATTCTCTATGACCATTATACCACATTATCCAAACTTCAAGAGTACGTTTTGCTAAAATTCCGTATTTTCTGCATACCTCTCGTTGACTGCCTTTTCCCGATAGGTATTCCTCTACTGCTTGTACCTTCAACTCCGCACTATATACTTTGTTTTTGTGCGATCTTCTTTGCATAAAAATAACCCCCTTAAAGTAGTCTTGAAAACTTTTTGTTTTTTCGAGTGTCTACTCTAAGGGGATTATATCAATAAGAAAAATTGTCGGTGGCTTTTCTAATGCACGATAGAGTATTTGGTAACAGTAATTATTTTCACTTAAACGCCGGAGCGTGGGTCTCGCCCGTTGCAAAAGCGTTGGGTCCGGGATCGGACATAGAAAAATACATTTTTGCTGCCTTGGTCGTGCCGAAGTCGCGGTTAGAGCCGGTCTGTTGTACCTTATTGAAGGCATCGCGGAACATCTGATTGTGGGCTTCTTCACGGTTGAGGAGAAAATCAATGGTCTCTCTGACCTTTTTGTCCTCAATCTGGCGGTAGAGATACTCATAAACCACCTTGGCTCTCTGCTCGGACGCGATATTGGAGAGCAGGTCTGCGCACAGGTCGCCCGTGACGGTGACGTAATCTCCCGTCCATGAATATCCCGAAGAATTAATAAGCCCGGGATTCAGTCCGAGCAGAACGTGCGTCTGCACCTCTCCTGCCTGCACCTTGGTGGCATCCACGTCATGACCGTTAAGAAGATTGATAGTCTGTGCCACCATCTCCATATGACCAAGCTCCTCTGCGGCGATATCAAGAAAGAGATCCTTGATTTCGGGATCCTTGATCCTGAAGCTCTGCGACATATACTGCATTGCCGCCTTGAGCTCACCGTTACCGCCGCCGAGCTGTTCCTGAAGCAGTACGGCGTACTGCGAGTTCGGTCTTTCGACCTCTACGGGATGGAATAATTGTTTTTCATGTTTGAACATAGCAAATTTAACCTCCGTTTATGGATTTAATACTATTATTTCCCATTATGCGAAGGCGTATACTGCTATATTCTTTTATCATCCGTCGCGGGATTGTCGATCAGCTCGCCGTCTTCAGTGAAACGTGAGCCGTGGCAGGGGCAGTCCCAGGTGTGTTCGGCTTTGTTGTATTTGAGGGCGCAACCGAGGTGTGGACATCGGGGCGCGGTGGGTGTAAGAAGTCCGATTGCAGACTCAAAAGCATTTACCGCAAGCTGTGGATGAAGAACCGTGCGTGAGGGGTCGAAAACGTCAGCATAAGGGTTGGGCTTTCCTTGAACGAGATCGCAGAGAATATCTGCGGCGACCATGGCGTTGGTCATGCCCCATTTGTTAAATCCCGTTGCAACGAAGACGTCGGGCGTGGGTTTTGAATATTGACCGATATAAGGGATATCATCAAGCGTCATACAATCCTGCGTCGCCCACTTGCCGACGATCTCGGCATTTTTGTAATACTTACGGGCAAAATCTTCAAGCTCCTGCCAACAACCGCCTTGCTTGCCAGTTCGGTGTCCGCCACCGCCGAGGAGCAGAAGATCGCCGTAACTTCGGAAGGACAGTCCCGTGTCCGATTCATCCACATACATTCCTTCTACTTTTTTGGCGTTTTTGAGTGCAAGAACGTAGGAACGATGCTGATAGAGTTTGAGATAGTACAAGCCATGTTTATTGAGCATCGGAAAATGAGTTGCAATAATCAGTTTTTTGTAGGTGATTTCACCGTGATTGGTGATTGCCTTGTGCGGCATCAGTTCCACGACTTTAGTATGCTCGTAGATTGGCAGATCTTTTGCAATTGTATAGAGAAATTTCAACGGGTGGAACTGCGCTTGATCTCTCACGCGCACCGCCCCTGCGACCGTAAACGGAAGCTCGCAGGCATCCAAGGACTCGGCTTTCATACCGAGACGCCCCAAGGCGGCGACCTCTTTTTCAATCTTCTTGCGGTCACCCATAGAATATACGTAGTTATCCCGCGTTTCATAGTCGCAATCGATCTTTTCACAAAGCCGAGCATATTCTTTGATTGCTTTGTTTTGTGCGTCAATGTAAAGGCGTGCTTTATCCTCACCAAAGCGTTTGATCATTTTGTCGTAGATCAAACCGTGCCCCAAAGTGATCTTCGCCGTGGTGTTTTTTGTGATACCACCGCTGATCTCATTCGCCTCGACCAGTATACAATCCACGCCCGCATTTTTTAGCTTATAGGCGCATAAAATCCCCGTGATCCCGCCTCCGATGATCAAAATGTCGGTGTTTTTATTGCTACTCAAAGCATCAAAATGCACACGCTTTGCAGTATCTTCCCAAATAGAATCCATACTCATCACTTGCCGTTTACCAGAGAATCCACGTAGTGACGCATCTCATCTCTGCTTTTTACCGCGTGTGTTCCTGCGATGATCTGTTGCTTTTGTTCCTCGCTGAGCGTTCCGAACTTCTGCATAGCTTCGGGATTCATCGCAAGCGCCATAGCAAAGCCAACCGGCATTTCGTCTTTCGTCATCTTTTTACCTCCGATTTGTGATATGAATAGTATTTGTGATTTTCGGGTCTTACATACCTGTCAAAATCTCGTATAGATCACTTCGGAAATGCCGAAAATAAAAGAGATAACGGAGGTGAAGATATGAGCAATCGATTGGCAAAGGAAACAAGCCCCTATTTACTTCAACACAAGGATAATCCCGTGGAGTGGTATCCTTGGTGCGACGAGGCGTTTGAACTCGCGGCAAGGGAGGACAAGCCCATATTTTTAAGTATCGGATACAGTGCGTGCCATTGGTGTCACGTGCTTGCTCACGAGAGCTTTGAGGACGAAGAAATGGCCGAGATTTTGAATAAATATTTTATATCCATCAAGGTTGATAAAGAGGAGCGTCCCGACATTGACAGTGTCTATATGGCGGTCTGTCAAGCCTTCACGGGAAGCGGCGGCTGGCCCACCAGCATCTTTATGACGGCAGATCAGAAGCCGTTTTTCGCTGGAACTTATTTTCCCAAAACCTCACGGGGCGGTATGATAGGCTTTCGGGAGCTACTGCTCGCCATACACGAAAAATGGGTATCCGACCGCGATATGCTCTTGAGGGATTCGGAGAAAATTATTGAGCATCTGAACAGCTCGGAGAGCGTGTCGGATATAGCGGATATTGATCTAACACACTTGGCAGTGTCGCAATATGAGCGCATCTATGACGCAAAACACGGCGGATTCGGACGAGCGCCGAAGTTTCCGACACCGCACAATCTGCTCTTTTTGCTCGATTACTACGAGCGTTACAAAACAGCCTCGTGTCTGAACATGGCGGAGCAAACCCTCTTGCAGATGTATCGCGGTGGAATGTTCGATCACATCGGATTTGGATTCTGCCGCTATTCCACCGACAAAAAGTTTCTTGCTCCGCATTTCGAGAAAATGCTGTACGACAACGCGCTCCTGATACTCGCCTATTGTAAGGCGTACACGGTAACAAAAAAGGCATTATATCTTGAGATCGCAGAAAAAACGGCAAGCTATATTCTCCTTGAAATGACCTCCCCCGAAGGCGGATTTTACAGCTCGCAGGACGCCGACAGCGAGGGTGAAGAAGGAAAATATTATCTGTTTACGCCCGACGAGATCACAAAGATTCTTGGCACAGAGGACGGAACGCGCTTCAACCGTCATTTTGATATAACGGACGCAGGCAATTTTGAGGGCAAGAATATCCCGAATCTCTTAAAAAGCGATCCTTCCAATAACAGCTTTGAATCTTTTCTTCCCATGCTTTATGATTACCGAAAAAAGCGATATTCACTTCACCGCGACGAAAAGATCTTAACGTCGTGGAACAGCCTGATGATCGCCGCTATGTGTGAGCTGTATCTTGTCAGCGGGAAGGAAATATATCTTTCTGCCGCACAAAACTCAGATAGCTTTATGCAGAAATGTCTGTGTGATGGTGATGCGCTCTATGTCAGCTTTTATATGAAAAAACGGGGCGTAAAAGGCTTTATCGATGATTACTCCGCGTATGTTTTTGCCCAACTTTCGCTGTATCGCGCCACTTTGGATAGTGAACATTTGAATAGGGCAAAGCGCTTATGCGATAAGGTCATATCGGATTTCGGAGATAATACGGGCGGATTTTATCTGTATGGCAAAGATCACGAGGAGCTGATTTTGCGTCCAAAAGAAACCTACGACGGCGCGATCCCAAGCGGTAATTCGCTGATGGCGTATAATCTTGTTCGCCTGTCTCTTATTACAGACGAGGAGAAATACAAAATCGAAGCGGAACGGCAGCTTGATTTTCTCGCGCAAAGCGCAGCACAATATCCCACAAACCACGCTATGTTTTTGAGAGTGCTTTTGGAGCACGACAAGCCGCCAATGAAAGTAACGGTCGTTTCCGATCAACAGACAGACAACAGAGGCTTGCCTCTTGCATTTCCACCTGATGCGATCGTCATTTTTTTAGATGCCCCCACAAAAGAATATCCGCTCAAAAACGGCAAGACCACTTATTACGTCTGCCGAGGTCAAAGCTGCCTACCGCCAACCAACGACTTGAATGAATTGATTTGAATTTGCGAACACTAAATAGAGGAAAGGAGTGATTAATATGTCTGAAAATAAAGATACGAAAAAAGAACAAGAGCCTAAAGATAAAAAGCCTCTTACTAAGCCCGGAGATATCAAGGGTAAGATCGAGGTTCCCGACACTTGTGAACGCAGAGACGGTCCCGGAGGAAACTGAAGCGGATATAAATAAAAAATAACCTCGGCAAGAAAACTCCCTGCCGAGGCTTTCTACATTACGCTACATTAGCCGCGCCCGCTTTCTTCTTTGCTTTCTCCTCCTTATCTAATCGTTCCTTTTCCTCATATTCCTCACGCCACTTTTGAAACTTCGCCATTTCTTCCTCGTTGTCGAAAAACTCGGTGATGATCGGCGCATACATACGCACGATCTTCAAAATTTCGTGTTCGGGGACTTGGGAACGGCAACGGTAACCGCCTATCTTATTGTCAAGGCAGAAAAGCGCTTTACATAAAAACCA
>CALAXC010000221.1 GCA_937894775.1 uncultured Clostridia bacterium
ACCTTTATGGCAGGGGCTTCCTCTAAAGATATCCGTCTTCAGGAGACAGTAGCGATTGCAGGAGAAAAGGCAGGTAAGAGAGATGCCTTTGCCATGACCCAAGGCTTTAGCTATGATGATTATGAAAACTGCTTTATCCATAAGGCATTTAAATACCACAATCCTGACTGCTCTACTTGTGTTATCCCCGGAGTGGCAGATGATAATCCGGATGCTGTGGATAACTCTCTTGAAAAGAAGATTAGCGGTGTATTAAGCTATCGTGACATGGAATTTACCAAGTTGCCTGAAAAGGTTGAAATGAAAGTATGCGGCGTGGAAGCCGGAGAAATCCTACTTTCCTTAAAGCCGGCAGGGGAAGCAGCAGCATTAGTAAATCTGGCTGCATGCACAGTTCCTGTGGCTAAAAGTGAAGATTTGGAATTTGAAGTAATTACTGCGGATATACCAGAGAGCTTTGTGAGAGAAGCCGGCGTTTATGAACTGGTAATTGAGATTAACGGTAAAGTGAAACTGGCAGAGTTTCGTTTCATTTAAGAAAATGTAAGGCATATGAAAAGGCGGCCCTTTGGGCCGCCGGTTAAAGAAATGAGCGTTCAGTATTCTAAAAGTGAAAAAAATGAGACATAAGATTGGAGAAAAAAGATGAAAAAGTTATTCACAATTATTGCCTTGGTTCTTACAGTAGCTCTTTGCACATCGTTTGCAGCAGGTGCGGTTACAGTTTCCGGAAACGGAAATTCTACTTCCACTGACGTTAGCATAAGCTATGAGGCTACATCTCAGGATACCACAACTGTAATCTACAGCGTAGAGATCGAGTGGACAGATATTGAATTTGTTTACAATGCAGGTCAGACACAGTGGAATCCCGGAACTCACAATTACGATGCTACAAAGACCGCAGGTTCTTGGACTAACGACAAAGGTTCGGTGAAGGTTACTAACCACTCAAATGCGGCTATTAGCGCAAACGTTGCTTTTGCAACTGCTGCTAATGGCTATGCTACAATGACAGTAACAACACCTGACATTGAAGTTGACAGCGCTGTTGGTTCTGAAGTCGCTGCTGCTCCTTTTGGAACAACTGAGCTTACAGTAAGCGGTACTCCTAATGCTGCAGGCTCTATAGGAACTCTTACTGTTACTATAAACGGTGTTAACTGATTCCTTAAAAGCAAAAAAAGCTTTACCGACGTTTCGTCGGTAAAGCTTTTTTTATAATTTAATTTTTGTTTTTCTTCTTAGCCACGGCTCTTTGAATAAGCTTCACAATTTCGACTATCGGTATTGTGAGTACTGCAAGACCGAGGGCTATAAGATATTCTGTAATGTTCAAATGATAGAGATCAAATATATGAGGCAAAAGCTCTACAACTGCTGTAGTAAGCAGGAATGAAAGCAAGCCTGCGCCAATGAGCCACCAGTTTTGATTTTTCATTGTGAATATCGATCCTTTAAGAGATCTCATATTGAATGCGTGGAATATTTCAGCCATAGAAAGTGTGAGGAATGCCATACTTGTTCCGAGCATATTTATAGTGGTTTGATCTATAATGTTGTAATGAGGTGCGAGGACCTTTGTTCCTATAAAGTAGGAAACAAGTGTTATTGCGGTTACAAGAGCGCCTTGATAAGCAACGGCAAATCCCATTCCGTCAGCGAAAACGCCTTCGTTTGAGGGCCTTGGCTTACGCTTCATTATATCGGATTCTGTCTTTTCCATTCCAAGAGCCAAAGCGGGAAGGGAGTCGGTTATAAGATTTATAAAGAGAAGATGGATAGCGGCGAATATCGAAACGCCTGTAGGAAGAAGGAAGGTTGCGAGAAGTATCGTAAGCACTTCCGAAAGATTGGATGCGAGAAGGAACTGAATTGCTTTTTTGATGTTGTCATATATTCTTCGTCCTTCGCCTACCGCCGAAACAATAGTAGCAAAGTTATCGTCGGTAAGGATCATATCGGCAACGTTCTTAGTAACGTCAGTACCCGTAATGCCCATTCCAACACCGATATCGGCATTCTTTATAGAGGGGGCATCGTTTACACCGTCACCTGTCATAGCGGTAACTTTTCCTTTTTTACGCCAAGCATTTACTATTCGTGTTTTATGCTCGGGCTGAACTCTTGCATATACCGAGTATTTTTCAACTTCGGTATCAAAGTCCTCTTCGGATATCAGATCAAGCTCTGCACCTGTAATTGCTTCGCAGGGATCGGTGATTATACCGAGCTGAGATGCAATAGCAACTGCGGTATCTTTGTGGTCACCCGTTATCATTATAGGACGAATTCCCGCCATACGGCATTGATCGATAGCGGGCTTAACTTCGGGGCGTACGGGGTCTATCATACCTACAAGACCTATAAAGCAAAGATCGTTTTCAAGAGCTTCGCTCGTATATTCAGTAGGCTCTGCAGAAAGCTTTTTCTGAGCTACCGCAAGAACGCGGAGAGCTTTATCTGCCAAAGCTTTGTTTTGAGAGAGTATTTCAGTCGCTTTTTCTTCGGTCATAGGGATTATTTCACCTTCAATCAATACCGAAGAGCAGAGGCTGAGTACAACGTCGGGCGCACCCTTTGTAAACTGAATAAGTGTGTTTTCGGGCGTGCGGTGAATAGTGGACATCATTTTTCTTCCCGAGTCGAAAGGAACTTCGCCTATTCTTACGAGAATATTTTTTTGTTCGTTTTTGTTGAGCCCAACAGAATATGCGTAATTTACAAGCGCACATTCGGTAGGCTCACCGACAGCGGTCTTTTCTTGCTCGTCATATTCTGCGTCGGAGCAGAGCGACATAGCATTTGCTAAAAGATTTTCATCGGTACCGTAGTGCTCAACTACTGTCATTTTGTTCTGTGTGAGCGTTCCGGTTTTATCGGAGCAGATTATCTGTGTACAGCCGAGAGTTTCAACGGCTGTCATTTTTCTTATAATGGCGTTGCGCTTTGACATATTGGTAACGCCTATTGAAAGAACTATTGTAACAACGGTGGCAAGACCTTCGGGAATTGCCGCAACGGCAAGCGAAATAGCTACCATAAAGAAGTTAAGAACACTCTTGAAGGTGAATTCATCACCTGTAACGAAAGTTTTAACAAGATTGATTCCAAATACAAGTACGCAAATTCCTATGACGAGGAAAGTGAGTATTTTGCTGAGCTGAGCAAGCTTTATCTGCAAAGGCGTTTTTCCTTCTTCAGCTTTTGAAAGTGCATCTGCGATCTTACCCATTTCGGTATTCATACCTGTTCCCGTGACAACAGCTTTGCCGCGTCCGTAAACAACGGTAGATCCCATAAATACCATATTCTTTCTGTCGCCGAGAGGAACGTCACCGTTTCCGTCAACGTTTGCCAACAAGGCATCTGCGGTTTTGTTTACCGGAACAGATTCTCCCGTGAGTGCGGCTTCTTCTATCTTCATAGATGCGCACTCGATAATTCTTGCATCGGCAGGAACAGCATCACCCGCTTCAAGTAAGATTATATCTCCGATTACTATGTCTTCGCTTGGTATGTGAATAAGTTTTCCGTTACGGAGAACTTTTGACTGCGCTTTTGACATTTCTTGGAGTGCTTCGATCGCTTTTTCAGCCTTGCTTTCCTGAACAACGCCGAGAATAGCGTTTATAAGGACCACGGCAAGAATTATAACGACGTCGTAAGGAAACTCAAAATGCTTTTCGGTAATTCCTGTATATACCTCCATAACGGCGGAAATAACTGCGGCAACCAAAAGTATAATTGTCATAGGTTCTGCAAGCTGTTTGAAGAAACGGTGGATCAGAGATTCTTTTTTTCCTTCAACAAGCTTGTTTTTGCCGTCCCGTTCGAGTCTTGCGGAAGCTTCTTCCTGTGTAAGTCCGCTTTCTTGTGACTCCAGGTGCTCGAGGACTTTTGACTCGGGCTCACAATAAAATTTCATTTGTTTTCTCCTTTAAAGATTTTTTATAACAGAGCAGTCTTGAAAAATAAAAAAGACAAGACCTTATCTACCAGAGTGCAGATAAGTCTCGTCAATTAAGATAAAGCCAGATGACGTGATGTTGACTTTATCGCATACTCTATATGCAGACTACTCCCTTAATTTAACTACGTATACATTATAACACAGAGAAAAAAATTTTTCAAGAGTTTTTTAAAAAATACTCTCTTGTAATTTAAATGTGTTTATGATACAATATATACAACAGATGTCATTATAATTCTATTATTATAAAAACAGAGGATTTTTATGATAAAATTTTTAAAAAAACAGCCTCCCGTACGGCTGATAGCGATCGGATTTATGTTTGTTATTCTACTCGGTTCATTTTTACTTATGCTGCCGATAAGCTTAAATGAGGGAATAACTATTAATTATATAGATTCTTTATATACATCGGTAAGTGCGGTTTGCATTACGGGACTTACTACGGTTGAGATCGGTACTACCTTTTCGGTCTTTGGAAGAACAGTTGTTATATTGCTTGTTCAGGTGGGTGGACTTGGAGTCGCCACCGTCGGAGCGGGGCTTATAATGCTGATGGGAAAAAAGATGGATCTTAAGAGCCGCAATCTTATTCACGAGGCGATGAATCTTGATTCGGGAAAGGTAGCGGTAAGATTTTTAAAAGAAGTATTTTTTACCACGCTTATTATAGAGTTTATAGGTGCGGCATTAAGCTTTATTGTTTTTGTGCAGGATTTTGAAGTTCCAAAGGCGATAGGTATGAGTATTTTCCACGCAATATCGGCATTTAACAATGCAGGATTTGATATTTTGGGACTTGGAAACAGTCTTGCGTCCTATCAGGATAATGTATTGTTTAACCTCATAACTGTAAGTCTTATAATTTGCGGCGGTTTGGGGTTCCTTGTCATCAAGGAGATATGTGTTAAAAATATTCACGTAAAGAAATATTCCTTACACGCAAAGATAGTTTTGATCGTTACAGCGGTGTTGATATGTTCGGGAACATTTCTTGTTAAGATATGTGAAGGCGGAAATATAACCTGGCTTGGCGCGTTTTTCTCAAGTGTTACTGCACGAACGGCAGGATTTGCGACTTTTTCTTTTGGCGAATTTACCAATGCGGGACTTATGGTTATGATAGTGCTTATGTTTATAGGCGCATCGTCAGGGTCTACGGGAGGCGGAATAAAAACTACTACAGCATTTGTTATAGTAAAATCTATAATCGCTTCGGCGAGAAAAAGAGAGCCTAAAATATTTAAGTATTCTATTTCAAGCAGCACTTCAAAAAGAGCTTTTGTAATAGCTTTTATAGGAATATTCGTTATATCTTTTGCAACATTCCTTGTTTGCTTGATGGAGCCTATGATAGGTTTTATAGATGTACTTTTTGAAATGGTGAGCGCTTTTGCTACGGTAGGACTTTCGACGGGAATATCGTCAGGACTTACAGTCGGTTCTAAATTGGTGTTTATTTCGGTAATGTATATAGGAAGACTCGGACCGTTTGCGGTTGCGTCACTTTGGAGCTTTGGAAAAGGCTCTCTTGTAAGATACCCCGAAGGAAATATAGCTATAGGATAAAGGAGAATTTTTATGTTTAAAGCTAAGAAAAATGAAAAATTGATATATGGAATAATCGGACTCGGACGCTTTGGTACAGCACTTGCGGAGGAGCTTGCATCGACAGGTGCGGATATGATAATAATAGACAAAGATGAGGAACGCATAGATTATGCAAAGGAATTGACCGAGAATACGTATATAGTTAAAAACCTTGAAAAAAAGACACTTATCGAAACGGGCTTTCAAAACTGTGACGTGGTCGTGCTTTGTATAGGTGAGCAGATCGATACGTCGATACTTACCACGCTTAATCTTATATCGCTTGGAGTTCCAAAGGTAATAGCAAAGGCGTCAAGCGGTTCGCACGGTGAGATCCTTGAAAAGCTTGGCGCAGAGGTCGTGTATCCCGAACGCGATATGGCTATACGTTTGGCGCACAGACTCGAAACCTCGCAGACACTCGATTTTATCCAGCTTAGCGAAAAGCTTAATATATCGAAATTTATTCTTCCCGCAAGGGCAGAAGATAAAAGCGTTATCGACGTAAATTTCAGAGGTAGATTCGGACTTAATATCGTGGCTATCGAAAACGCCGGAGATATCAATGAGTCGGTAAGACCTGACTATATTTTTAAAAAGGGAGATATTCTTTATCTTGCGGGAAGTAAGGAAGGATTTTCAAAGCTTTCCGATTGGGCGAACAATAGATAAAATAAAAAGGTGCTTTGTCATTTATATACAGAGATCAAAATTTTGTTCTCTGCCTAATGGCTCAGCACCTTTTATTTAATTCTTCTCTCAGGTCTTTCCAACAAGGCATATAACGGTCCATCAATGCGATAAAATCCTTGCCGTGATTTGGAACCTTTAAATGCGCAAGCTCGTGCATAACTACGTATTCTATGCATTCGCGCTTTGAGTGGATAAGCTCATAGTTTAACCATATTTTACGCGTTCGGGTGTTGCAAGTTCCCCAACGTGTTTTCATTTTTTTGATCTGGAAGGAAGAGGG
Organism: uncultured Clostridia bacterium; assembly: GCA_937894775.1. GTDB lineage: Bacteria > Bacillota > Clostridia > Oscillospirales > CAG-272 > HGM12713. The sequence goes on from CALAXC010000221.1 coordinate 6,537, forward strand.
ATGAAGAGCGGTTATGTTTTCCCATTTTTTTATTATTTCTTCAAGCTCCTTCGAAAGTGCGCAGCGTAATTCCTTTTCGGCAATTCTTTCTCTTTGCTCGGCAGAGGAATTTTCTTTGCAGTAGAGAATAGCTCTGCCGTTAAAGAAAGAAAATTGATTTTTCTTTGCAAAAATGATCTCTAAAGTATAAGGCTCGCCAAAAATTTGCAGTTTATCTCCTGAAGAATAGGTTATCGGTATGTTCTTTGGTTCGGAGTTTATTTTTTTCTGTTGTTTTTTTATCCAGTCGTATCGTGAGATAATGAATTGACGTATTGTTTCTTCGGAAATGCGTTTTGGAGCGGTAATGCGTATGCTTCCGTCGGGGCGCATAACGTAAAGATGCATATTTTTTATGTTTTTTCTTATAAGCTCTATTTCAATATCGGATACCTTTATTATCATAATGGACACTCCTTTGCTTTCTTTTTACATTATAACATATTTAAGGTTTAAAATCAATAAAGTATTATTGAATTTGATTTTTGTTTGTGATATAATATAAGATAGGATAGAATAAAAGTCAGAAAGGGTAAGGTTATGGAACAGCTTTATATCTGCGCAGATGTCTACCGTGAAGAGATAAGACGTCTTTGCCTATTGTATATTTCCGCGTTTGATTCTATGATACCCATCGAAAATAATCTTTCGGGAGATATAGATGTTCCGTCAAATCGAGTGTTGCTCTGTCAGCTTAAGAATATTGCAAAAAAGCTTTGGGTAGACTGTGACATTATACCCAAAATAAATAAGAGAATATATTTTTTAGAGCTTCACGGTGTAAAGGAAGCGTTTGATGAGTATAATACCGAAGAGCGTTCGATAGAAGCAGAGCTTGTTTATAAATGCTATGAGCTTTGTATGAAAGCTTTTGCATATTCCAAAGATCCGATAAATGAGGTGAGGATCTCAGATGAGTTGATTTCTAAGCTCGACAAGAACGATATTTCGGAACGTAACACCCTTATCGGAGCTTTACGTGCTCCAAGACAGCTTGGTATATGCTTGAAACGTAAGTTTTATCATATCCCCGCAAGTTATATAGAGGAGTATGCTATTCCCGAATATGTAGCTATATATCAGTCCGAGCGGATATTTGGTAAGGAGCTTGCGGGGATAAAATATTACGGCGAAGTAAAAAAATGTACACCGATGCGCCGCAGTAAAATAAGAGAGATACCTAAAAACTCGAATGAGCTTTATTATAAATTTAAAGTAAAAGAATGGAAACGTCTTGAATGTCCCGTTGCGGCAAAGGAACTTGGATTTGTAAGACTTTTTACAAATATTTTTCTACTTGAAAATGCGACTGATATCCCGGAGCTTACCGTAATGGACAGATACGGATTTTTCTTGTACAGACTTCTGAAGCTTGCACAAAATGAGATAGAAAAACAAGATGCTGTTTTTTCGGGCTTTAAGATCGACGGATGTGAGATAGTATTCACATTTGATGCGATCTATTTGTGTAAAGAGCAAAGAATACAGAAAAAGTATCTTCGATCTGTATATTCTTCTGCGCCTTCTACGGTGTTTGAAGATATAAAGAAAGAACTTGAGAAAAGATTTTAAAATAGAGGAGAGCGGTTATGAATTATAAAATATTTGATTACGATCCTTATTTGATCCCTTATAAAAAAGACATTGAGCTCAGAATGAATAATTTTCGTAAAAAACGTGCAGAACTTATAGATAAAAACGGTTCTTTGCTTGATTTTGCCAACGCACACGAATATTTTGGCTTTCATAAAGTGGATGGCGGTTGGGTATATCGTGAATGGGCTCCTGCAGCGGATAATGTTTTTATAATGGGGGATATGAACGGTTGGAATCAGACCGAGCTTCGTATGACGCGCCTTGATAACGGTGTTTTTGAAATATATCTTTGCGGCGACAGATCGCTCTATCACGGCTGTAAGGTAAAGACGGTTATCGAAAAGGGCGGTGCTAGATTTGAAAGAGTGCCGACGTATGCTCGCAGAGTAGTTCAGGATAATCAAAACTATACGTGGTGTGCAGAAATTTACGATGAGGAATATAATTGGCAGAGTGAAATCCCCATACATTCCTCAACGCCTATTATATATGAAGCACATATTGGTATGGCGCAAGAAAAAGAGGGGATAGGAACTTATATAGAGTTTCGTGATAATATTTTACCGAGAATTAAATCATTGGGATATAATACTTTACAGCTTATGGCGATAATGGAACATCCCTATTATGCCTCGTTTGGCTATCAGGTATCTAATTTCTATGCAGCATCGTCACGTTTTGGAACGCCGAATGAGTTGAAGTCTCTTATAGATACCGCACATTCTATGGGGATAAGCGTTTTACTTGATGTTGTTCATTCTCATGCGGTAAAAAATGTAGGAGAGGGACTTAATTTCTTTGACGGAACTGAGTATCAATTTTTTCATGAGGGGGAAAGAGGAGAGCATCCTGCGTGGGGTACAAAGCTTTTTAACTACGCTAAAAATGAGGTGTTGCATTTTCTTCTTTCAAATTTAAAGTTCTGGTTGACAGAATATAAGTTTGACGGATTCAGATTTGACGGTGTTACGTCAATGATATATAATAATCACGGACTTGGTGCTTGCTTTACAAGTTATGACGATTATTTTTCAATGAATACAGATATTGAGGCTATAACTTATCTTCAGCTTGCAAACGAGCTTATACGTCAGGTTAATCCCAATGCCCTTACTGTTGCGGAAGATATGTCAGCGATGCCGGGAATGTGCTTACCCATAAAAGACGGCGGAATAGGTTTTGATTTCAGACTTTCGATGGGAGTTCCCGATATGTGGATAAGAATTCTTAAAACACTTACTGATGAACAGTGGGATATGGGCTATCTTTGGTATGAGCTTACCAACAGAAGACCTAAAGAAAAATATATAGCTTACGTTGAGTCGCATGATCAGGCGCTTGTTGGAGATAAGACCATTATGTTTCGGCTTTGTGACAGTGAGATGTATTGGTCTATGGATGAGGGGAATAACAGTGTGATAATACATCGCGGAATGTCCCTTCATAAGATGATTCGCCTTATAACGGCTACACTTGGCGGAGACGGGTATCTTAATTTTATGGGAAACGAGTTCGGACATCCCGAGTGGATAGATTTCCCGAGAGAGGGTAACGGGTGGAGTTATAAGTATTGTAAACGGCAGTGGCATCTTGCCGATGACGATTCGCTTAAATATAAGTATTTACAAGCTTTTGACAAAGCGATGATAGGGTTTGTAAAGGATCAGGATATTTATTCGGATAAACCGATAGATCTTTATATTGACGAAAAAAACAAGATACTTGTTTATAAGCGAAATTCGATAGTATTTGCGTTTAATTTTAATCCTGAAAAATCTTTTGAGAGATATCCTATCAAAAACGTCGATAACGGAACTTATTATCCTATCTTTTCAACCGACGATCTTCAATATGGCGGTGACGGAAGAATAGCAATGGCTGCAAGATATACGACGTGTCAGTTTGAAGACCGTTCACGCGGCTTTGAGATATATCTTCCCTCAAGAACGGCTGTTTGCTTTAAGAAGATAAAAAGAAAGATAGCAGGAAAATAACAACATCCCCCTGTTTAGTGTGTTATAACTTAAGAAAACTCGCTAAACGGGGGGATTTATATGTATTTTTATGATTACGGAAAAAGCTCTGATATGGTTTTTATTACGTAATAGCCGTGGTCTGCATTTAGTAAGATCTCGGTCTTTTCATTTTCCGGATTTATATCGCAAAGTACTTTCCTAAATTTTAAAGGCGGTACGTCGATTGCTCCGCTTTTCCACATACAAACGATTTTGCGAACTACGGTGATCTTGTCTTGAGTAATGATTGAGCAGCATTGAGCTATCAGGTCTTTGACGGTATCGCAGGAAAAGAAATAGCTTTTTTCTTCTTGTTTCGTTTTTAAAATCAAGCATAAACCGTATTCCTCATTTTTTTGTCGGTTTTCCTTACAGATTTCTTGCGCTGTAAAAAACATATCTTCAAATTCCGAATCTATTTTTTTGCCAATGCTATTCATAATATACATTCCTTTAATTTATTTTCTATTATGCGATAAAAATTCCATAATCTCTGCGCCTTCGTTTGTAAAATATCTGCAGAGCTTTTTATATTTTTCGTATATTTTTTCGTATTCTTCGTGTGATACCTCTGACGGATAATAGGTTTTAGCTATCGGACAGTGCATAGCGTCTGATGCATCGCAAACCGTTTTATAACATTCTGCCGCAACAGCTCCCATAATTGCGCTTCCTATGGCGGTGGCTTGGGTTGAATCAAGGCAGTTTATCGGCATATTCAAAACATCTGCCAATATTTGCATAAGCATAGGATCTTTTAAAGCTATTCCGCCTGTTGCGAAAATTTCGGATATTTCGATGCTTTGCATTGAAAAGCTGTCAAAAATTCGACGGATAGCAAAAACTGTAGATTCGATAAGCGCTCTGTAAATGTCTTCGGGTGAGGTTGACAGTCTTAACCCGATGATTACGCCCGAAAGATCATTGTTGAGTGTGATATAGCGGCTTCCGTTCCACCAATCCAGAGCGATAAGACCGTGTTGCCCTATCTTTTGCTTTTCTGCGAGTGAACGGAGATATTGATGTATATTTAAGTTTTTCTTTTTTGCTTCATCAAAATATCTTTCGGGTACGCAATTCTTTACAAACCAATCAAAAAGGTCACCCATAGCGGCAAGAGCCGATTCTACAACGTTCATATCTTCGCATATCGCTCCGTATGAATTTGATAATGCTTCGGTGATCAGATCTTTTGAAAGAGTAATTATTTCTACGGTTGCCGATGTTCCCATTACTGTTATCAGCGCACCGTTTTTTATTCGTGCGGCGGGAATAGCCGCATTTGCGTCTATTATCGGAGCGGCGATAGCGGTGTTTTCCGAAAGCCCCGTTTTTTTTGCCCATTCCTCCGATAGCTTGCCTATCGGTTTTTCTGTGGAAGAAAGATCTGTGCATAGCTTTTCTTCGTACACATCGGCAAAGTCTTTGTCTATACTTTCAAAAAAGGCTTTATTCGGATATTTTCCGTCTGCAAAATGTTGTTTTGCCGAAAATGCTTTGCTGTGTATTAATTTTTTTTCAATGAGCAGAGAAGCAATATAATCTCCTGCAGAGATGAATTTGTAGGTGCTCTTATATATTTCGGGAGCTTCGCAGAATATCTCATAAAGCTTAGGTATCATAAATTCACTCGTCATTCTGTTTCCCGTTACCGAAAGAATGTTTATATCGTAAGAAATGGCGGCGTTGTGGATCTTTTGCGCGTATTCTTCTTTTGCGTGGTGTTTCCAAAGTTTTGCGTATGCGTGCGGTTTGCTTTTGTATTTATCAATAAAGCATAGAGGGGTAAAATTCTCATCTATCGGAAAAAAAGTACAGTCTGTAAAATCAATTCCTATACCGACTATATTTTCTTTGTCGATACCGTTTTTTTCTGTTACGTCGCAAAGCAAAAATTCAAGAGCGTCTATATAATCCTTTGGATGCTGAATTGCGTAAGAAGGGGGAAGTGCTTTGCCGTTAAGCTCTGTCATTATTGCGTGAGGATAAGTGAAGATACTGTCTTTTTCAAGCGGTGTGCCGTCTTTTGTGTCAACTATAATAGCTCTTGCCGAAAGTGTTCCGAAATCAAGACCTAAGGAATACTTTTTTTGATTCATTTTTATCCTCCCGTATTTATTGTTAATATAAAATATTATAGCTTATTAATAAAATCTTGTCAAGAGATCAAAAAAATGCTTGGCAAAAGTGTTAAAATGTGATATAATAACAGTATGTGTTTTTGGCGAGGTATATATGGAACGTTGCTTTTGGTGTAATCTGAAAAATCCGCTCTATGTTAAGTATCATGATGAGGAGTGGGGATGTGAAAGATTTGACGATGGATATCTGTTTGAAATGCTTTTACTTGAAAGCTTTCAGGCGGGACTTTCTTGGGAATGTGTCCTCAATAAAAGAGAGGCATTCAGAAAGGCGTTTGACGGCTTTGATGTTGATAAAATATCTGAATATGACGAAGAAAAGATAGATCTTCTTTGCGCAAATAAGGCGATCATAAGAAACCGAGCTAAAATAAAAGCGGCTGTAAATAATGCTTACATATTTAAAACTATAGTTGCCGAAAACGGTAGTTTTTTAAATTATATTAGATTGTTCTGGAATGGGGAAACGGTATATGACAGTGTTTCTCTTACGTCGGCTCTTTCCGATAGTATTTCGGCAGATCTGAAAAAAAGAGGAATGAAATTTACGGGAACTACGGTGATATATTCTTTTTTGCAGGCTATAGGTGTAGTAAATTCACATACAAAAAACTGTTTTTTATATAACATCAAAAAGGAGTTGTAATGGTAAAGACATACAGTGAAATATATTCAAGAGAATACGTTATGACAAAACGGCTTTGCTTTTCTGCTGCTATGGTTACGTTTAATCCTATAACCTGTATATGTACGTCAAATTCTCCCAATAATGATCCTATAAAAATGTCTGTTTTCACAGATGAACAGATTGCCGAGATCCAGGATTATTTAAAAGGCTATAATGAAAAGCTATATGTTATTGAGGCAGATGAGCGTATATATGTTATTGTACCGTCATTTTATCCGACGTCAACGATGTGTCTGCTGTTGAGAATGGATTATTCGCCAAAAGTGTTTTTGCGTCTCGTAAAGGAAAAGGCTGAAATGTTTGTTTTTTCAAAACATATAACTTCAGTTCCTGTAAGAATGAGTAACCGTTTGCAGGACGACAGAATGGATTTTTTGCTTTTCTGCGATGATATAGAAAGGGCGTTCTTTCACGTAGACCGTTTAAATCTTACCTTTTATGAGGATGAAGAAAAAGAAGGCTACTGTGAGGAGATAGTTTCTTTGTCACATTTCTTTGCGATACCTATAGAATCTCTTACCGTTAATGAAGGCAAGAATAAAATGCCGTTAAAGAGTAACCTTTCGCTTTTTATAGCGTTTGCTTCTACTATGTTTATGCTTGCCCGAAATGATGCTTTGGATCGGCATATAAGGGTGGAGCTCGATATAGACGGTGGACTTCTTACTGTAAAGCTATCTTTCAGAACTCAAGAATTCCTGGATATTACGAATGAAGCATTTTTGTGGGATTATCTTGCTTCCGATAAGAGAATGCTATTTGAGTATTACGGAAAGGATGACAGGTTTTTTGTAAACTTTCAGCCGTACTTTAAGGATTGGGCATATCTTGGCTTTAAGCAAGATGTTAATGCTGAGATGATTTTTGAAGAATAATGAAAAAAGGTTGTTTCAAACTTACGAATGAAACAACCTTTTATTTTTTAATATTATGCTTCGGTAAAATTTGATTTATCAACACCGCAAAGCAAACATTCAAAGTCATCGGGAAGGTCCTCAAACTTTGTTCCGGGCGCGATATCTTTTTCGGGGCAGCCTTCTGCCTCATCATATTCCCATCCGCAAACTTCACATACGTATTTCATAACAAACTCCTTTCTGCTGTTCTTCTTTTTTATTTTCAGGATTCATAAGAAACCTTATTTTTACAATTTTGGGTGTTGAAATACTCGATAATATTTTCAACCGTCGTTTCAGCAATACTTGTCAGAGCTTCTTCTGTAAGAAAGGCTTGGTGCGACGTTACTATGACGTTTGGCATCGAAATAAGACGCGCGAGAATGTCATCTTCCATAATATGTCCCGAGTTATCTTCAAAGAAAATATCAGATTCCTCCTCGTATACATCAAGGCAGGCGGCACCGACCTTTCGGCTTTTGATACCGTCGAGTAATGCTTCTGCGTCTACCAGCGCACCCCTGGATGTGTTGAGAAGAACAAATCCGTTCTTGCATTTCTTTATTGCTTCGGCATCTATTATATGGTGTGTTTCTTCGGTGAGAGGACAATGGAGCGATATTATATCACTGTTTGTAAAAAGCGTATCGAGAGATACATATTTTACTGTTTCTCCATCTTCGATATCGTGTGAAGGGTATTTATCGTAAGCAAGAATTTTCATTCCAAATCCTTTGCATATATCTATAAATACTTTACCGATGCGTCCCGTTCCAATCACTCCTACCGTCTTTTGATAAAGGTCAAATCCTGTAAGCCCGGAAAGGCTGAAATTAAAATCCTTTGAACGGATATAAGCTTTATGTGTGCGGCGTATAGAAGTCAGTAAAAGTGCCATCGTGTGCTCGGCAACCGCATAAGGAGAATAGGCGGGAACACGTACAACGCACATTTTTCCGTTTGCGTGTTTTAAGTCTACGTTATTAAATCCCGCACAACGGAGCGCGATGATCTTTACTCCAAAGGAGTACAGTATGTCTATTACCGCAGAATTTACCGTATCGTTTACGAAAACACATACTCCGTCAAAGCCCTTTGCAAGAGTAGCTGTGTCTTCGTTAAGCTTGGCTTCAAAATATTTAAAAGATATATTTCCGTTTTTGGCGAATTTTTCAAAAGATGGGATATCGTAAGGTTTTGTATCGAAAAAAGCGATTTTCATATTTGTACTTTTTCTTTCTTTTGAGTTTTTTGAACAATTGTTTTTATATGATTTTGTTTATCGTTTCTTGACAATGCAATAATAGTATAGTATAATTTAATAAAAATATCAATATTTTTTTAATTTTTTTGAGGAGATTTTTTATGAAAGCTTTTGAAAATGTAAAAAAGAATTTCGGCTTTGGATGTATGCGTCTTCCAATGAAAGATGGCTCTGTTGATAATACGGAGTTTTGCAAAATGATCGATACTTTTATAGATAATGGATTTAATTACTTTGATACGGCGCACGGATATCATAACGGACTCAGTGAAAAGGCACTAAAAGAATGTCTTACCTCCCGTTATCCCCGTGAAAGCTATATTCTTACCAATAAGCTTTCATCAAGCTATTTCAAAAAAGAAGAGGATATCCGTCCTTTCTTTGAGCAACAGCTCAAGGATTGCGGTGTTGAATATTTTGATTTTTATCTTATGCACGCTCAGGATAAAAATCTTTTTGAAAAATACAAAGCCTGCAGAGCCTATGAAACAGCACTCGAATTTTTAAAAGAGGGTAAGATAAAGCATTTCGGACTTTCTTTCCACGATAAGGCAGAGGTGCTTGAGCAGATACTTACCGAATATCCTCAGATAGAAGTTGTACAGATACAGTTTAATTACGTTGATTATGAAGATGCTTCTGTGCAGGGACGTAAGGTGTATGAGGTCTGCAGAAAATTCAATAAGCCTATAATAGTTATGGAACCCGTCAAGGGAGGAAGTCTTGTTAATCTTCCAAATGAAGCTCAAAAGATATTTGATTCACTAAACGGTGGATCAAACGCAAGCTATGCCATTCGTTTTGCCGCAAGCTTTGAAGGTATATTTATGGTTTTGTCGGGAATGGGTAATATGGCTATGATGACAGATAATCTCAGCTATATGAAGGATTTTAAGCCTCTTAACGGTACCGAGATGAATGCTATCCGTCAGGTGTGCGATATATTTACCGCTCAGCAGCGTATATCTTGTACGGCTTGTAAATACTGTATGGAGGTTTGCCCCGTCCAGATACAGATCCCGAATTTGTTTGCTTGTATGAATGATAAAAAGATGTTTAATAATTGGAACTCTTCATATTATTACGGCATATATACTAAAAATTCACCAAAAGCAAGCGACTGTATAAAGTGCGGTGCGTGTGAAAATATTTGTCCTCAGCATCTTCCTGTCAGAGAGCTTCTTGTTGAGGTCGCAAAGGAATTTGAAAAATGAGAGATATTGAAAACACAGACCTTCAGCGAGCAAAAGCACTTTTGGCAGACGGTGTTTTTACCTGCGTAGTAATAAGCGGTGATCGTCTTTTCACAAGTACGGAGAGAGGCGTGAAGCCGTTGCTCGAGCTATTGGAGGGGCAGAGCGGTGAAGGCGGAGTGGCGGCAGATAAGGTCGTAGGAAAAGCCGCGGCATTTCTTTACGTGTTGCTTGGTATAAAGATTTTATATGCAAACGTTATAAGCGAGTTGGCGCTTGACGTCCTCAAGAAGCATCAAATAAAAGTCTTTTATGCAAATACTGTTCCTATGATACGAAACAGGACCGACACGGGTTACTGTCCTATGGAGCAGGCGACTTGTGATATAGACGATCCAAAGGAAGCCTTTGACGCGATAAAAGCTACTCTGAAGTCATTAAAGTAACGTCGGGAGATTTTTATGAGCATATACTATGTTGATTTTTTGAACGGAGATGATCTTAACAGCGGTCTTTCGCCTGAAGAACCGAAAAAGGATCATTCCTCGATAGATATAAAAGCGGGAGATAGCCTGCTTTTTCGCAGAGGAACTGCTTTGCGAGGAATGTTGAAGATCACAGCGGGAACAGACCGAGCATCGATACGTTACGGTGCTTACGGAGAGGGAGAAAAACCGATATTTTGCGGTTCTTCCGACGTAAGCTCGTCTGAATGTTGGGAAGTGACAGACAGAAAAAACGTGTGGCGATGTAAAAAAATTATCGACGGTGACGTAGGTAATTTTGTTCTTGATGGAGAATGTGTTGCGACTTTTCGATGGAATAAAAACGAATTGTCACAGAACGGAGATTTTTATGACAGCCGTTTTGCTGACGGAGAGCAGAGAAGACGTAATTATTCAAAGCAAGATGTGTTATTTTATTGTGACGAAGCGCCTTTTGAAAAATATAAAAGCATCGAGTGCGTGTCTTACGGAACACGGGTTCTCGGTAAGATTACCGACAATATAATAATCGAAGATCTTTGCTTTATGAACAGCGGAGTTCACGCGTTGGCGGGAAGAGGGAAAAACGTAACTGTCAGAAGATGCGAATTTAAAAATATCGGTGGCTGTGCGTGGAACAGTGATCTGAAAATAAGGTTCGGAAACGGTGTTGAGTTCTGGAATTACGGTGAGAATGTTTTGATAGAGGAGTCTGCTTTTGAAAACGTATACGATTCCTGCGTAACGCATCAGGGAGCTGCGCCCGAGCTTCTTCCCGCAAAGAACTTTTTGTGCGTAAATAACAGCTTTGACACTTACGGAATGGCGGCTCTTGAATTGCGCGATGCCGTTGGAATAAATCTGGTTTTCAAAAATAATGTTTGCAATAATGCGGGCTGCGGATTTGCTATGCTTGGGGAGGAGCTTCCGAGAAGCTCTGAAATATGGCCTCAGCCTATGGGACATCATATATTTTTGTGGAGAATGGAAGAGCCTACAGACGGAGGATGTGTTGAAATAACCGATAATGTTTTTAAGAATGCTCCTGTCGGAGCGGCTGTATATTCTATAATCTCACAAGAAGCGGAAAAACAGTTTTTTATCGATCGAAATCAATATATGCCTAACGAAAAGCTTTTGGTTCGTTTTTCAGGAGTTGATTTTTGCGATCTTGAAGGGTATGCAAGGCGCACGGGGAATGATCTGAACAGTGAATATATTGTATAAAATAAACAAAAAGAGGAGGAAAATTTCTCCTCTTGTTTTTTTTAAATAACTTGCAAGATAAAAAATGATATGATATAATTAAATTGATATATTATATTGTATTATATTATTATCCGTATAGAAAATAACTGTTTTGGAGGTTGTTATGAACACGAATATCAAAACCAGGATAATATGCTTATTGCTCGCATTAATAATGATGCTTGCCGTTTTTACGTCTTGCAACATTAAAGATGATGGTCTTTTAGGGGCTGGTGAAAGCATTTCTGACAGCTCTGATATTTCTTCTGATGTCGACAGTAATACGGCAACGCAGGAAACAGAGAAAAAGGGAACTTCGAATAATAAAACAGAGCAGAAAAAAGAGACTACTATAGTCACAACTACAGCGGACGGCGGAAAAGAGGTAATGGTAAAATCCGATCCGAATCTTACTCCGCTTACTATAAGCACCGGTTCTACGTCGTCTTACAAGATAGTGTCATTTTATAATACAAGTCTTTCTTCAATAAAGACGTTTATAAGTGATCTTAAAACTAAAACAGGTGTAAGCTTTACTCCTACCGTTATTAGTGATACAACGGGGATCAGCGGAAAACAGATAGTTATAGGTAATTTTTCAAATCTTAATTCTATTAAGGGAGCTCCTGCATTTAAGTCTTGGACAGGTGCAGCGGTTACCGTAAGCGGTAATACTATATATATAGCCGTTGCCGAAGAAGGACTTCTTGGAAATGTTCTTACAAGCTTTGTTAATAAGATCCAAAAGGTCGGAACAAACGGATTCGGTGTTGCGGCAGATCTTAAATTTGCTTATGATAAATGTGCTATAAGCGAGTATCTTCCTACATTTGTTGCCTCAGCAGGAACAAACAAAGGACTTTACAGCTCAGGCGGAGGAAATTATCAGCTTACGTACAAAAACGTAAATGCAACCGACGTTTCGAATTATTGCTCTAAGCTTATCAGAAGCGGATTTTCACTCCATCAGCAGAATATGATAAATACTAACAGCTTTTATCTTTATGTAAAAGGTGATACGATAGTTCATGTTAATTGGTTTGCAAAGCTTAAGCAGTTTTCTATCGTTTACGGACCTAAGACATACCTTCCTGCAAAGAAGGCTGTTACGGGTTACAGCAAAAAGGTTACCCCCACTATAACTCAGTTGGCTCTCGGTGAAACGGGAACTTCTATTGTAATTCAGCTTGAAGACGGAAGCTTTGTTCTTATAGACGGCGGGCTTGGAAGCGGTGATAACTATGCAAAGGACAGTAAAACACTTTGGAATTTCTTGAGCTCTAAGGTCGTAGGCGGAGAAAAGCCTCGTATTACTTGGGTAGTAACTCATATCCATACAGACCACAGACAGCTCTTCCAACAGTTTATGCCACAATATAAAGACAAGATAAAGCTTGAGCTTGTTGCGTGGAATATGCCTGATTTTAATGAGATAGATGCTAAATATGCGCCTAACTGGAAAGAGGGAGAAACTAAGCCTGCAAAGAATTATGCAAAGCCTGTTGCGAATCTTAATAATATAATAAAGACCAACTATCCCGGAACTCCGATATATACCTTCCATACGGGAGAAAAGCTCTATCTTCCCGGTTGTGAGATAGAGTTTTTGGCTTGTCACGAAGATTATTATCTTAATAATTTTGTTTGGATAAACGATACGTCGGCTGCATTCCGTATAACTATGCAGGGAAAGACGATGATGATATTCGGTGACTGTACGGCAGACGTTAATAATAAGATAATGACTGCCGCATTCGGAAATTATATTAAGAGTGATATAATGCAGGTAACTCACCACGGTGTAGGGGGAGGAACTCTTGCTACATTTAAGGCGGTCGACCCTGATATTTGTTTGTGGTCGGTGAATAAGAATATATTTGACAGCGACGTAAGAGCAACGGGTTCGTCTACAAAGAATCCTGAAAATGTTTGGTTGCGCGCATCATCGGGTAGTGACGGACAGAGGGCGAGAAAGCACTATCATCATTCCTCTACTACAACGATAACGATTCCGTCGATGGCGGTAAGCGTAACTAAAGTTTATACAGACCGTTGATGATCAAGGAGGGCATTATGAGGAAAAAGATATTGTCATTAATACTTTCATTCGTTATTGTTTTAACGGTTTTTGTTCCTTTTACACTTTCTTTTTCAAGCATTTCTGCGGGCGCTGTAAGTTATACGGCTGATTCGAGCTGGTATAATGCAAATGCAAGTGTTCTTGAAATAAACGACATCCCCGATTTTATAGCTTTTATGGAAAAAATGAACGAGCTTGGAACAACGGATAACGGCGCAAAGCTTGGTGTTACGGGAAATCTATCCGGAATTTCTTGGTCGGGAAAAATGCCTTTCGAGGGACAGACTATAATTCTTAACACAGATATAGTTTTAAATCCCGGTATTACTTTTGGCACAAACGGTCCTTCAAATTCGTCGGCATATAAGTTTAACCGTACAACAAAGCAGGTTGGCTTTGGCGGTATTTTTGACGGTCAAGGACATACGATAAGCGGACTTTATATTTCTTCAAATAAGGGCGGTTCAGGCTCTATATTCGGTGTAGGCGGAGCGGCAACAAAGCGAATGAACGTAGTCGTAAGAAATTTGCAGATAAAAAATTCTTTAATAGAGAATTCTGCAATGGGCGTAGCTTCGATATTCTCAGGCGCGGCATTTAACAGCCATGTGCTTATAGAAAACGTTTATTCCGAGGTAATATTAAAATCTACGGCAGCCACTGTGAGCACTGACAGTAAGTTGAAAACGTCTATAATAGGCGTTAATATGGGAGGATTTTGCGCTACTGTTGGCGGAAATCTCAGCATTGTCAACTCTATTTATGCGGGAACATTTGTTACCGATACAAGCAAAACTCCTAAGAAATACATTGGCGGAATGGTTGGAAATATAACCAATAAAACGATAAATAACGTTGGTTATTCGGGAAATCTTACCGTTGAAAATAGCGCTTACTACGGAAAATTTGAGGGAAGCGGCGTTTATATCGGAAAGCTGTCGGGAGACCAGACAGCAGGCACTACCGTTATTGTAAACAATTCGATATTCGGTGGAACTATGAAATCTACCGCATCATTTACACCCGGTAGTGGTGCTAATGAAAAGGCTTCAACGTATTTTGTTGGAAGACTTATAGGCTTGTGCACAAGTAATTATACACTTAAGATAGCCGGAACTGTGGCTACTTCGACATATAGAGGCTCTACTGCTGTTGGAAATTATAACTCATTGTCTGCGGCAAATACAGGTTCATCTGTTGATGTAACCGTAGGGATAGAGTCTAATTTAACAATTGCTTATACGAGTTCCAGCATTTTTGCTCCCAATTGGGTTGCGCAGGGAACAAGAACGGGATATCCTGTTCCTGCAAACTATATTACACTTTTCGGTATAGAAAGCTTGAAGCATAATTATGTCACGGAATTACCGCTAACCGCAAGAGATCTTTTTGATCAGCTTGGTACAAAGATAGCAAATGACGGAATTTACACCGAGGATTCATACAGACATTATTCCGATGCTTATGATGAAATAGTTGCTATGATCTTTGCTGACGGTACAGATCTTTCGGCAGTGAATGTTCCTGCGCTCAAGCAAAAAGCAGAAGCGTTGCTTCGTACACCTTTGCAGGCAAAGAAGGATGAACTTCATGCGGTACTTGGCGATAAACTCAGCGCCGATATTTATACTGAAGAATCATATTCCGCTTATTCTACGGTATATGATGCTATAGCTAAGTGTATAGATGATGCGGTAGATATTGCGGCACTTGAAGAGATAGACGTGCCAGATCTTAAAGCGGGCGCAGAAGCTAATTTGGTTTTGTTGATCGTTGCTAAGAAGGCAGAGCTCTTAGAAAAGCTTGGAGAAAAGATCAAAAATACCGATAATAAATATACCGAACAGTCTTACGAAGAATATAGCGCATTGTATGATGATATAGTTGAAATGATCAATAGTGTATCTGAATTATCGGCATTGAATTCCTTTAATGTAATGAATAATAAGTTTATAGCGGAATCAAAGCTTGTGCTCTCGGTTGTTGATATTCCTGAATCCGAAGCTCCCGCGACTGAAGTGCCTACCGAGGCTCTTGCTACGGAAAGCGAGGAGGAATCGCAGAAGGGAATGGATGTCATTGATAAGAAAGGATGCGGATCGTCACTCGGAATAGCGAGTGTGACAATAGTATCTCTTATCGGTGCAGCAGGTGTAATGATCACTAAGAAAAGAAGATAAATTTGCTAATTAAATAAAAGAACTGTCTTACACAGCGGTATCTTTAGTGGATGCTATGCGGTGTGGGACAGTTTTTTGTTTGGGATTTTGATTAGTGTTTTATCGATTTTATATGTCCTTGAAAATATGACTGAATATGGGGGAAATTGTTGAAAATTATTGACATTTGTGTTAATTATGATATAATGTAAATATATATTGGCATATTATATTCTATTATAAATTTTTGGAGGATTTTAAGATGGCAGATGTGAAATTAAATGATGCGCAGAGAAGCATACAAGAAAAGTATTCTAAAATTTCAGAGGTAGTTAAAAATGCTAAAAATGCTTTGATCGCAAGCCGTACATCGGAGGGATTTGTGGATAAAAACTATATGGATACTCCCGGTGTTTTGGCGGAATCTACGGCTTTGATAGGACTTCTTTTGCTTGTTGAAGCGTTCTATAATAATGCGGTTGATGAGGACGGCAGTATTAATCCTGTAATTAAAGAGGTTGAATCTATAGTTGATTTTGAAAAAGATATAGATACTATAAAAGATATACAAAAATCCTCTCTCGAATTAATAAATACTTGGTATGAAGCTGAGGGCTTTACGGCGAAGCCTTTGGTTAACCGTGATTATGAAGATCTTTTTAATAAAGAAGACGAGTTTGCTGCATATATCGACTCGGTTACTTATATTCTTTCCGCAACTATTTTGTCACGTTGGCTCGATACCCAGAAAAAGCTTGTGCTTGACGTAGAGCTTCGAGAATTAAATACAAAGCTTCTCATAAAGTCTCTCGATCTTTTGCTTAAGGCTCAGCATGATGACGGTCTTTGGGGATTTCGCGCTGACGCTAAATCCGAAAGCACCCTTTTCTTTACTTATTCCGCAGGTGTTACTATAGCGGACTTCTTTGATTATATACTTGGAGAAATCGCTTATACATTGTATCCCGATAAGAATGAGGATGAACAAGAAGCCTTGTGTGAAGAGTTTAAGGATAAAGAGCTTCTTAATGAAATAAATAAAGTTCTTGGCGGGGATATTGAACAGCGAGTAATAGATGCGCGAGCAAAGACGCAGAATTGGTTGCTTTTTGAGTGTCTTTCCAGAATGCCTAAGATTGCTCAATGTACCGCCGCGACTGAAAAGGAACAAGATGCTTATAAAAATAAGCTTGGAATGTGGATTGATAATACGGATCAATATTCTAAATATTTTAATCTTAATTATTCGTACTATCTTATAGACCTTATGGTCGTTCTTTCTACCGATAAGCGTTTTAATGAGATTTGTTCGGACTTTAACAGTGAAGAGTGGATCAAATTCGATAAAGCCTGCAAGGAAATACTTGATGAGCAGGATTACAAGTATTATTTTGGTAAAATGCGTGATGCGAATATAGCTGATTTCTGGGTTAATTTCGTGGCTCAGACTATTCACGCTTCGAGAGCGCAATATATGGTTGCTTCGAGAACCGGAACAAAGTATTGGGATAAGGCAGAATTAAAGGTTCAATGGGTACATCCTGATTTTGAAGATGAGTGCGAAGCAATTGCCAACGATCAAACTAATAATAAACCCGTTCGTGATCCTGCAATAGTTCCTATGGCGCTCAGAGCTAATACTAACTTTAGTTATTATATTTCACTCCAACCTGATATGGAAGTCGATCGTCTTTTCAAAGATATATGCAACGAACTTGCTGTAGCTGATAGCAAGTATACGGTGGTTGATCTTTGGGATCAGAAAAATTATAACATTCAACTTACTGAGCGTTCTATAGAGGCGGTTGTTGACTATTACGATTATTTGAACAAGTATGAGTGTTCTCAGCTTATTGATGCGCAGCAAACGTCAAATGTTCAAGCAACGTCTGTTACTGTTGAGAAAGCAAGTGAAAAATCTCCTTTTGAAAAGGCGCTTGAAGATAAGATAGCGGAATACCTTAACAGTGCTGAAGGACAGGCACTCATTGAAAAGAAGGTTGCCGAGCAGATATCCAAAGCAGTTAAAGTTGAGGAATCTGCGCCTATTGCGGTAGCGGGTGGAATTCCTTCCGATGCTGACATTCTCGATTGGATGGAAGGCGTTGCACAACTTCTTGCACAGTCTACCGATTTGAGTGAAATCCGTAACGGTTTGTTAGAACAGATGATAGATCTTTTTGAGCAGCTTCGTATCTGGAGTTTCCGCCGAGCTCTTGATGAAAGCGGATTGGATTGGAATGAAAATAAGATAGCTACAGTATCGCGTGATTATGAAGAACGTCGCAGAGCATTATTAAAAGCAATTGGCGTTGACGTTGAAGCGCGTGACCGAAATGATCATATCGATGATTTGGAAGATCTTTATGCTGAAGTTAAAAAGCTCAGACGCAAGTGATAGATTAGTCAAGGGGGGATTGAACAATGGCTCAGAAAACAAAATTATATACTTTTTACTCATATAAGGGCGGTTCGGGACGAAGCACCACAACTATGAATACAACACTCCATCTTATAAATGAGCTTGGAGCTGATCCCGAACATCCGATACTTATTGTTGATGCAGACCTTGAAAGCTCGGGACTTACTTTTTTCTTTCATCAGGAAAACCGTTTTTTAGGCGGAAAAGAGCTTACAAACTATGCCGCATTTGATGCAAGTTATATCTTTTCGGGTTCGGCAGATCCTAAAAATTATTTTAAAGAAAGCGATACCGTAATTTCGATGCCTTTGAATTTTGAAGAGGCTCTTTCAAGTCAATTTTCTACTGCTGCCGAGCTTTTTGACGGTGTCAAGCTTTCTACACCTATGTGGGGAATGCTTACATATATTGCGCAGAAATATGATGATTCTAAAAACGTTACGAAAGCCGCAACTGAAACTAAAATATTAGATATATTTGATTTCAGTAAGTTTATAATTTCCTTGCGCCAATGTCACAATTCGGATATCTCTGACGAAGAAAAGATAGCAAAGAAAGTTGAAATAATACGTGATTTCTTACCCACAACAGAATATACCGATGTTTCTGCATTTTTTGGAAAAGCAAAAGGTACAGTCCGTTTTTTGGGTGTTGATACAAGACAAAACGAGGAAAGAATTGCACGTGCTGTTGCTGATAATGCACTTAAAAGCTTGCAGACCGCCTGCAGCAGAAAAAATTATAAAGCTATTATTTTTGACAGCGGTGCAGGAACGCAAAGCTCGGCTCACCTTTTTCAGCAGATATCTGACGTAATAGTTTGCTGTATGCGTCCTACTTTGCAGTTTGCAAAGGGAACAAAGATAGCGATAAGACTTTATAAAAACAAGTATAAAGCTTCGTCGAAGGTCATTCTTTTGCCAACAGCAGTTCCTAAAAACGATAGTATGGAAACACTTCGTCAAAATTGTTTCAACGAGATCAAAAATATAGTAAGTGAAGCGCCTTCTGTAATTGATGATACTTTCTGTACTCCCGAAACGGCACTTTGTGAGGTAGGATTATTTAAGTGGAGAGAGCAGATACTCGGCGTTAATAATATAGAACCTGTCAATGAATCTGTTCAAAAAGTGATACAACCTTATACCTCGGTTGATAATATGCCTGCCGATGCGAAATCGGCTTATGATACTTATAATAAGTTGGCGAAGAAGATCGCTGAATTTTCTAAGGAGCAAGAATGAGAGTTGAGGATTTAATCAAAGAAGGACTTTTGTCCGAAGATATTGCCAATATCCTTTTTTCAACCGATGAATTGGTTAGGGAAACCAGATTGGATGAAACTTCTCTTATACCGACTTCATATCGGGTGTGCTGTGTATATATGTCTTTGATCCATGCGTATGTTGTAGGGGAAGCCATATATCGTGCCACTACGGTTGATGCATTGGAATACGGCCATATTTCGGATTGGATATTGAAATTCTGGGATACTTCTGACGATATAATATTCAATGAAAAATCCATACTGTCGGAATTGATCCTTGGTGCTATGAATGATAAAAATCATAAATTCTTTGGAGAATCTGCGCGTTTATATCTTTGTAAGGTGCGTGATGCATACAGTACGTATGTTGATCCCGAAGCAAAGCGAAAGATAGATCTTAGAGAAATATCTGTTGAAGATTTTAAACAGCTTCTTTCCTCAATGCCGCTTTTGAAAGCGACACGCATTAATGCGGAAAGCTTTGATTTCTTCTTTTTGGCAGATGATAAAAGAGAATTTTCTATAAAGGGTTACCCCTTTATAGGTTATTGGGACGCAAATGCAGGCCGAGAGGTAACAAAGGATACGCCTTTAAAAGATGATGAAGAACCGCTTTCATGCTACGTTCTTATAGGAACTCACGGTGGCGGAAATAATAGCAGTATAAGAACCGAATTTTTGATATTGGATGATATTCGCGATTTTGAAACAGGTAAATTAAAAACCAAAATAGTGCAGTATTCTTCAAACAATGAATATATGCGTATGATCTGTAATGCCGTTAAACATCCTATTGAATGGGCTGCGCTTGATGATTCGGTATGCAATTTGGCTTTTCTTACTACACTTGCTACAACGGTTTCAGATTCTTTGGTTGATTTTTGGAATAAATATCCTGAGTTTTCAAGTATTGGTATATCGGTAGCGGAAAGCTTGAAAAAGATGTTTAAGGGAGTTCCTGCGCTTTATGACGAGATAGATGCGAATTCTTATATTGAGCAAACCGAGTTGATCAATACATTTTATGGATTGTTTATTAAACACGGTGTGTTTAAAACTATGTTTGCGCTTTTTTTGGATGCCGATGATATAAGCTATGGAGATGAATTGTTTGAAATTTATGTCAAGCATATGAAAAATCTTAAGGATAAAACTCAAGAAGAGTACAAGACAGAGTGTAATGAAAATATAAAACAGCATTTGTTAAAGCTGCAGACTGTTATTCCCGAAAGTTCTCCTTTGGCATTTGATTCGAGGGCAAGAGCTATCCGCGCAGAGTGTCGCGCACAGTGCGCATTACACGGTGCGGGATTGCGAGCTGAAAAGCTTTATGCACATCAGGAAGAAATTCGCTCGATAGATAATTTTTACTATATGATAAAGAATTCAAGCACGCAGCTTCTTGATGATCTCAAAGATGTTCTGATTATGCTTGTAAGCCTTTATCGGACCGTTCTTTCAACTGAAATTCCTTTAAAGAAGTATCAATTTCATAAGGACTTATGGAACTTTAAGACAAAAATAAATGATCTTTCTGTTCTTGACTTGCTTGAGGAATTTAAGAAAACAGTATTGGAGTCAACGAATAATACAAACTTAGAGCATTATCTTGGCAGAACTCGTATTTGTGATCCAAATAAGCTTGAGAGTTATACGCGTCATCTGCGTAATTTGATTTCGTCTATTCAACAGTCAAACGATACGTCAGCTCAAGGCGGTATTGTCCCTCAGGTCTTTATAAGTTATTCTCATAAGGATCTGGATCGTGTAAAGCGTTATACGGATCATTTTAAAAAGAGTAACATTCCGATATATATTGACGAATCTGAATTTCATACAGGAGATAATTGGATAGAGCAGGCAACTAATTTTATTTATTCTGCTAACTGTAAGGCTGTGGTTGTTTTTCTTTCCAAAAATTCTGTAGAGAGCAAGGCTGTGTCTAAAGAAGTGGGCGCAGCTGTTCAAGCTGCGGAGGAAAAGTTCAGAGATCAGACTGATAGAAACCGTTTTATTATTCCTATAAATTTGGAATATGAGACGCCTCACTCTTATTTGTACGGAAAGCTTGATAAACGACATTCTGTTGAAAGTGGAGGTTTTTCTTCCAAAACATATCAATATGCCGATAAAATAGCAGAGTGCATAACGAGTGATAATATTCATCAAAGCTCGGATAATTGGGATATAGATGTGCTTGAGCACGATATTAAGGAACGTTTGAAAGTTAAACTCGACGGTACATTGATCGAGAGTCAGAGAGATTATAATGATCTTGAATATGCGGTTGCGAGCTTTTACGCATTTCTTAAATTCGGTGATGAGTTCAAGGGTAGCAAGAAATCGGATATTGATCACGATTTCACAAACACCCCCATTAATGGGAAGTTCTGTATTTTCCCCTTGGTAACATCGGTTAAAGAGACAAATATTAAACGCGATAACGTAACTCTTATGGGATATGAGATCGTTGGAGGTACAGATCTGTCGAATAAATCAACGAATTATATTCTTTCGTCAAGAAAATTACCGCCCGATGATTATTATTGCATACCTAACGGAAAAACTACTGCTAAGGATTGTGCGTGGATGGTCGAGCCTTTGCTTATTAACGACGATCTGTTCATAAAGCCGCCTACGGAGGATCGAAAATGAGTACATTGAAAATCAAAGACGGTAAGATTAATTTTAAATGTAAAGCCGAGCATTGTCAACATTGCTGTTGCGGTCCCTTTGCAGGTATTACTAAGGAGCTTTGCAACATAGATAAGCGTCCTTTTGATGAGATAGTTCTTACCGACGAGGATTATAAAAATATATATGATAACGGATATGCCGATCTTATTGAAGAAGGATATTCCGAAGAGATGCAAAAGAAATACTATAAAATGGCTCTTGAAGCAGACGGGACATGCAAGGCTTGGAAGAATGGAAGATGTTCTATACATGATTTCAGTCCTACACTTTGTAAGGCGTTTCCGTTTTATTTCGATATGTTTTCGGGACTTTGTGCAATTAATTGCGAAGGTTTTTCAGATGAATATTGGACCGAGCTTGAAGAACATAAAACTGAATTGGATAATGCTAAAAAAATGTATGAATTCTGGCTTGATTTTTATACCGAAAGAGAAGTACCTGAAAAATGAATCAGTTTTTAACACCTTTGGCGGACGCGCTTCGCGAACAAGTAAAAAATCGATATGTTCCCTTTGATGTTCCGGGACACAAAGGAACGCTCGAACCGCTGTCTGAATATTTCGGTGAGAAATGTTTGCTTCTTGATAAGAATTCACGTGCAAGTATAGATTATCTCTGCCATCCCGTTGGAGTGATCCGTGAGGCGGAAGAGTTATCTGCGGAAGCGTTTGGCGCAAAGGATGCGTTTTTTATGGTCGGAGGAACCACGTCTTCTGTTCAGGCTATGGTGATGAGCGTTTGCGCACCCGGTCAAAAGATAATTCTTCCGAGAAACGTTCATTACAGCGTGATCAATGCGGTTATTCTTGCGGGTGCAGTGCCGATATATATTTCTCCTCAGGTTCATTCACGCATTGGAATATCTCTTGGAATGAGTATCGATGATGTGTGTAGGGCAATAAAAGAACATTCCGATGCTAAAGCGATCTTGGTGAATAATCCTACTTATTACGGTATTTGCTCGGATATTGAAAAGATAGTTGATATTGCACATCGAAGCGGTATGTTTGTTCTTGCGGATGAGGCACACGGTACACATTTTTATTTTAGTGAAAATTTTCCTAAAGCGGCTATGAAGTGCGGTGCGGATATGTCTTCAGTCAGTATGCATAAAACAGGCGGATCGTTCACTCAAAGTTCTATCTTGCTTTCGAATGGGAAAATTTCTCGCGCGCATGTTGAGAATATCATAAATCTCACACGCAGTACAAGCGCTTCTTATCTTTTGCTTGCTTCGCTTGATATCGCACGAAAATATCTCGTTACGCAAGGACGCGAGGTCTTGAGAAAAAATTTGAGTGAGATCTGCAAAACGAGAGTCGCTATAAATGAGATAGGCGGATATTATGCGTTTGGAAGCGAGATCATCGACGGCGACAGTATTTGTAATTATGATCTCTCAAAGTTATCTGTAAATACGCTTGGGGTAGGTCTTGCGGGAATTGAAGTTTATACCTTGCTTCGTGATAAATACGGTATACAGCTTGAATTTGGCGATACGGCTAATATTTTGGCACTTTCAACGGTCGGTGATAGACATAGTGATAACGAAAAACTTGTTGAAGCGCTTGCAGATATTAAGAATAAGTATGGTGAGGGGAAGATCGGCAAATTTGCGTATGAATATATTACGCCAATCGCAATTATTTCACCGAGAGAGGCTTTTTATTCCAAGAAAATTTTAAAACCTATCACTGAGTGTAAGGATGAAATTTGCGGAGATTCCGTTATGTGCTACCCACCGGGAATACCTATTCTCGCACCCGGGGAGTTGATAACTCAACAGATAGTGGAGCATATTGTTTATGCTTCGCAAAAGGGATGTTCGGTGACGGGACTTGATGAAAACGGTCAAATCGCGATAGTTGTAAAGTAATGCTTTTTATACTTGAAATTTAATAAAAAAGAATCGCTGCGATGGTGTTTGTATCACTTTTCGCAGCTTTTTTATACGGCATAGAGCGCAAAAAAATCAATTTAATTTTTTGATTTTTGTATATGTATACAATGTGCATATAATGGATGTAGGAATTTGCTTAAAAGTCTTGAAAAAAAGTTGATTTAATAGTATAATATATAATGACGGATAATGTAGAATTTTATATAAAATCTATTAAGTGAGGTTGAAAATGTCGTTATTTAAGTGTAAGATGTGCGGCGGTGATTTAGAGATAGCCGACGGTGTCAGCATAGCTGAGTGTGAAT
>CALAXC010000222.1 GCA_937894775.1 uncultured Clostridia bacterium
TGGAGCTATTGGCGAAGGAACTATAGATTTGTCTAAAAAGATAAATCTACTTTGTTGAGATGAAAGGGGAAAGATGATGGCAAAACCATTGAAACGAGCTAATGGCACCGGTAGCATTTCTAAAGAATCCGGACGCAGACGCAATCCATATCGCGTTATTATTACACTCGGTTGGGATGATAACGGAAAGCAAATACGACAAACTCTGGGGTATTACAAGACTTACGATGAGGCAACGGTTGCACTTGTGAATTATAATATTAACCCATATGATGTTTCGGGTGGCAAGGCAACATTTGAAGATGTTTACGAAAAAAATAAAGATAAAATTGCCACTACTACCACAACGCCTAAAATGATGGATAGAGGTTCAAACTTACCATTCAATACCATTCGGATAGGAAAAAAGATTTTCCCTAATATCACAAATAAAGCTGGGTAGTTATGACTAATGGCTTCCCATCCTCGGAAAACACCCTCACCTCCACCTATGGTCGATAATGCCGCATGACGCTTAATTAAAAATACAATACCCGCCAAAATCCAACTACCATAGCAATATATTAAACGTTTATCAAACACATTTTCTTTACGAATAAAAAAACGGACGCTTTTGCGTCCGTTTTTTGCAATTAGGAGCAAATATGTCGCTTGATTACAACGAAAAGAATATTACTCTTGCAAAAAATCTTCGTAAAAATGCAACACCGCAGGAAAATCATTTGTGGTATGATTTCCTATCAAAATATGAAATCAGATTTCAAAGGCAAAAAGCCATAGACAATTTCATTGCGGATTTTTACTGCCACAAAGCCAAACTGATCATAGAAATTGATGGGTCACAGCATTATACCGAAGAAGGCAGACAAAAGGATGAATTTCGTACTGAAATCCTTGAAGGTTATGATCTGAAAGTCATACGGTTTACCAACCGACAGATCAACACAAACTTTCGTGGTGTCTGCGAGTATATCGATGCCGCCGTAAAAGCCTCCCTCCGAGAGGGAGGGGGACCGCGTTAGCGGTGGAAGGAGCCTGCGTGACTTTAGGTTTGGATAAATCTTATTGTATCGCGCTCTCCCTCAGTCGCCTACGGCGCCAGCTCCCTCCCGGAGGGAGCCTTTGGATGCGCGCAACCTTAGGGGTATGGGCTTTGCCCTGTGCCGGCGTTGCTTGCAACGCTGTAATACAAAGGCGAAACTGGCGATAAAACAGAACGATAAATAAGAATTTGAATAGCAAGATTTTTTGAGATGTTATTGCTTATTCATAACACACAGTAAAATGCTCTAAAACCGCCTTAAATAAAGGGTTTTCCGCAAACAACTCATTTCATCCCACTATACGGTGTTACACCGTTTTACCCTTGTGCCGAGAGATAATAAGGGCAAAATCAAGGGCAAGAATCATCAAAATCTTATGTTTTAGATTTGGGAAACGAACTGTTGCAATGTGAATTTACAAATGAATTGAGGACTTATCGTGAAGATATCCAAATTATTTGCAATCACATTGCAGTCGAAATCCGGCCTTATTTTCTTTTTCGTCCTGGCAGCATACAATCTGCTGTTGGGCGTGTATCTGAAAGACTTTTTTGTTCTTTCACCGACGCTGTTGACGTTCTATTTGCTCTCAGCATTACCGATCTTATTTTTCGTCCTGAAAATACGGTCAGCACCTATGCGGGCGGTCGTGCTTATTATCCTATTTTTCGTCATGGTAATGAGTATTGTTAGCGCTCTTTCCTGCCGCAGACTACTGCCGATGCTGACGTTTGTGGTAACGGCTATCGAAATGATGTACTTTGGTATTGTCGATAACAGTTCCGGCAAAGACAAACTGCTGACGAAAATTTGTGTTTTGGTACTAACAGCATTTATTGCAGTACTTCTGTTCTTCTCATATAATTTCGTCTACAAACCGGAGGCTCCGTATCTTTCCAACGGCAGAGATACCCTGTGGGACACACAAACGGAAGAACTTGCTGACGAAATTTGTGCCGGTTGTGAAACCGACGAGGAAAAGGTACTGGCTTTTTATAATTGGATCATAGCCAACTTAGAGTATGACTACGACTGTTATCCACTCTTCCAATACTTTGATGTTCGCAAGACACTGCAAACCAAACAAGGTATTTGCTTCGACTTTTCCCATCTGTTCACCGCATTTTGCCGTAGTCAAAACATTCCGTGCTATGCCGTTGACGGAATATCCCGAACGAATAGCGCAGATCGGCACACTTGGAACCGCGTGTACTATGACGGAACTTGGTGGAACGTGGATATAACGACTGACAACTCAAGAACAGCCAACGGGAAGGAACTTTACGGCTTCCACAAGTTGGAGGGTGCTTTCGTTCCCGACGAAGATTTTTTCATAACGAAAATCTATTGAAACGAATATGTCAAAAGGACGGTGATCAAATTTGGTCACCG
>CALAXC010000223.1 GCA_937894775.1 uncultured Clostridia bacterium
GCGCACCCGTAAGTTTCTCGACAGACTGAAGCCGCTTAAATCATACAGATTTAAGCGGCTTTTCTATGATCTATACAATCAAATCAGCGCTGAGTGGTTTCATAAGACTTTGCAAGATTCTTCAAAATCTTTGCAACAAAGCCGTCAACCTCCTGATCGGTGAGCGCATGGTCATCGCTGCGGAACCAGAGCGAGAACGCAAGCGAATGCTTACCCTGTTCGATCTGTTTTCCCTCGTAAACATCGAAAAGCTGCACCTTGCTAAGCGACTTGCACGCACGCTTCATGCAGGCTTCGAGATCGGCGCAGACGACCTCCTTGCTGACCAGCAGCGCAATATCACGCTGAATAACCGGATACTTCGGCAAAGCAGCAAACGATACCGGCTGATTCAGATACGGGCGCAGCGCAGTCAGATCAAGCTCCGCGAGGAATACCGCATGATCGGCAACCTCCGCGTCAATCAGATCGTGCGCAAGCATACCGAGCCAACCGATTTCCTGTCCATTCAGCGAGACAACGGCGCTCATGCCCGGATGCAGGAACGGATACTTTGCGGCGTCCTCCGGCTTTGCGTAGGAAAATTCCAGTCGGAACGCCTCTGCAATCGCCTCCAGAACCGCCTTGCCCTCGAAGAAGCTGAGCTTACCGCAGTTTCAAGATTCCTTCACGCAACGAAAATGGACGATATTGACCTCCATTTCGATGTCGGGGAGATCGTCGCAAGAGACGGAAGCAACGAATGGCGCGGCAAGGAATTTTATGAGTTCCTTTTGAACGATGCGATCGCACTTGACGAAAACCTTGACCCCGTAGAGGGAATGAGCATTGACGATGAGACCTTGAATCCCGTCATTGAACTTGCACAGAAGTACGGCGCACACATTGAGCGAGTACCGAGCAGGGAACCGACAGAGCTTGAGGTCGCAAAGAAGCTCATTGAGGATTATTGTGCTGAGGAGTACAATTCCGAATCGGTGGATTTTTCCGATCTGACAAACATCGGTATCGGTTATACGACTATTACCGATGATGAGATTCCCATCCAAGTTGTTGTAAACCTTGTGGATTTCAAGATTGAGAAATATCTTGCCGATGACATCGTAGAGGTAAGCAAATACGACTCACTTCACGATCTGATCGAATACGAGCTGAACAATCTTGTGTTTGATGCGCTGATCTCGGTCTCGGATGATCTGATTGAACAGTACAATGAGAAATACGGAAACGGTATTCCGCAGCTTGTCGAGAAAGAAAAGCCGAGAAAGACTTTGCCCGTGTATAACACACATCCCGAGATACCCGATAGCGAAAAGCACAACTACCGCATTACCGATAACGAGATCGGAATGGGTGGAGCAAAAGAGAAGTTCCGAAAGAACATCGCGGCGATCAACCTCTTGCACGAGCTTGAGTTCGATAACCGTTTGGCAACGCCCGAGGAGCAGGAGATACTTGCACAGTATTCGGGTTGGGGCGGTCTTGCCGATGCCTTTGATGAGACAAAGGATAATTGGCACTCGGAGTTTACCGAGCTTTACACCACACTCTCTCCCGAAGAATATGAAGCCGCCAAAGAATCGACTTTGACGGCTTTTTATACGCCTCCCGTTGTTATCAAGGCGATGTATAGCGCTCTTGGGAATATGGGATTTAAGAGAGGAAACGTGCTTGAGCCTTCATGCGGTGTCGGTAACTTTATGGGTCTTATCCCCGAGAGTATGGATGCCAAGATGTACGGTGTTGAGCTTGATAGCCTTTCGGGTAGAATTGCAAGGCAGCTCTATCAGAAGAACGGCATCACCATCGACGGATATGAAAAGACCGAGTTTCCCGACAGCTTCTTTGACGTGGCGGTTGGCAACGTGCCTTTCGGAGATTTCAAAGTCCCTGATAAGAGGTACGACAAGCACAAGTTCCTGATCCACGACTACTTCTTTGCCCGAACCTTGGACAAGGTTCGTCCCGGTGGTATCGTGGCCTTTATCACTTCCAAGGGCACCATGGACAAGGAGAATCCCGCTGTGCGAAAGTACATCGCACAACGAGCAGACCTGCTGGGTGCCATTCGCTTGCCCAATGATACCTTCAAGAGTTCTGCCGGCACGGAAGTGACCTCCGACATTATCTTCCTGCAGAAGCGGGACCGCATGGTGGACATTGAGCCTGCGTGGGTGCATCTGAACACCGACGCCAACGGACACAAGATGAACCAATACTTCGTGGACAACCCGGATATGATTCTGGGCGACATGAAGGAAATCTCCGGTCCCTTTGGTCCGGAACTGGCTTGTGTTCCTTTTGAAAACCTTTCTTTGGAGGAACTGCTTTCCGACGCCATTCAGAATATCCACGCCGAGATCACCGAGTACGATCTGGACGAGGTTTTGGACGGTGAGGAAGATCTGTCCATCCCGGCACTGCCGAATGTACGGAACTTCAGCTATGCGGTTGTGGAGGGTAAGGTTTACTACCGTGAAAACAGCCGCATGAACCCGGTGGATGTATCTGCCACCGCTGAAAGCCGTATCAAAGGCTTAATTGCCATCCGGGATAGTGTCCGTCAGCTGATCGAGTATCAGACAGAGGACTTC
The DNA here is from genome assembly GCA_937894775.1 of uncultured Clostridia bacterium. Lineage (GTDB taxonomy): Bacteria > Bacillota > Clostridia > Oscillospirales > CAG-272 > HGM12713. The sequence continues at coordinate 2,595 of CALAXC010000223.1, forward strand.
CCGGAATCCTTTATTGCTGCCGAGCAGACCAAGCTGAACAATCTATACGACGAGTTCTCCAAGAAGTACGGCCTTATCAATTCCAGAGCCAATACCTCTGCGTTCAGCGCAGACAGTTCCTACTGCCTGCTGGCATCCCTGGAAATTCTGGATGATGAGGGCAACTTCGTCCGCAAGGCAGATATGTTCACCAAGCGCACCATCCGTCAAAAGGTGGTTGTAACCTCCGTGGACACCGCTTCCGAAGCACTGGCTTTGTCACTGGCTGAAAAAGCAAGGATC
>CALAXC010000224.1 GCA_937894775.1 uncultured Clostridia bacterium
ATAGCCGTCCAGTCCTTCAAGTCCTGAACAAAAGTTTTTGTACTCTTTTTATCGTTATTTTCTGCATGGTCAAGATTGGAACACTCCTCAAAGGTATGGGAGAAACAACACTCAATGGAGCAGAGCCAGATAATAACGTTCTTTTCGGGAACTTGCGCTGCAACGAAAGCACCGAGGTTTTTATCGGGAATAAAAAATATGTTCTTATTCGGAAGGTTCTTTACAATATTCACCGCATTTGATGAGGTGACGCAAACGTCGCTCTGGCATTTGAGCGCCGCGGTTGAATTGATATAGCATACAACGGCAAGGTCCTCATATTTCTTGCGCATTTCATCAATGATGCCGTCAGCGACCATGTGAGCCATAGGACAGTCGGCGGTGATGTCGGGCATAAGCACCTTTTTTTCGGGATTGAGAATCTTTGCGGATTCCGCCATAAAGCGCACACCGCAAAAGACGATGAGTCCGGCTTTGCAATCCCGCGCCTTGATCGAGAGTTCAAGTGAATCACCGGTGAAGTCGGCGATATCCTGTATCTCTGCCGGAACGTAGTTGTGTGCCAGTATCAATGCTCCGGAAGATTTCTTCAACGCGGTGATTTCGTCAATGAGTTTCTGCATTTTTTTATCCTTTGAAAGTTACAGGTTATTTTCAGAATTCATGGTCACGGACGTTGTCGATGGCACACTTAGCACGGATGGCGAGCATGTTGCACTTTTCGGAAACCTTGTTAAAAAACTTTTTCATAGTAAATACCTCGTACTTTCTTTTGATTTTGATTTGGATTTTGTTGTTTGGCTCGGCTTAGTTCATGCCGAAAGGAAGATCGTTGTTGCTGATGCCCTGAGTATGGGAATCGTAGGCAGCAGAAACAGTTTTGAAGAGCTGCGCACGGGTGTCGCTGTCAAGGGGATGCACGATATCGCTGTGCTTGACGTCGCCCTGCGTGTTCTTCCACTTGTCAGAGGGCATGGACACGAAGTCGCCGTTCTGACCTTTGATGAATTTGACACCGTGAATAGCAAACGCATCGTCAAGCGTTACGTCACAAATGGCTTTCACATTGCCGGTGTCGAAGGTCTTTACAACCTTTGCATCGATTTTCATTGATTCGTTACCTCCTTTCTTCGGTGATATCTATTAAAAAAACAGAGCCTTACTTTTTTCGGTAAGACTCTGTTTGCGGCTCTGATTACTCTTCAAAGCCTATTACTTTGAACCACAGATCGCTTTGTACTTCTTCGGGCGAGATGTCCTCGGGAGTGGCGAACATTTCGGTGTATTTGCCGATCTGTTCGTCGGTCAGATCTGTGGTTCCACCTTGTCCGTCATCGGCTACGATGAGGATGGTGCCGGCATATATGCTATCTCCGATTCTTCGATTGCCTTCGAGTCCAATCAGCTTGGCTTCTTCGTTTCCGATAATGAAGGCGTTATCGTCAAAGGGATAGGTCGCTTCGATATATCCTTTCACTGCCTGTTGCAACGGATCCAAGCCATCGGGAATGGTCATTTCGTAGGGTGCTTTGTGAGGCTCGATGACGAGCATTCGGTGTCCTACGATCGGAGCGACCTTGGAGGTGTCGAAGTCCTTCAGTTCCTTGAAACCGAAGGAGTCGCAGAAGTGACAGCTTCCATCCTCCAGCTCCACCACGTCACCCACTGACATGGAATGACCGTTATATCCCACGGGATGATCGGTATTGCAGAGCGTATAGATTGCTTCGAGGTTATCCGCATCCACATTACCGTCATAAACGGTTTTATAGATACTGGGATCCACTCGTCCCGCAGTCTTCATTACGCTGTCATAGCTTCGAAAGCCGGTGTTATATCGGTCCAGCTTGTTATCGATCTGATGAACCTTTATTCTCATTGCATACCTCCCATTTCGAATCCGTTGTCGCCCTGACCGATAATGATCAGCTCTTGGAGTTTCTTCTTTGCCCAATCGGGAAGACCGTAGGAGTCAGCTTCACCGAGAAAATCTCCACGTCGGAACTGTGTGGATTCTCCGTCGGTGAGGAATCGTCCGAAGACCTTTCCACCAAGCTTATCGGGATTACACCCAAAGCCGGAGTCTGCAAGGAAGTATTGATACTCACTGCTTCGGTACTGCTCATTCAGAGCAGAAGGACGCAGGATCATCAGCTTGCCTTCGTAGTCACCGCTTCGGGAGCCGTATACACAAGCGGAGGAGTTAAGAACGTCCACCGTCTGCACGTAAGAGCGATACTGATCGATCAAACCGTTGACGATTTCGGGATGAGATCCGACACAGTAATCTGTGGTCATATCTTCCGCTGCAGTCGGGATTGGGAATTTGTCTGCCCATTCCTGTGTGTGAGGGCGGAATCTACCATCCCAAGTGTGATGCTGTACGGTGTTGGCAAGCACCCAACCGACACGATCCATACCGTACTTTTCGCAGAGCTCTTTTGCACAGTCACCGTGCAAATGCATTCCGTCGAAATTGGTGCGGATCATCCATTCGATACCGTTTTTACATGCGATATTTTCATCACGGCTCTCGGCATAGGCATCCATCTCGTTTTCTTCACGAGCTACTCGCTTGGGGTAGGTGTATAAGGGCTTAGGCATTTTTACCACCTTCCTGAAGCTAAAATGGACA
>CALAXC010000225.1 GCA_937894775.1 uncultured Clostridia bacterium
CTCTGCCCCTCTTGACCCCGTTCGCTTTTTGAAAAAAGCGAAACCAAAAACTTTTTTGAATCGCTCTTTGCGACATAAAGCTTTGAGCTTCAGCGCCCGACCGCTTTGGGTGAGCTATGTGTGTGCGTTATTGGCTGTCGGCTCAGCCGACTTTGGGCGAACATCGTGCGCTGTATAAAATCACCCGATTTCACAACGAAATCGGGTGATTGTTTTTTATATTTTTATTAATAAAGCGGATACTTTTTGCAAAGCTCGGCAACTGTTGCGCGTACCTTGGCAGCAGAATTCTCATAGTCTTTTGCCGTAAGAGCAAAGAGATGAGCGATCGTCTTCATATCCTCTGCGGTAAGTCCTCTCGAGGTAACTGCGGGAGTTCCAACTCTTACACCCGAAGTAACGAAGGGCTTTTCAGGGTCGTTCGGAATAGCATTCTTGTTAACTGTCATATGAACACTGTCGAGTCTTGCCTCAAATTCCTTACCCGTAATACCCATAGGACGAAGATCAACAAGCATAAGGTGGTTGTCGGTTCCTCCCGAAACGAGGTCGAAGCCTTCGTTAAGAAGCTCGTCCGCAAGCGTTTTTGCATTGAGAACTACGTTGTGCTGATATTCCTTGAACTCGGGCTTAAGTGCTTCTCCAAAGCAAACTGCTTTAGCTGCGATAACGTGCATAAGAGGACCGCCCTGAATTCCTGGGAAGATCGCCTTGTTGAATTTCTTGGCAAGCTCTTCGTCATTTGTGAGTATCATACCGCCTCTCGGACCTCTGAGTGTCTTGTGAGTGGTGGTGGTAACTACGTCTGCGTAGGGAAGAGGAGAAGGATGTTCGCCTGCCGCTACAAGACCTGCGATGTGCGCCATATCTACCATAAAATACGCACCGACGCTGTGAGCGATCTCTGCCATCTTTTCAAATTCTATAATTCTCGGATAAGCAGAAGCACCTGCAACTATAAGCTTGGGCTTGTGCTGCTTCGCAAGCTTTTCAAATTCGTCGAGATCGATTCTCTCGGTTACGGGGTTAAGCTCATAGGGAATGAAATTATAGTACATTCCCGAAATATTTACAGGACTTCCGTGAGTAAGGTGTCCACCGTGAGCAAGGCTCATACCCATAACGGTATCGCCGGGTTGAATAAGTGCAAAATAAACCGCTGTGTTAGCCTGAGCTCCGCTGTGAGGCTGAACATTTGCGTATTTTGCTCCAAAGAGCTGCTTTGCTCTCTCGATAGCTATGTTCTCGGCAATATCAACGCATTGGCATCCGCCGTAGTAACGCTTTGCGGGGTATCCTTCTGCATACTTGTTTGTGAGAACGGATCCCATAGCGCACATTACAGCTTCTGAAACTACGTTTTCCGATGCGATAAGCTCAAGTCCGTCCGACTGTCTTTCATACTCGGCTGTTATAGCCGCAGCAATTTCGGGATCGGTCTTAGCTACGAGGTTGATGGTCTCTTTAATCATTTTAAAAATCCTCCGTTTTTGTTATAAAACTGTTTGCTTAAGTGTTACGCATACACCTATATTATAAATTATTTTCTTACAAATTACAATAGATTTTTCAAAAATATATGTGCATTGTTTCTCAATTTATCTTTTTTGACAATTTTTTAATTTTTTTGCTATTAAAAATGGTAAAAACAATAATCAATACTTGACAAAAAACTCTTTTTTGTGTATAATTAAACTATCATTGGAGAAAAATGATTCAGTAATAGAGATCCTATATATGAATCGGGAGGAGTTTTATGGAGATTGCAATTATCGCTCACGATTTAAAAAAAGAATTAATGGCACAATTTTGCATAGCATATTGCGGTGTGCTTGCAAATCATCATATTTGCGCAACAGCGTCGACAGCACAGTACATTTCAGAAGCAACAGGACTTAAAATCGATAGACTTATGTCAGGTGAACACGGCGGAGAAGAGCAGATCGCTTCACGTGTTTCCTTTAATGAAATAGATGTATTGCTCTATTTCAGAGGATATAATAACAATCCCCGTTCTATCGCTATTGAAAATGAGCTTCTTCTTACCTGCGACCGTCTTAATATTCCCGTAGCGACAAACCTTGCTACTGCTGAAACTATTATTACCGCGCTCGACAGAGGAGATCTCGACTGGAGAGAGATAGTAAATCCGCGTTCTGAGTATAACAGAAAACGCAAAAAATAATTCCGCAATTTTGCGGCAGTGAAAAAACACGTCTGCACCGTTCATCGCATCAGAGAGGAAGCACTCGGCTGAAATGCTTCTGCCCTAAGGCCTTGCAGATACCGCTTTTCACGTTTAAAATCGAATACCTATGAGTAAAAAACTCGGGTGGAACCGTGCGTGTAAACTATGCACCCCGAATGGCTTTTTGGCTATTCGGGGGCTTTTTTTATAAAAATATTTTAATAAATAAACAATATTTTTCGGAGGAATAAAATTATGAAGATCAATTTTGGCGAGCAGTCGCTCGTAAAAAATGAACCGATCACCGTTTATGATGCAGCAAATGAACTCGGACTTGTCAGCCGTTCAACACTCTGCGCTGTTGTTGACGGAACTGTTCGCGCGCTTACCTATCTTATCGACAGCGATGCAGACGTAAAGCTTTGCACGTTTGAAGATGAAGAGGGAAAAAAGGTTTTCCGCCATACCGCATCGCATATTTTAGCTCAGGCTGTAAAGCGCCTTTATCCCGAAACCAAGCTTACAATAGGCCCTGCTATCGAAAACGGATTTTATTATGATTTTGACAGCGAAATTTCCTTTACTCCCGAAATACTTAAGGCTATCGAGGATGAGATGAAGAAGATAGTAAGAGAAAATCTTCGCATCGAACGTTTTGAGCTTCCGAGAGATGAAGCTATCGCATTTATGACAGAGCAGGGCGAGCCTTATAAGGTTCAGCTTATCGAGGAGCTTCCTGAGGGTGAGGTCATAAGCTTTTACCGTCAGGGTGATTTTACCGATCTTTGTGCGGGACCTCACCTTTTCTCAACGGCGGCTGTTAAGGCTCTTAAGCTTACTCAGTGTACGGGCGCATATTGGAAGGGCGATCAGAAAAACAAGATGCTTCAGCGTGTTTACGGTACTGCATTTCCATCAAAGGATGAGCTTAAAGCATATCTTGAACGTGTAGAGGAAGCTAAAAAACGTGATCACAACAAGATAGGCAGAGAGCTTGAATACTTTACAACAGTTGATTCGATCGGTCAGGGATTACCCATAATGCTTCCCAAGGGTGCAAGAACTATTCAGCTTTTGCAGAGATGGGTTGAGGATACCGAGCGCCGTCGCGGATATTTATTGACTAAAACACCTCTTATGGCAAAGAGAGAGCTTTATAAGATATCCGGCCACTGGGATCATTATCTTGACGGAATGTTCGTTATGGGAGATCCTTATGATGAAACTAAGGAATGTTTTGCGCTTCGTCCTATGACCTGTCCTTTCCAGTATCAGGTATTTTTGAATAAGAAACGTTCTTATAGAGATCTTCCTATGCGTCTCGGTGAAACTTCAACTCTTTTCAGAAATGAAGATAGCGGAGAAATGCACGGTCTTATCCGTGTTCGTCAGTTTACGATCTCCGAGGGACACTTGGTTATCCGTCCCGATCAGTTGGCTGATGAATTCAGAGGCTGTCTTGAGCTTGCTAAGTACTGTCTTACTTCGCTCGGACTTTGGGAAGACTGTTATTTCAGATTTTCACAGTGGGATCCCAACCGTACCGATAAGTACGAGGGAACGCCCGAACAGTGGGATATGGCGCAGAACGTTATGGGTGAGCTCCTTGATGAGCTTCTCGGAAAGGGTAATTATTCTATCGGTATAGACGAGGCTGCTTTCTACGGACCGAAGCTTGATATTCAGATGCGTAACGTTCACGGAAAAGAGGATACGCTTGTTACTATTCAGATAGATATGCTTCTTGCAAAGAAATTCGGTATGGAATATACCGATTCCAACGATGAGCGCGTTACACCTTATATTATTCACCGTACATCTATGGGTTGTTATGAGCGTACACTTGCGCTTTTGCTTGAAAAATACGCAGGCGCGCTTCCTATGTGGATAGCTCCCGAGCAGATAAGAATTCTTCCTATCGGTGACGAGCAGGCTGAGTATGCTCAAAAGCTTGCTGACCGTTTTGAGGACGAAGGCTTGCGTGTAACGGTTGACGCACGTAACGAGAAGATAGGCTATAAGATAAGAGCGGCACAGCTTGAAAAGATTCCTTATATGCTTGTTATAGGAGAAAAAGAAATGAACGAAGGCAGTGTTGCTGTTCGTTCACGTAAGACGGGTGATATGGGTACAATGCCTGTCGATGAGTTTGCGGCATTTGCTAAAAAGCAGGTAGCTGATAAGGTTTTGGATAATTAATGTTAGACATGTGGGGGAAGTAAACTTTTTGAAAAAAGGTCGGCTGAGCCGACAGGCAAACTCGCTCTTTGCGAAATGAAATATTATTCAGATGAATTCGTGATAGACGGCGATTATGATCAGAAGTTAAGAGAAAGGGCCAGCTTGTTCAAGAAAGTAACAGGCACAAAGAAGGCGCTTAATCATGTGTTTATCACTACTTATGGGGTTAAAAGGAATTCCTACAGCAATATCGCTCAGGCGAATTTGACAATGGAAGATTTATTCTCGAGATAACCTGAGTATGTCAAAATGCTGAGTTGGGTTGGTTTAACATCTTTTTCCCTATCTATGTTTTTCTTCAGGTATGGGTCCCTATTCAAGTCACTATGGATATCTGCTTGGATTCCGGTCATCCCGTTCCCAATGTCGAACAAGTGGAGCTGGTTGGGCAAGATACTGAGCCATCGGCAGAGCTATCAGAACTGATGGTGGAACAGATGGAATCAACCGAGCAGAAGGAAGATCTTGTGTCAAGGTTGGTAGATAAACCCGAATTTATTGTTCATCCATATATGGAGTGAACTTTATATCATACCCATAAGGCTTATCGCGTGGCGGTTGTTCTGGCTGTGTTTCAAAAATCTGAACACCGTGACTGGAATCCTTGATATTAAAACCAATATCTTTTGCAATATAACAAGCAATATCAGCAGCCATATCATAATCTAATGCCCAAATCTTAATGCCCAGCCACGCATTACCAATGGGGCAATCAATGGTCGTATCTGCTGTAGTGCTACCATCTATCAAAACGGTGTAATGATGAAAAGGAGTCTTCTCCCTCCCATATTTCAGCCGAAGTTTCCAATTATTAGAGTTCATATAAAATCCGATTTGTCGGTATAAAGTTATGCAAACCGACTGAAAAATACAACATTACTATC
>CALAXC010000226.1 GCA_937894775.1 uncultured Clostridia bacterium
AAAGCGCCGTTTTTCTTTGTCGCTTTTTGAAAAAAGCTCCGCAAAAACTTTCCTTGATCGCTCTTTGCAAGATGTACAAAGCACCCGATGGCTTTGGAAGAGCTATGTGTGTGCGTTGATTGGCTGTCGGCTCAGCCGACTTTGAAAAAAGCTCCGCAAAAACTTTCCTTAATCGCTCTTTGCGAGATGTACATAGTGCCCGACCGCATTGTTTGGTCAAACATATATTCTTGCGCTGATTATTTATCTTTATTCCTTCTCGGCAAAAATTCATATAACATAATGCCCACGCAAAACAGCGCTATTCCTACAAAAATAAGAATCGCACAATTACTGAAAAATTGATTGGGTAACAAGTCTATTATCGGATCGGTGTACGGATTGAATTTCCAGTCGGTCTTTCCCGGGAAAAATATTTTATGAAAAAGTACAAACGTCTTTTTAAAGCTTATCGCGCAGGAAATTCCTATCACCGAAGCAATCGAAAATATCGAAATAACACTCCAAAAAGCTACGCTTCTGCCACAAAAACGGTGAAGCGTTATTTTTTTCTTCTTCAATACAATAACCGCTGTAATAAGTAAAGCTCCGCAAAGCACAACCATTACAAGATCAAATATAAACAACCCTCTTACATCGGCAAAATGCGAAGCACCCGACTCGGAAAACGGTAAACCGCCTGCCGAAAACTCCGAACGAAAGCCCATACAGTAATCCATCATCTCGTCATATGCACGTATTATCTCTTCCCTTTCAAGTCCCGATTCTTTTTCAAGACCAAGCGCATCGATCTGCATATAATAAAACGGTCTTATCAAAATCGGCAAAGCTATCGAACAAGTGATGATAAATAACGCGAGCAAAACTATAAATCCAACAGAAATAAGCTTTATCTTCATATTTTTACCGCCTTAATAACGAGGCTCAACGGTAACAGTGTAAAGCGACTCCATCGCTTCGTCGCAAAGAGCATCGAAATCAACCTTCTGCTCCTGCTCTAAAACCTTTGAAAGCTCGGGCTTAGTTTTAGGATGCTTGGGCGTAAAAACGGTACAGCAATCCTCAAACGGCAAGATCGACGTTTCAAAAGCTCCCATCTTTCGGGATACGGTAATAATTTCTTCCTTATCCATTCCGATACAGGGACGGAAAACAGGAAGCTCTACCGCATTATCGGTAACTCCGAGCGCCTGCATAGTCTGTGACGCCACCTGACCAAGGCTCTCACCCGTTATAAGCGCCATACAGCCCTTTTCTTTTGCAATTCTCTCGGCAAGTGTCATCATATAACGGCGCAAAAGAAGTGTAAAATAATCTTCCTCGCAATTCTTGACAAGCTCTTCCTGAATATGCGTAAGCGAAACTACGTGAACATTTATCTCACCCGCATACTCGGCAAGAATAGACGCAAGCGAAATGACCTTTTCCCGCGCTCTTTCACTCGTATAAGGGAAAGATTCAAAATGAACAGCCTCTATCTTAACTCCGCGTTTTGCCATCATATATCCCGCAACGGGAGAATCTATACCGCCCGAAAGAAGCAAAAGTCCCTTTCCGTTAGTGGCAATAGGCATACCGCAAGCGCCTTTAACAGCACCTGCCGACACATACGCGCCGAATTCTCTTATTTCAACTCTCACAACAACGTCGGGATTGTGAACGTCAACTTTTATTTTGGGACAAGCACCTAAAACAGTTCCGCCTATCTCCCTCGCAAGCTCCATAGAATCAAGCGGAAAAGCCTTGTCGGAGCGCTTTCCTTCGACCTTAAAGGTCTTTTTATCGGTTAAAAACTGAGGAATATATTCGGCAGCAACTCTTTTTATATCATCAAGATTCTTTTCACAAACAGCGGCGCGCGCTACGGTAACGATACCAAAAACCTTCTGAGCCGACAAAAAGAGTCCGTCAAAATCGGCATCCCCGTCCTTAGGCTCTATATAAATAGTACTCTGCGAACGGTATATATCAAAATTTCCGTATGCTCTCGCGCGTTTTTTCATTTCGCGGCAAAGCATATCTTCAAAGTATTTACGGTTTGCGCCCTTTAAAACGATCTCACCGTATTTACAAAGCAAAATCTCTCTTTGTTTCATATTTTCTTCCTTTGCTTAATTTTTATAATAGTTCGGGAAAAGAGTTTCCCAGACCTTCATACAAGCATAGGTATCTGCCGCAGAAGAATGAGCGATTCCGTCCCAAGGGATATCAAAGCACGCCATAGCATCTGTAAGCGATGCGTGGACGATATCGGGGCGCACCTCATGTGTATATCTTACGAACTCGGTAGCGCAGCAAAGAACTTTTTTATGCAGCTCTTCTCTTTCCTCTTCGGTATCGTAGATATATTTTATATGGCTGTAATCGGTTGACACACCGTATGCGATTATATGATCGGCATTAGCAAATATCTGTTTTATGTCGGGAGTTATCATCTCAAGTGTAGGAGCATCGACGACCATTTCGGGAGTTATACCGTGAATCTTTTCGGTGCGCTTCCACTTTGCGGTATGAGTAGGCTTAACGAGAGTATCCATAATAAGCTTGCCCGTAGCATCGATAATCGTTATAGAAAGTATCTCATCGCGGTCATAGAATCCTGTAAGCTCAAGATCGAAGAAAAGAATTCTCGAACGGTCCATATTATAATATGCGTTACGGTGAGCATCACCCTCAATACGTCTTTCAGCCATATCCTCGGCATAGCAAGCTTCGCAGAGCTTACGCTTGTATCTGATGTCCTTTCCGCACTTAACGCAGAGCTGCGGAAGCTTATTTGCAGTTCTTTTATCGTAAAAATAAAGAATAGTCTTGTCCGTCTTTACAGTATAAGCGACAGGCTCCTCGATAGGCTCATAGTGCATTCTGCGGAGTCTGTCAGCGGTATAGAATCCCGATGCGGCGGCATTTTTAGTACTCATTCTTGGAATTACCGTTCCGCTGTTAAGAGTTATCGAATCCTTACGTGCGGTAGGGAAATACCAGGTTTCGGGCGGTGCTTCAGTTACTCTTGAAGCATCGAAATAATATATAATTTCGCCATCGGGAGCTATTTTATAAGCGATAGGATCGCCTGTAGGCATAAGGTGAAGCATAGTAAGAGTCTGACGTGTAAGATAATTCTTTTTTTCAGCTTCAGCGCTGTCGATTTGATATATAGTAGCACCTGAACGGAGCTTCATACTGTTTTTCAAGCTTTTTTCCTCCAAAATACAGAAAAATAAACATACACAATAATTATATCATAGCTACAATAAAATGTCAATAAGTTACAATTAAACAACGAACAATGTACACTATACAATGCGGTCGGGCGCTATGTACATCTTGCAAAGAGCGATCAAGGAAAGTTTTTGGTTTCGCT
>CALAXC010000227.1 GCA_937894775.1 uncultured Clostridia bacterium
GGTGTCAGCTTCGGCATCGCAATATACTGCTTGGCGTTGCGGATAAATTCTTGTATGCATTTATCCCGCATATCTACCTCGCCGATTCGCTCTACCAACTCTTGCAGCTCACGCTTCTTTTCCGCCTGCTCCCGCTCATATCCGTTTGCCATTGAGTCATAGCGTTCGGGAGTGATCCTTCCCGATACTCTGTCCTCGTACAAACACCGAATGATGTTGTCCAGGTCTTGGATTCGCTTTTCAAGCTGCTCCTTTTGAATCCTGGCATTGCGGTAGAACTTTTCCGCTTCTTCCTCACCGTTCTGTGTTGCCATCGCATAGAACTCGTCGGGATTATCTCTTGCGAATGCAGTCACGGTTTGGAGGTTGTGCAGTACGATGGCATCGAGGACGCTCTCTCGGATATAGTGTGCAGTACATTCGGTCGTTCTTCTTTGGAATCCTCCGCATTGGAAGGCGTTGTTTTCCGGCTTTACGGTTTTCCCTCGGTGCAGATATAACCGCTTACCGCATTCACCGCAGAAGAGGAATCCTGCATACTTGTCCATCTCGCCTTGCTTGTCGGGACGTTTCCGTCCGGCAAAGTGCCGTTGCACCATCTCAAAGGTCTTGCGGTCGATGATCGCTTCGTGGGTGTCCTTGAATATGAGAATGTTTTCGGGATCGTTCTTCAACCTTTTCTTCAACTTGTTGGACTTGGAATAGGTTTTGAAGTTTACGGTATCTCCCACGTATTCCTGATTGGACAGCATCTTGCGGACGGTGTTCTGCGCCCAATGATACGGTCTGCTCAAATCGGGGTTGCCTGATTTGTTTCCGCTTTTCCTAAAGGCGTACACGCTTGGGCAGAGGATCTTCTCGGCGGACAGTCTGTCACAGATCTTCACGATGCCGATGCCGCTTGCGTACATTTCGAAGATCCGTTTCACTATTGGTGCGGTTTCGGGATCGGGGATATACTGTTTCGGGTTGTCGGGGTCTTTCATATATCCGTATGGAATGGTCGTTCCGACTCGTTCTCCACGCTCACCTTTAGCTCGTTGAACGGCTCTGATCTTGCGGCTGGTATCACGGGCATAAAAATCGTTGAAATAATTCTTGATGCCGGAGAAGTCGCTGACACCGTTTGCACTGTCCACACCATCGTTGACGGCGATGAACCGAACGTCGTATTGGGGGAAGGTGATCTCCATCAGCATTCCCGTTTGCAGATAGTCTCTGCCGAGACGGGATTGGTCTTTCACGATTACGATTCCTACCTTGCCGTGTTCGATATCGTTCATCATACGCTTGAAATCGGGACGGTTGAAATTCGCTCCCGAGTATCCGTCATCCACGTAGAATTGGATGTTCGGGAATCGGTGCTGTTCTGCGTACTGCTGTAAGATTAACTTTTGATTTTTGATACTGTTGGATTCGCCCTGCAGATCATCCTCTTGGGACAGGCGGCAGTATATGGCTGTTATTAAATTTTTGCTTTCGGTTGATTTCATTACACGTTTCCTTTCCGAGCCGAGTGCGGCTCTGTCAAATCAAACCGAATAGGATACGGCAACAACATATCACAACTCGGTCGAGTAGTCCAGCGACTTTGCTGAAACAGTTTTGTTAACTTTTTCGACCGTTGATAAGGTATTTCAGTTTGTCCTTTGCATCTTCTGTTTCTCCACTGACAGAGAAACAAGACATTACGGGATACTGCTTCCCCTCAACGGTCAGCACGTAACCGAGACCGATATGCTGTTCTTCTCCTAATTCTTTCTGTAATTTCAAATATTTCTCTCTGCGCTTTTTCAGTAATTCAAAATCCATACTCTGTTCTCCTTTCTCAGCCCTTCTGCCAGTAGTAGGCATCCTCAAATCCAAGCGTTCCGTTAATTCGTTTCACTTCGTCGATACAGCTTTGGCGAAGGTTAGCAAGACTTCCTTCTTCTATATCACAGTGAGCCGCGAGGACATTCATCGTGATCGCCATCTCCACCGCCAGCTTGAACAGCATTCTGCACATTCGTGTTTCGCTGCTGTCCACGATAGCCTTCATCGTAGAGACCATATAATTCGGCAGCATTCCCGGACTGTTATCTGCCCGTAGATAACCGACATATGCGTGTATTGCTTTCTCAATAAATTCCGACTGGCTCCGGCAGTCATCGTCCTTGTACATTTCTTTCACGGTTTCCATTGTTTTCGGTTTTACCCAGAGGGGAAATTTGATTTTGTTATTGGTTGCCATAGTAAATTCTCCTTTTCTGTTACGGCACCTATTACAGCGCCTACGATTTTCCTTGTTTTACGGCACTTTTGGCAGTTCACACCGCCTAAATTGGCTCCTTCTCCTCTGAAGTGGTACCACTTCAGAAAAAGAGCAAAAATGCCGAAAACCCTTGTGCGGTCGGCGTTGCCGCCCGCTGTGAAACGAGTCGTGGGGCGTTTACGACCCCGACTCTTTCTCCTGCTTGATTTTCGACCCATCGAAAATGCCTGAAAGCTGTCTTACCTCACACCGTGTTTCGCCGTTCCAATCTTGCCTCCAAAT
>CALAXC010000228.1 GCA_937894775.1 uncultured Clostridia bacterium
TGACGTCAGCACAAATATGCGCAAAGGAACGGTCAAGCGAAAGGTGGTACAGAATTCTGTCGGAGAGAGCTTCGGCATTGGAAATTCGATCGCTCAAATGCAAAATACTAATTGCCATTTCTGCCCCTCCTTGCCATCAAAGAGTCTTTATCAAGACGATATTTTTTGAGAATATCTGCCGCATACGATGATGCGCTTCCCTTTGACCTTACGATGCGGAATGTTCGCTTATTTGCATCATCCAAGTCAACCTCTGCCGAGAGGACGGGATAGTCAAGCGTCATTACCTCGTGAAAATGCGTAACGTACAAACCAAAGAAATTGCTTTCTTTGATCTTTTTGGCGGTGTCGGTCAGCAGATCAAAGCCGCGCTTTTCGTCCGCTCCGCTGTAGGTTTCGTTGAAAAACAGAAAGGCTATCTTGTTTTCTGCCATATTCAACATTTTCTCGGTGCGCGCTCGTTCCTCGTCAAGTCTGCCCGTGTTGTCAAATCGCTCGTCTTTTGGGAAATGCGAAAGAACGATATCGAAGGGATATATTTCCGCTTCCCTTGCAAACACGGGGCAACCCGAAAGGAAAAGAATAAGATTAACGCCAAGCGCGCGCAGATAAGTAGTCTTTCCGCCGCCGTTTGCGCCAAGCAAAAAGGCAAATGGCTCGTTTTCGGTAAAATCCGCATCGTTCGGAACGATGCTTCCGCAATTCTTCGCCAAAAGAGAAACGTCATAAAGCTCTTTGGATACGTACATCGGCACTTTTGCAATTTTTGCAATAACGTGCGGCACGCCGATCTTGGCGGCGCGTTGCGTTAAAGCGTTTATCTCCAAAAAGAATTTGATCTCGGAAATATACGCGGTGGGAGCGTAAAAATCAACGTCGGCGTATTTTGCTATCTCGGCTTCTATCTGCAAAACCTCGTCGGCATAAAGTCGGCATATCGTGTCCGACAAGGAAAGATTGATTTTTGTATTCTGCACTTTCTTTTTCGGAACGGCAAAGCCGAGGCTTTCGGCGCACTCGGAAATGCTGTCAAATTCACTTACGGCATCATAATCGGGCGTGAGCCAATTCTTATCGGAAAACGACAAAAGACCTGCGTTCATTTTTTGAAGCAGGATTCTTATTTTACGCGCCGAATCCGTCATTTCGGAAAGCAGTTTTTGCTTTTCCTCGGATGAAAAATACTCCGCCACGTCGGCAAACAGACTTCCCATACCGCGCATTGAAGCTAAGGCTTCGCACGAAGCGATATAGGCTTCAAGCACTTCTGCTTGGCGGTAATACGTATCAAGCGGAAGCTTTGCGTCCTTGTATAAAAGCAACGCCCTCTCGGTTGCGCACAAAGCGGAAAGCGTATTCTCCAGACGTGCCGCGTTCTCGCTTTTATCAAGCAGAAGGAACAGCTCGTTGCGGCGCACGATCTCGCCGCGGTGGCAAGGATGCTGTAACACCGCAATCGCTTGTGCGCTTAAAAGCTTATCGAGCTGAAGATCCGAAAAAAGCGATCTCGGCAAATCGGTATTGCGGTTATTTAGCAATCGCGGTGCGTTTGTCATAGGGCACTCTCCAAATCTCCTAAAAGTCGAGGTAAGGAATCGATCTCCATACCGTTTACAATTTCACCAGCGCCTACGGTTACCTCGCTGCCGTGGTGCGGTTGACGCTTGAACTCCATCGACACGGGATTGACCAAAAGAACGCGCCTTGGCGTTTTGATCTCCCATTCATCCCTGTATTTGTAGCGAAAGTCATAGACAGGCATAGGTTTCGGCTTGCTGTCGATAGGAAAACGAATCCCCTGTCCTATAGAAGAAATCAATGCGATAAAGTTGCGGATAAAGTATTCTCCGTTTTCCTTCAAAACCAAGATCGAAAACCGTCTTGGCATACCAAACAGTTTGACGGCAAACACCTCGTTTGCGGTTTCGATGTAAAAGTCGCATTTCTTTGCGTGCTTACTTCCAAGAAACCATAACGGATGTGTTACGTGAATTTTATAGTTTTTGCTTCGACACAGCCTTTTGATCTTGTACGCGCATTTCAATCGCTTGAAAAAGCAACGGATATACGGAAATAACACAATAAGGGCAACAATGCCTATCAGTGCATACCAAAATTCCATTTACATATCCTTCTTTCGGTAAGCAATGTAGATCAGCGGTGTTTTACCAACGACCACAGGGTAAGGCAACAGCTCCTTGTTCACGATTGCGAGAAGCTGTGCTTTTACATATGCCCCCATAGCCCCTGCGTGTACGAAATATTCTGATTCATCCACGTGCTTGGGAACGCGGTTCTTGGTCTTTGACCAAAGTTTGCGCAGATCTTCGGAAAGCAGCTCGAAAAGCTCCTTCTTGATTGCTTCGCAAACGGGATTCCAATGCTTTGTCACTTCGGTAAATGGTAACGCAGGGATATCAAGCTTGATCTCACCGTCTGCACTGCGCTTCAAGATACAAAGCTTTTCAAATTCGGAAATTAGCTCGTAAAGAAGCTGGTTGTCGGTCTTTACATCGCAAGGCAGGAAGGAAGCGTAAAAACGCAGTATGCTTTGCAGAGAGCATCGGTATTTGAACAGATTATATGCCCAATGCGCCTCACCGAAAAGCGATTGACAATCGAACATCTGACAATCAAACTTACCGTCATTGTTTGAGCTGTAACCGACGGATACGGGACCGGAGCCATCATAGGGATTATCTCGCTTTTGATTATGCTCATATACGGTAACGGTTGCAAGCCATCTTCCAGCATCGGGACGCTCGGGCGGCTGTTTAGGAGTATGTTCCGAATCGGGACGGCTCTTGCGCAAAACATCATGTAACATCTGATTCATCACAAACAAAAGCATCGTTGCTTTTTGCTTGTCGGACATCTCCGCAAAGTCATCACGTTGTGTCAGAGGTTCAAGGTGTTTCCAAACGATCTCCCATACCTGAGACGCATATTTATCGGCAAGCTTTTCTTGGGCGGGGATATCTCCAAAGGCATCCTCGTATCTTTGCACGAAGCAACGGGTGTAGACAAGTCCTCCCGCTGTTCTGCCCATCAGCTCACCTTGGATTAAAACATCAATGATTGGCTCAATATATGCGGCAGGAATACCGATCGCCTTGGAAAGATCACTGATTGTAATGGGTTTGTCGTATGCAAGAATCACATTGCAGTTATCGGCAGTCAGTTCCTGTGCGTAGCCCACGGCTGCGCCTGCGTAGTCGGCGTGGATTGCCACAGACTCCGCCGCAGTGATGTCGCAGTCGGTGATGGTTCCTGCAGCAGCACCGGCCAGCAGACCTGCACGGCTGTTTTCCGCAGTGGTCTGAAGCAACAGCTGATCCAGCAGCACAATATCCACGTTTTCAATGGTACCGGCGCTGGCAGCTGCCAGGATGGCAGCATTGGCGGACTGGCAGGAGACCTCAAGGGTCTGCACGGTATTCGTTGGTCATCATCGCCCAGACGGATCAGCACATCGGAAACAGCACCATTCTCACCAATGGCACCGAAGTAACCTGTCACAACCGGCTCAGAGTTTTCAGTGCCTCCGGCATTTTCGGCAGCACTGGTGCCGGGCAGGAAGCCTGCCAGCAGCGCCTGGGGAATCTCGGTGGTGGCGCCGGTATAGACGGCATTGAAAACTGCGGAATCAATCTGCCGCCAGAGGACGGAGAGCGTCGTGCCCATGCCCGCGCACGCAGCATTCTCCCGCGCATGCGCGGCAATCGCCTCATGCGCTGCCGACACGGCGCGTCCCAGCGCCGCAGAC
>CALAXC010000229.1 GCA_937894775.1 uncultured Clostridia bacterium
GTCATCTCCCTTGTAAAGAGTCATTCCTTGCGGTAAATCAAAAGCAATCTTTTCTGCAGCCGCAATATCGCTAACGGCAATATGCTTTACCCCTAAGGCCGTTGCATCACGAAGAAGCAAATCTGTATTAGAACGAACAGAAAGCCCCACTACCTCAAAGAGAGGATTATCTCTCATAAGTGAAATGGCTGTTTGACCGATTGAGCCCGACGCTCCTAAAATAATTACCCGCTTCTTCATAAAGTCCTCTAAAAAGAAAAGGGCGATGAGCAATGCCCACCGCCCAATAATTCATACTGAGGCTAAGCTTAGTACGCACCAGCTGTCGGAGTTACTGTTTTGGCAAGAACTGTCACAGGACCACTGACAGCCTGGAACTGGGTTGGAGAACCGCCATTAACGAATGAACCATCAATTGTACGATCTGAAATAGTACCCGATGTTTCGTTTTGGGCGCCTGACCAATTACCCGAAAGCGAGCCCGAAAGCTTAATCGCTGCATTGGCTGTACAGGTAGCCTCAAAGGAGAAGCGGATATGACCAGCAGTTACATAGCCTGTTGCATCAGCATCTGGGCAGCTTGCACCAGTAATCTTACCTGAATAAACTCTGAAGAAGCAGAGCTTACCAACGAAGGGGTCGGTCATGATCTTGAAGGCAAGAGCGGAGAAGGGCTCGTCATCACTTGCGTGACGGCAATCCTCTGCACCGGTCTCGGGGTTAACACCCTTGATAGCCTCAATGTCAGTGGGAGCGGGCATATACTCGATAATGTTGTCGAGGAGCTTCTGAACGCCCTTGTTCTTGTAAGAGGTACCGCAGCAAACGGGAACGATCTTATTGTCAAGAGTAGCCTTACGAAGAGCTGCCTTAAGCTCCTCAACTGTGATCTCCTCCTCGTTGAAGAACTTGTCCATAAGCTCGTCGCTAGTCTGCGCAATAGCCTCCAGGAGTATCGAGTGATACTCGTTGCAAACGTCCATAAATTGCTCGGGTATCTTACTCTTTATATACTCGCCCGTAGCCTTTTCAAAGGTGTAAACACACATCTCAACGAGGTTTGCAAAGCCGATAACCGTATCACCGTCAATGATCGGGATCTGTACGGGACATACGTTGAGTCCGTACTTTTCACGGATGTCTTCAGACGGTATTCCGGGATGGAATACCTCTGTCTTCGCACCGGTGGGCACCGTGACTAGGTTGCGACACACAGCACCGTGGGACTCGATCTCCTTCCCGATGCATTCCGTCGGTGTGACCACAACATCCATGCGTTTGAGGATCTGCTTGAGGTAGATCCATATCAGTTTGTTCATGGTCTCCGGGGGAAGTTTCACAGGGGAGTAGTACTGTGCAGCGTCATCCACCATCGTGTGGAATGTCATCACTGTCGGGATTTTCAGGTTGTGTCCGCAGATGAGTCCACGTAGTGCCATGGTGGCCACGCCGTGTATGTGGATCACATCGGGGTTGATCTTCCTCAGAATCTCCATCTTGTTGGATGGGAAGATGGGAACGTAGTATCCGTCGTACGACTTGAATTTGATGGATGGAAAATAGTAGACTCCTTCCTGACGATGTTCTGGTTCGGGTTCCGGAGCTACTATGAAGACTTCATGGCCGAGTTCCTCCCGGGATTCACGTATCGTGCATATGGATGTCACGAAACCGTCCCTTGTTGGG
>CALAXC010000230.1 GCA_937894775.1 uncultured Clostridia bacterium
CAAAAAAGAAAGAAGAATTGGTCAGTATAGCAAAGAACAAAAAGAATGCCGCTGCAGTCGGGATTGTTGGAAAAATTCGCTCAGCAGTAGAGAATTATTTCATGGATGCAGACAATTTGCAGACCTATTCCATGGCGTTGGAAAGCTATCCAATGGGAATGGAATATTGCAGTGGTGCGGATTACTATTCGCACATTTGGAGCCTCGAGCAGTATAGAAGTACAGTTAAGAAGGAAGAAAAAACAGAGGCGTGGGACGAGCTTGAAAAATCGGTTATCGCTTCAGCGGCTGACGACGTTATCGTAGGTGTCAAAGGAAGAAAAGCTGATATTATCATTGTAAAAAAATTCGCTTAAGGAGAGAAAAAATGAAAATTAATTTTAACAACAATAACGGAATTTTGAATGTGGCTCTTGATGGTCGCCTTGATACTACAACCGCCCCCGAGCTTGAAAACTTTATTAGTAATAACTATGATGGAACCGGCTCGATCGTTATCGATTGTGAAAAGCTTTCGTACATCTCATCTGCAGGACTCCGTGTATTGCTCGCTGCTCAGAAGAAGACAAAAGGCGCGATGAAGCTTACTAACGTATGCGAGCTCGTTATGGAGGTCTTCGAAATGACCGGCTTTGCCGATATTCTGGTGATTGAATAATGGAGCTTGTAAGCGAGGCTATCGCATTTGCTGTCAAGGCTCACGACGGAATGCGACGCAAAAAAAGTGAGTCCCCATACATTCTGCATCCAATGGAAGCAGCGGTAATCGTCGGCACAATGTCCGATGATCAGAATTTGATTGCCGCAGCCGCTTTGCACGACGTTGTGGAGGATGCTGGCATTACAATCGAAGAAATCGAATCAAAGTTTGGCAAGCGGGTCAGAGAACTTGTTGAGTCTGAAACCGAGGATAAGCGCGCCGATCTTCCGCCTACTGATACATGGCGTATTCGCAAGGAAGAATCTCTTGAGGTTCTGAAAAACGCAGACGATGTTGCCGTGCTGATCGTGTGGCTTGGTGACAAGCTTGCCAATATGCGCTCCATCTACCGCGATTTTAAGGTAGAGGGTGTAGAGATGTGGCAGAGATTTAACCAAAAGGACGTAACCCAGCAAGCGTGGTACTATCGCTCGATAGTTAAATTGACAGAACGTTTATCGGACACCTCTGCATGGCTTGAATACAAAACGCTTACAGAGCTTGTATTTGGAAAGGAGAGCTAAAAAATGAACGTTACGTACCGTATCGATAAAAATATTTTATATATCGCATTGGAGGGAAGAATTGACGCTTCCAATGCGGCACAGGCAGAAGAAAAGATTTTCGGTATTAAAAACGAAAATCCTGGTAAGCATACCGTGGTTGATGCAGACAATCTGGAGTATATCTCTTCCGCAGGCTTGCGTGTGATTCTGAAACTCAGAAAAGAAGAGCCTAAGCTTGCCATTATTAACGTTGCTCCCGACGTTTACGAGGTTTTTGATATGACCGGATTTACCGATATGGTTACGGTTGAAAAGGCATATCAGAGAATGAGCGTAGAGGGCTGTGAGTTTATTGCAAAGGGCGCTAACGGTGCTGTTTACCGTTACGATGCTGAAACCATCCTCAAAACCTATTTTGCAAAGGATGCACTTCCCGAAATCAAGCAGGAGCGAGAGAATGCGAGACGCGCATTCGTTCTCGGCATCAATACGGCAATTCCTTACGGAATCGTTCGTGTAGGAGACGGCTACGGTACGGTTACCGAGCTTTTGAACGCTACCAGCGTAACAAAGCTGATTCGTCAAAACCCTGATGATATGACAGAGGCGGTCAAGTATTACGTA
The DNA here is from genome assembly GCA_937894775.1 of uncultured Clostridia bacterium. Classification (GTDB taxonomy): domain Bacteria; phylum Bacillota; class Clostridia; order Oscillospirales; family CAG-272; genus HGM12713. The sequence goes on from CALAXC010000230.1 coordinate 1,831, forward strand.
GATATGCTGAAAAGCATCCATGCAGTAGAGGTAGAGGACGGAGAAGTTCCCGATATGAAAGAGATTGCTCTCGATTGGGCAAGATTTGTTACAGCTCACATTCCCGAAGAGCAGGGAAGAAAACTGATCTCGTTGATCGAGGCGGTTCCGAAGCAGAATACCTTGATGCACGGTGACTATCATACTAATAATGTTATGGTACAGAACGGCGAGCCGCTGCTCATTGATATGGATACGCTTTGCATGGGACACCCCGTGTTTGAGCTTGGTTCCATGTTTAATGCCTTTGTAGGATATTCTGAGCTTGATCATCAGAATATGATGGATTTCTTTGGATATAGCTTTGAAACTGCGGGTAAGTTCTGGAATGCTTCGCTTAAGATGTACCTTGGAACCGAGGATGAAACTGTGTGTCAGAAAGTTATGGAGAAAGCGATGGTCATCGGTTATACGCGTATGCTCCGTCGCGCCGTACGTCGCCCGAACGAGGCGGACAGTCCCGCAAAGATTGCAAGATGCAAAGAGATGCTGGCAGAACTGCTGAACAATGTTGATTGTTTAACGTTTTAATGTAAAGAAGGTTTGTTATGTTAAAAGTAATTATACCCATTGCAATAGCATTAGCGATAATTATCGGATGCGTGATTTATCTCAACATTGATTTCACCCTTAATAAAGGTGAGGAAGATGTTACATACAACGGTATTGTATATGAGAGAGTCGATCTTCATTACAATATAGAACACTCCGAGGAAAACGCAAAGAAAATTGGTAGCTATGGTCAGATTTATGCATACGGTCAGGAGTATATTTACGATCTTTATCAGTTAAACGAAAATATACTTTATACACCTCATGCAACCTTCCTTAAGTCCGGTTATCCTCAGCCCTCGCTTTTTGGGGAGGATCTTGCCAGTGCTGAATACGTTGTTTCAGAGGGAATCAATTTTAAAGGCATGCCTGATGATTACATAGAGGAGGCTACACTTCTTGCTACCTTTGATAAAAGCGTAAAGCTTGAGGATATTATAGAGTCCGAGCCCAGTGATATCATCGTTAGTGAAGAAGCATTTAAAGAATGCAATGAAATTCGATTCCAGTATAAGAATCATGACGGTCTTTACTTGATGTTATATATTTACGGTGTTGACGGTGATTTTTATCTTGACATTTGCGATTACGTAGACGATGTGGAAAACCACAAATGGCATAAGATTAAGCCCGAGTACATTGCTCTTCTTACTACTGCGATTCCGAAGGATCAATAAACGTAATTTTCCTATCGTTGTTTTTAGACATTTTAAAATTGAACAGGAGAAAATTTTTAATGAAAAAAATTTTTAGTATTGTGCTTGTGTTGACACTTATGGTAGCTTCTTTAGTTGGATGCGGCGGATCATCTAAGCATTTTTCGGGTGAATGGAAGTTTTCAAAAATAACTAAGGTTGAATTTGTACCCGTTCTTCCTGAAGGCATGTTGGACCTGCTTAAACAAGAATATAACGCAGAAGATGAAGAGGGTATTATAAATAACGCATTTGATCGCTTTGTTGCGGATGAAACATTTTCAAATTTATATATTAAATTTGACGGAAAGCAGACATATACATACGACCCGTTTATGGACCGTGAAGCTACTTGGGTCTTTTATCAAACGAGCGAAAATGAGGGATTCATTTCATTTTATGCTGAACTTGACGTCAACGATGGTAATCCTGACCCTATAGTTTGTCCCGAAATCTCTTATAACCCTGATTCGAATACAGTATATATTGTTTTGAACGCTTACGGCTCGTTTATGATAACGATTGAACTGACAAGATAATACCGGGTTGGTGTAGGGATTACGAAATGGATAAGATATTATTTATTAATGCGTGTGTTAGACCTAATTCTCGCAAGTTAGAACTTGCAAATAATGTAAGTCGCAAACAGCACAACATATAATCTGTAATCCCATTATGTACTGACAATCGGAAATCACGAAAAAGATGACGGAATTGCACATCTCTTGTTCCTTGAGAAATGCGTGAAATTTCCAATTATCAATGCCAATATCAAAGTTCAGCTTTAGATTAATTAGCACTAATAGGAGATTTTCTTTCTAAGAAGGAGAAACATAAAAATGATAAAAATGAAAAAGATACTGTCAATTTTCCTTTTGACAGTAATGATTTTGGCAGCTCTCACGGGATGTAGCGATGATAAAACACAAAGCTTCCAAAGCATGGAAGACTTCGACCAAGCGAAGATTGGTGTTCTTACCGGATCATCGCACGACAAAACAGCCCAAGAAATTTTCCCGAATGCGGAGCGCGTCTATTTCAATAATATGTCCGATATGATCCTTGCGGTAGAGCAGGGAAAAATCGACTGTTTTTTGGAGGATGCTCAATTCCTGGCACCGCTTATTTGGGAAGGCGTCAACTTGAAACAAATCGATGAATCTGTCGGGCAGATGAGCAACGGATTTGTATTCCCCAAGGGAGAAAGCACACATCTTCGCGAACAGATCAATGAGTTTTTAGGTGCGGCTAAGTCGGACGGAACCATTGAGCGCTTAACTCAAAAATGGTTGGGCAAAACAGAGCCGACAGAGCATCCCGATTATTCGGCATTGACGGGTGAAAACGGTACGATCCGTCTTGCCATCTCCGTTGATAATAAGCCTATGCTTTATCAGAATGCGGATGGCTTCACCGGTTTTGAAATGGAGCTGCTGACAGCGTTCGGTCAGCGCTACGGCTACAAATTTGACATAGAAGTAGTTCCGTTTGAGTCCATCATCGCAGGCATCAGCGCCAACAAATACGATATGGGCGCTTCCTCACTGAATATTACCGATGAGCGCAGAGAAAATGTTGACTTCAGCGATCCCTACGGCACCTTTGAAACTGTTATGGCTGTCAAAGGTGACGGTAAGCAAACGAGTGGCAAGACACTTTCGGACTTTGATAATGCAAAGATAGGTGTTCTTACGGGAAGTGTCTATGACGATTATGCAAAGAATCTTTTTCCTGATGCAGAGCGCAAATACTTCAATCTTATCAGCGATATGATTTTGGCAGTTGAGAGCGGTAAGATTGACGGATTTCTTGCTGAAAACACCTACGTTAGCGCAGCTCTTTGGGAGGGCGCAAAAATAGACACAGTTGATGAATCGATAGATCGAACGGAAGCAGGATTTATTTTTCAAAAAGACTCTGCTAAGTCTGCGACCGTACGAGAACAGCTAAATACGTTTCTTGCTAGTGCCAAAGCAAACGGTTTGTTGGAGCAACTCAATACAAAGTGGATAGGAAATACAGAGCCGACCGAGTTTTTTGATCGCGATAGCTTAAGTGGCGAGAACGGCACGTTGAAAGTAGCGGTATCTTCCGACCTCAAGCCTCTCTGCTATATGAAGAATGGCGCAGTTGCCGGTTATGAAGTTGAAGTTTTGTCGCATTTTGCCAAGGAATACGGATATAATCTCGAATTTCATTCGATGGCGTTTGATGCAATTCTTCCCGGAGTGGTATCAGGCAAATATGACATTGGATGCGGAGGTATGACTATTACCGAGGAGCGAGCCGAGAGTGTAGATTTCTCGGAAAGTTATCTTACTGTTGATGTCGTTATGGTAATAAGTAATGCCGCTGCTGGGCAGTCTGATTCAAGTTTTTGGGGTGGCATAAAGGAAAGTTTCGAGAAAACTTTTATCCGTGAAGAGCGTTGGAAGCTGATTGCCGAAGGTATCGGCGTTACAATGCTCATCAGCCTGTGCGCTGCGGCTGCCGGCAGCTTGCTTGGCTTTGGCCTGTATATGCTCAGCCGTTCCGAAGTGAAGCTGCTCCAACTGTTGGCGAAGGGTATCGCAAGTGTATATTCCCGCATTATTGCAGGCACGCCGGTCGTGGTTATTCTGATGATCCTGTTCTATGTGATCTTCGGGAAGGTGCGGGATATGAGCGGTATTCTGGTGGCAATCATCGGCTTTACGCTGACCTTCGGCGCTTTCGTCTATGACCATATGACGGTGTCGG
>CALAXC010000231.1 GCA_937894775.1 uncultured Clostridia bacterium
AGCAATATGTAAGATCACCGCCAAAGGCTTAGCGGTGACTTTCTTAATTCAGTTAAATGATGGTGCATGAGTTTCGCCCGTCGCAAACGTATTCGGTCCGGGGTTCGACAGTGAGAAATACATCTTTGCCGCTTTGGTAGTTCCGAAATCGCGGTTTGAGCCCGTTTCCTGTACCTTGTTAAAGGCATCACGGAACATCTGGTTGTGCGCTTCCTCGCGATTGAGAAGAAAGTCTATAGTTTCGCGTACCTTCTTGTCATCGATCTGACGGTAGAGATATTCGTAAACCACCTTGGCTCTCTGCTCCGATGCGATGTTGGAGAGCAGATCGGCGCACAGGTCGCCCGTGACGGTCACGTAATCCGCCGTCCAGGAGTAGCCCGAAGCGTTGATGAGCCCGGGATTCAGACCGAGCAGGACGTGTGTCTGCACCTCGCCCGCCTGCACCTTGGTTGCGTCCACGTCGTGACCGTTGAGCAGATTGATGGTCTGCGCCACCATTTCCATGTGTCCCAGCTCCTCGGCGGCTATGTCAAGGAAAAGATCCTTGATCTCGGGATCCTTGATGCGAAAACTCTGCGACATATACTGCATTGCCGCCTTCAGCTCGCCGTTCCCGCCGCCAAGCTGCTCCTGTAAGAGAACCGCATACTGCGGATTCGGTCTCTCTACCTCTACGGGATGAAATAACATTTTTTCGTGTTTGAACATAGATACCTCCGTTTTTTGTATTCACCGTTATTATTTCCCAAAACAGAGGAAAATATATGTTCGAAGGTATAAAAATACGAAAAGTGCTTCAACAATCAATATTTTTTCGGTTTTTTTCAAAATATTTTCAAGTGGCACGAAATTGGCACACATTTGGCACACATTTGGCACACATTTGGCACAGTTTCCTACTTGCGCCGTAAATACGTATATGTTATAATATGTATAGTGGTAAAGTGTACCACGAACAAAGAAAGGAGATTTATGAAACTAACAAAAGAACAAACACAAGAAATTTTGAAAACCATTGACAAGGTGGAACGGCAAACCGAGGATTTCACCATAACGCTTAGAAGAGCACGACGAGCAATCGAAATGAACGATCAATCTGCAACGGAGCTATTACTTACGGCATACGAGCAGAAAGAAAGGTCAACGTTGCTATGCCGTGCTCTTCCGCTTTACTCCCCCGAACCTTTGATGCGGGAGAAAATAACGAAAGCATTGACCGATGCCGCCTCCGCCAAATGCGGCTACACAGAGGAAGGATGGTTCTGCGCGGTCATTCCTACACTGCTCCCCAAAAAGAGAAACAGCTCTACCGGCTACATAAAGGAAATTATGTATGCTTCGTTAGAGCGTTTTTTTATGGACAAGCCGATACGGAGGTTTGGAAAATGCACCGTCATATTTCGGCACGTCTACAACAGAGATAATCCCAAAAGAGCTTGGCGCGACCACGACAATATCGAGATCAAAACGGTCATTGACGCGATTGCGCTGTTCGTGATGGAGGACGATTCGCCCCACATTTGTCAGCACTTCTATTGCAGTGCCGAAGGAGATCAAGACAAAACCGAAGTGTACATAGTTCCGCAAGAGGAGTTTCTGATGTGGTGTAAAATACAACCCTCTATATCCGATAACGGGCTGAAATTGTACGATTCACCACCTCAAAAACAGGTGTAAAAACAGCGCTTTTTTGCCAAAAAATTATTACACCTTTTTTCAAAACCGAAAAGTCCTTGTAATACAAGACCTTTTCGCATATTTAAGAGAGAAAATCCGACGTTGTATCAAACTAAGACGTCGGATTTTTCATTTCAACGTTTACTGTTCATAAAAGAAAGGAGATAAACAAATCATGACAAAAACAATGAAAAAAGACAGCCAACTTTACCGCCTCATCAGCCTATTATCTGTCTGTGGCGAATACCCTGTGCGCTCTTTACACCTGCTCGGAAATAAACGTATGTATCGAAAATTGGTGGATGAGTGTATGCAACCGCTGACCGTTCGCAACCCCGAGACCGCGGAAGCGATCTCGCTTCCGCGGCTCTTCAATCTATGTGGCAAAGGTAGACTAAAATCCATTCGTCTATACAGTGGTGGCCTCCCAATCTTAAAATGGATCGACGAGGGCGAGTATTACGACATCATTTCAAACAGACATAATATGCCGATGAATGATCAACACCTTGACCGCAACCATCGAGTTGCCGAGGTCCTCGCCGTGTGCCGTGATGCAGGCATCGAGATCTTCCCTCACAATCTTCCCAATTTTCAAAGGGACGAGTTTGAACGAATCATCTATCTCCGCAGACCGTTTTTTATGACAAGTAGAATGTTAAAATGGTTTGGTGGAGACGATGCAGCCAACAAAACCAATTTCACACGTTTGGTCGGTACTTTGTTTATCGGCGAGACAAACTACTATATCTATAATACTCGATATACACCAATGAAGTGGTCGGGGGCGGGAGAAATTAAGGCAAAAATAAATGTGGATTTCCTTTCACACGGTGCTCCTATCTATGAGGAAAGCTATTCAATGTTATTTGCTGATTCGGGTGAAATTGCAATGAGAGCTTTTTTATCAACGCATAAAATACAAAATTCAAATTATCATTTTCACGGCATCTACGAAAAGGTTCATTATATTCCACTAAATGAATATGGCGCGAGATATCTACGCTTCTTCACCGTTATAGGGTGGCATAATTATTTTAAAAAGTTACTTCTGGAGTTAGACGAACTTCCCAAGTATGGATATTATGATCACGATGATTATACTGACGGTGTTTATTCTTTGGTGTGGTTGGACGGTGATCTGCGTCGTCTGTGGGCTGCTTCTGAATTGAAAGGTAACCTTCGTATATATTGTTTCGATTGGCAGAAAGATTTTGTGAGAAATTTTTTAGGGGAGAATGTAGAAATATTAACGGTAAATTTTAATAAAGTTGAGCAAATACTGTTTGAATACGGAGAAGATGATGAAGCATAAGGTGCATTGTTTCTGTCTGCATCGAAAGATGCAAAGTCGGCGGACAAATTTTGTCCGCCGCCTCTGCCGTATCATCATTATTATGAATCTGCTTTATGTTTGTTTAATTTTGTCTTACTTTTGGTTGCTTCAAAACTCACGTTCACAAGAAACTGTACTACGTCATTGGGAGCGTCGGGTAGAAGGACAGAAATCCAATGTAGTTTGTTCATGTGGTATGCGGGATAGACACCATCGGAGGCACCGAATGAGCCGAACATCTCGGTCGGCAGCTTGAGGTTCACAACGTCAATCACCTCGTCGCTGTCAAACCCAAACTTGCGACGGGATACGCGCATAACGATAGCATACCACTTTCTACTTCCCGAATGCCGAAAAACAGCAGTCTCAAAATCCCCCTCAAACGGATAGTCGGGAGGGGTGGAGTATGTGGAGAGGCAGTATTCAAGGAATTTCTCTTTATTCATCTGTTAGTATCGCCCCTTTAATGTTATCAATAAAATCCTTTCCAAATTTTCTTGACACATGCATAGATACTTTTTTATACAAGTCTTTGATTTGCTCGGGAATTTCCTTGAAAATACCTTTTAGCTCAAACAGCAAAAACACTAAATACTGTATGGCAGCTTGTATCTTGGCTTCGGAGTCTTTATCGTCAAATCGTTCAACACAGTACATATAATGGGAACATCTTCTCCATATTTTATCTGCATCGTTTAATAACAACTCAACAAAATCTATCGCAATATCTTTGTTTTGAGCAACAAGGAATCGGACTGTTCCCAAATATACATTTGCAAAACTAATCATATCACATGAGGTATTGCAAAAGAAGAATCGAGATAACGAATCAACAATTATCGTATTTCCATCTCTTTCGATTTGTGCAATTATGGAATTCGCATTAAAATTGACGAAAGAACAGTGATCGAGAAGTCGGTATATTCCCTGATGAGCTTCATTGGAGAATGTATCCATAAAACGATAACAAAGAGACACCAGTCCTACTGTCTGTAATCCCACGAATGCTCCATCCGCCTTGTCTGCGCATAATACTTCAATATTCGGTTCAATTGTCAACAAAGGTATATTAGCACGCGAAGCAACATGGCAACAAATAAGATATTCATTTGAGAAAATGTTTGCCAAATCTGTTTCAATCGCAAAATTATTTTGTTCCCAAACAATATTGTCTGCTTTTGCTAACCACGACAAGATATCTTTAACGTATACAAAATCTAAGGTCGGGTAGTATTCTTGTAATTTATTTACGGTAGCATAACAAATATGAATACGAGATATTTTCTTTAACAAATCAAAGCATCCGTATTGTTGTAATACTATAAGTGTTAATGCATCTACAAAAATATCATCACATATTGTTTTTGCCTTACTATCCATGACAGTTGCATTACCATCAGAGACAATAAGCTTATTTTGAGCGGCAAATATAAATAAATGTGCAAGGCTGCCATGCCTTTTTAGAATAATGGCATTTGGAAGATGATTTCGTTTATAATTTGTAACAAAGGCTTTCTCTCCTTGCAAATAGTCCTTATGAGATTGTCCTAAAGCCTCATCCATTGTATCTATCAATGACTCTCCAGAACCCTCGGAAGGCATTCTTACTTCCTTCATCCATTCATCAATGATTACAGGGTGTATCCTCTTGTATTCAATTGATTCCGGTAGTGCTTCGTCAATATGTCCTGTTCGAGTTGCTCTCGCTAAATAAGCTGCATGGGATCCATCCGATGGAGTTTCTTTAGTTAGCTCGTGAGCTTTCTTTGCCCACTCATAACTTTCATCTTCGTTTTCCAAAAACAAATTGATGTTACTGATCAGCCATATTACTTTAACCCTTTCAGCAATATTTCCTTCTGAAATTGTAGACAAGAGAGAATGAGCTTCTCCCAAAGCTTTGTTATAATTCATTAACTGGAAATTGCAAACAACTCTGTTATATCCAAAATCAAAATTTTTTGTTTGCTGATATAACCAATTTAAGCACTCTAACAAATTAGGCAAATCAGAAATCGATTCATAGAACTGCGCCTTTACACGCCAAATATTTTCGTTTTCTGATAAGTCATTTTCTGAAGCTTCAATAAATTCTTTTGCAATCAATGACTTGTTTTTAGTAAAGAAAGTTATTGCGCGACCAAAAAAATCCTCTTTTTTATCGATAAATATTTCTTGCTTTTTTGATTTTGATAAGATAATTAAAAATAATTGTTTTGCATCATCCAAGTAATTATTTCGGACATAAAAGCCTAAAATATTGGATAGCAAGTGATAGTCTGTCGAAGTTTCTTTGTGTTGATCGATAATCTCTTTTGCCTGATCCGTTTTTCCTTCGATTTCCAAAGCATAAGCATCCAAACAATATATTAATGGTACTTCGTCGCCTTTGTTTATATATTTTCTGAAAGAATAATATGTTTCGGTGTCATGCTTAATAACACACATCTGCAAGACCATATACAGGGTGGGAGTAGGCAACGACGCCAACACATCCTCGTCCATTTCTGAAAACTTTTTCTTTAGGCCTTCATAATTATCTGTTTTATAAAAATTAACTGTTTCCGCATACAACTTATCATCAGCATCGAGATGTTCCGTATATTGATCGGAAATTGTGCCTTCAAGTTCGAAAATGAGCATTCTTTTGGTTTCATAGCCCAAATCGGGCAATAGCAAATATTCATCTATGGATGCAAAACCGTGTTTTGTGCCTAAGATTCCGCAAGTTGAAGAATACAATGATACCATTCGAGTTTTTAAAAAGTCGGAAATAGTTTTTCCTGAATCTATCAACCAATATTTACAAATGCTGATAGTTTTACTTAAGGTAACTACATCAACATTAACTCAAAAAAAGCGTTTATCTTTGGGCAAATGCTGCGTAGCTTTACTATAATATATAAGCGCAATATTGTAGTCCGCAACCAAATCATCATAACCATATTCTTTTGCTTTAATAAACATTGCTTCTGCATTGACAAAGTCATCAAATTCTTTGTAAATGAACGCACGATGAATATAATAATCTGCAATCAAATCTTTATCATCGTTTTGAATTAGAATAGGTTCAAAATGCGCGTCAAATTCCCTTAAAATTACTTCTAATGAACTTTCCTTCTGTAAAGCATTAAGAAATTGAAGCGCCAAAACAGCTCGATGATAGTTTTCATCGAGTTTTAATGCCTTGTTTAAACTGACTCGCGCTTCTTCATATTTTGACTCTATGTTATGATTAACTATGATAACAGCGTTTACAAAGTGATAGATTTTACTCTCATCTGCTGCTTTAGAATCGATATTTGAGAGACATTCAAAAGCCTTCTCAATACGACCCAAGTTACAATATCTAATCGCCATCCGACACTGCAATGCACAAATCACCTTGTCAACTTGACTTTGCGGCTCACCCCTTAACTTTATAAATGCGCTGTTTGAAAGTTCCAAATATTTCGATATAGATTCCTCGTCGCCTATATCCTGTTCGCTGATTTGGTCAATTTGGTTTAAAAACAGTTTTACAGTTTCGGAAGCACTACCAATATCGTTCCGTGTTGCCTCCGATAAGTCCTTCTTATTAACCATAATGGAGGCGGTTTGCGACAACAACAAATCTAATTTGGCGTTCATTTCATTATGTTCGTGATGATTTTGTTCCGCCTGAATAGCACCGGATATTTGTAATTTACCAGCATCAGTGTGTGGATTTAAGCATACAAGTGCTGAATGTACGCAAACATATATTATTTCAAAACCCTCTTTAACCATGGCGATATCGTAAATGCCATATTGGGGATATTGGCCCGAAAACATGGTTAGATTTTGTTCAACAAAGGTTCTACAGGATAATATTGTAGTTTTTCCGATGTTATAGAACATATCTATGACACGCTCAATTGTGTGATATTCTTTAATGTATGCATCAAAATCATTATAAAAAGTTTCTTCGCCAAATTTAATTCTAAGCTGATCTTCTATTCCCGATATTAATTTAGGATCTCTAAATTTCGTGTCAATAAATTCTGTAGCTTTAGTAACTAATTTGTTCGCACCTTCAGATTGTGCGGCACTTTGGACAATGCCTCCAGCAACAACAGCTATTTCACCCAACATACTCACACCTCCTTTTTGATAGAAATGTATTTAAATTATTCCTCCAAATACTTCATCAGCTGCACAGTCGCTTTGCTCCGTCCCTGAACGCTCGTAAGACCATTTTCCTTGAGCTCCTTGAGCGGATAATGCCCCGCGGGATATTTTTCAACCAATTTCAGCTTCATATAGCGTGCATCGGGATCCTTCGCCAAATCCTTATAATACGGATGATCATCGGTAGAGCGATTGCCGTACTGATCGGCTGCGATGACCTCGCATTTGAACATAATCGATTTGTATTTTTCTCCGACATATATATACACCGTATCGCCCACGGTCGTGTTGGTAGACTGACTCCATTCGATCACATCGAGGTGGTCGAACGCGGCAACGATATCGTAATATTTCGGATTGCAAGGGATGATCCACACATCATCAAGTCGAGAGGTTACCTTCCAACCTTCTTCTTTTGCACGGAGCTCATTCAGCCATACTCCGTTATATTTGAAATAGCGCGGTCCTGCAACGCCCCACTTACTTCCCGTAAGCTCTGTTGCGAGGGCGGAGAGGGATACTCTGCGCCCTTGATATTCAACTGTTTTATCATCGACTACGGTACATTGTGCGCCGGAGTTGGTGTTGCCCTGATGAATGAATGTAATCGTTGCGCCAACGGGGATTTTGCACTTGGAGAATGCGAACGGCGAAAGACGCTCGATGTGTTCTTCCTCAATCTCCTGTGCCAAATTCTCGCTCTTTTTCTCCTCGGTGGTAGGTTCATACAGATGAAGCCTGTCCTTTCGACCGCCGAGAATAGCAATTGTTTCAAGGATAGAGTATGCCTGTTCCTTCGACATAGCATAAAATTCACGAACACGCTTCTTGCCATC